>VHBP01000022.1 GCA_016871915.1 Gemmatimonadota bacterium
TGACCGAGTGGCCGCCGATGGCAGAGGCGCTCGCGCAACGCTTCTGGCCGGGGCCGCTCACCCTGGTCCTCCCGCGTCAGGCGATCGTCCCCGATGTGATCACCGGGGGTGGCCCCACGGTCGCGATTCGCTCTCCGGCGCACCCGGTGGCGCGCGCCTTGCTCGAGGCCACCGGACTCCCGATCGCCGCGCCGAGCGCGAACCGCTTCACCGAACTCTCTCCCGTCACCGCCGAGCAGGTGGAGCGCGCACTCGGCGATCGTGTGGAGTGCATCCTCGATGGCGGGCGCACGAACGTCGGGATCGAGAGCACCGTCGTCGATCTCTCCGGGCCGGTGCCAATGCTCCTGCGTCCGGGGACCATCACCCAAGCGGAGCTCGAGGCGATCACCGGTCCCCTCGCACGACCGGCGAAGGCCGTGGATGACGAGACCCCGCGGCCGTCGCCGGGGATGATGGCGAGGCACTATGCGCCACGCGCGCCGGTCGTCCTTACCGAAGCGAAGGATATCGATGCCATGGTCGTTCGCGTGGCGACCGAGGTCCAACCGGCGCGCATCGGACTCATCACCTGGAGCGGTAGTGCTCGGGAATCTTCCTATCCGGCACAGATCTTCCACCTCCCGCTCCCTGCGGACGCGGCCGGGTACGCGGCCGACCTCTATCAGGCACTCCACACCTGCGATGACGCCGGCTGCGCACGCATCCTCGTGGAGCATCCACCTGTGGATCCTGCGTGGGAGGGGGTCCGTGATCGGCTGAGCCGAGCCGCTCATCCCCTTGCCTCCCCCCTCTGAACCGGCGATATCACGCTATGCTCCCCATTGACCTCTCCGGCAAGCGCGCCCTCGTCGCGGGCGTCGCCGACGACAACGGCTTCGGCTGGGCCATCGCGAAGCACCTCATCCAGGCCGGCGCCACCGTCTGTGTGGCCACCTGGCCCCCAGCGCTCAACATCTTCCTGAATCTGCTCGAGCGCGGGAAGCTCGATGAATCGCGGCGCCTCATGGACGGGTCCCTCCTCAGCTTCGAGAAGATCTATCCCCTCGACGCCGTCTTCGATCAACTCGAGGATGCCCCCGCGGAGCTCCGTGAGAGCAAGCGCTACAAGGACGTCGGGGATTTCTCGATTGCCGGTCTCGCCGAACGCATGCGTGCGGACTTCGGCGAGGGCTCGGTCGAAATCCTCGTCCACTCCCTCGCCAATGGCCCCGAGGTCAAGAAGGCGCTCATCGACACCTCGCGCGCCGGCTACCTCGCCGCGGTGAGCGCGAGTGCCTACTCCCTCGTCTCGATGGTCCGTGCCTTCGGCCCGCTCATGCGGCGCGGTGGCGCGGTCGCCTCTCTCACCTACATGGCGAGCGAGAAGGCGATCCCGGGCTACGGCGGTGGGATGTCCTCCGCCAAGGCCGCGCTCGAGAGTGACACCCGCGTCCTCGCCTTCGAAGCCGGGCGCCGCTACGGCATCCGCGTCAACACCATCTCAGCCGGCCCCTATGCCTCGCGCGCCGCAAGTGCGATCGGGATCATCGATGACATGGTGACCTACTGCGAGGGAAACGCCCCCCTCACCGAGCGCCTCGAGGCCACCGAGGTCGGGGCGGCGACGGCCTTCCTCTGTTCGCCACTCGCGAGCGGGATCACCGGCACGACGATCTACGTCGACAAGGGGATCCATGCGATGGGGATGGCGGTCGACGGGACCACCGTCCCCGCGCGCGGCTGACGCGTGTGCCGCATGCCCGAATCGGGCGTGCGGGGTGTCAGATGATCGCGCGCTCGTACATCTGCACGGCGTACGCCCCACCATCCGACTCGCGTACCCCGACGGGCTGGTATCCGAGCCGTTCGTGGAAGCGCTGCGACCCAGGATTCGGCGGACGGAGATTCACCTCGAGGGTGATCCGCGGCCAGCGCCCCTGCGCCGCCGCATGCAGGTCATGGTACAACGCGGTGCCGACGCCACGATTCCGCGCCCGCTCCGCCACGACCACCCGATCCATATACAAGAAGGAATCGAACCGCGCCGTGAACCAGGCGTAGTTCTGACTCCAGTACGACAAGCCTGACGGCACACAGAGCAGGAACCCCGCGATCCCCTCCGCATCCTCCGCCACGCGATAGTGCGTGGTGTGCGCGACGAGCCAGGCCCACGGCGCGGGGTCGAGCGCGTTCACGTTCGGCGTCGCGGCGTTGTTCATCGCGAGAACTATCGCGTGATCTGCATCGGTCGCGTCACGGACGAGAAGGGGGGCGCTCATCGCGCCCCCCGACCCTCCCACCGAGGCCGCTACACTCACTGCGGCACGACCTCGTCGGCGAGATCGTCATCCATCACCGGCGCGGGCCGCGTCGCCGGTTTCTCCTCCGCCTTCGGGACGATCGGTGCGAGCCCGAGCTTCTGGAGCTCGTCGTTGAGCCGCTTGAGATCGGTGTCGAACACCTTCTTGAGCTGCGTCAGCTGCACGCCGAGCGCCGTAGAGAGCTCCGCGAAGACCTGCTCCGACTGCGCCGTGGGAAGATAGGGCCCCGACGCCACCACGCCGTTCAGCGCCGCGATCCGGTTGTTGAGGCGCACCGGGAAGTTGAGCGGATCCTGTCCGCTCTGGTTCTTCACCTGATAGACCTCGTGCTCGACGCGCGACATCGCCGAGTCGATCGCCGTCGCCATCGGGCGGAGCTGCGGCGCGCCCGCGAGACGGTCCTCCATCTCACCGCGGACCCACCGGACCTGCTTCACCGCGTCGTTCGCCTCGGTGGTCTTATCGCGGATCTTCATCAGGAAAGTGAACTGCGCGAGGAGATCGGCCTCGGTCGCTGTGGTGCGCGGATCGTTGAGGAGCTTGAAGGTCGCGACCTGCAGGGCCGCGGTCCCGACCGTCATCCGCACGGTGTAGGTACCGGCCGGCGCCATCGGGCCGCGCACCGACCCCGCCCACATGATCATCCCACGGAAGGCGCTCGCGTCGGGATAGCGCATATCCCAGGCGAAGGTGTTCATCCCTGCCGCATTCGCCGGGCGCTGGGCCGCCCCGCCCCCGAAGCGGCCACCCCCCGGCGCGTTCTGCGCCGCCGCCCGCTCCGCCGCGAGCGCCGCCGAGTCAGCGGACTCATACGTCTTGATCACCTGACCATTGGGCGCGAGGAACTCGAGCTTCACCGGCTGCCCCGCCTGCGCGAGGTGATAGCGCACGATCACCCCCGTCGCCGGGTTCTGACCGGGATTCGTCCCCGAGGCGCCGGGACCACGCATCCCACCACCCCCGAAGCCCCCGCCCCACTCGATGCGATAGGCATCGCGCGGCGCGAATAGGTGCGCCGGCTTGGCGAAGACCGCCGCGGTCGTCTGGCGGAGCGCCGAGAGATCGTCGAGCACCCAGAAGGAGCGGCCGTGGGTCCCGGCGATCAGATCGCCTTCCTTCACGACGAGATCGTGCACCGGCACCGGCGGGAGGTTCCCCTGCAGGCGCTGCCACTGCGCGCCGTCATCGAACGAAACAAAAACCCCGCGCTCGGTCCCCGCGTAGAGGAGCCCGCGCCGCGTCTCATCCTCACGGATCACGCGCGTGAACTCGTCGCCCGGGATCCCGGTGACGATCTTGGTCCAGGTCGCTCCGAAGTCGGTGGTCTTGTAGAGCAACGGCTGGAAGTCGTCGAGCTGGAAGCGGTTCGCGGCGAGATACGCCGTGCCGTCAGCAAAGCGTGAGGTCTCGATGATCGAGATGCGGGAGAAGTCCCCGATCCCCTTCGGTGTCACATTCTTCCAATTCTTCCCGCCATCGCGCGAGAGCTGCACGTACCCATCGTCCGTCCCGACCCAGAGGACGTTCTTGTTCTGGTAGGATTCGGCGAGGGTGAAGATCGTCCCGTAGGTCTCGACCCCGGTCTGGTCCTTGGTGATCGGGCCGCCGGAGGGACCGAGGGTCTTGGGGTCGTTGCGCGCGAGCGGGGGGGAGATGATGTCGAACGACTGCCCCTCGTTCGTCGAGCGGAAGAGGCTCGAGCCCCCCGCATAGAGCACCTTCGGATCGTGCATCGAGATCACGATCGGGAAGGTCCACTGGAACTTGTACTTGATGTCCTCTGACGACCACCCCATCGGGTTGTCGGGCCAGGCGTTGATGTTCCGCTCGAGCCCGGTGCGCATGTCCTTGCGCGTGAGGTAGCCGGAATAGCTCCCGGCATAGACGATGTCGGGGTTCTTGGGGTCAGCGGTCACATAGCCCGACTCGCCACCGCCAGCGTCATCCCAATCGCCGATCCCGATCCCCCCCGCCTGCCGGCTCGGGCCGCAGAGGGTGGAGTTGTCCTGCTGGGCGCCGCAGACCTTATACGGAAAGTGGTTCGTGGCGGAGACGTGATAGAACTGCGCGGTGGCGAAGTCCTGATCGGTCCAGGTCTGCCCGCCGTTGAAGGAGACGTTGGCGCCGCCGTCGTTGGCCTGCACCATCCGCTGCGGATCGTTCGGCGCGATCCAGAGATCATGGTTATCGCCGTGCGGGACGCTGATCTGCTGCCGCCAACTCTTCCCACCATCGGTCGAACGGAAGAACGAGACGTTGAGTCCATAGACGACGTTCGTGTCCTTCGGGTCGGCGACAAGGCGCGAGTAGTACCAGGCGCGCTGGCGGAGATTGCGATCGCCGTTGAGATACTGCCAGGTCGCGCCCGCATCATCAGAGCGATAGGTGCCACCCGAATCGGCTTCGATCTGCGCCCAGATCCGCTTCGGGTTCGCCGGCGAGATCGCGAGCCCGATCTTCCCGAGGAGTCCCTTCGGGAGCCCGGGATTATTGGTGATCTCACGCCAGGTGGTCCCACCGTCGGTCGACTTCATGATCCCGCTGCCGGGCCCGCCAGAGTTGAGCATCCAGGGGCGACGATACGCATGCCAGAAGGTCGCGTAGAGCGTGTTCGGGTCGCTCGGATCCAGGATGAGATCCCAGACGCCCGTGGAGTCATTGCGATAGAGCACCTTCGTCCAATTCTTCCCGCCATCGGTCGTCTTGAAGACGCCACGCTCTGGATTGTTACCGAAGGCGTGCCCGAGCGCTGCGACATAGACGATGTCGGCATTCGTAGGGTGTACGCGCACCCGCCCGATGTGCCGCGTCTCCTTGAGCCCCATCGAGGTCCAGGTGCGGCCAGCATCGGTCGTCTTCCAGAGCCCGTCGCCATGCGAGGTGTTCCCGCGGATGTCGGTCTCGCCGCCGCCGACATAGACGATATCGGGGTTTGATTCCGCGACGCCAATCGCACCGATCGTCCCACCGAAGGCGCGATCGGTCATCGGTTGCCAGTTCACCCCACCATCGACGGTCTTCCAGACCCCGCCGCCGGTGGTCCCCATCCAGTACTCGTTCACGCGGCTCGTGGAACCGGCGACGGCGACGGAGCGGCCACCACGCGCCGGACCGAGCTCACGCCATCGCACCTGGGAGAGCGACGCGGCGGGGATCGTCTGGGCGATGAGTGGGGCCGCCGCGCCCAGCAGCGCCAGCCCGAGCACGAGCCGAATGGACCAGAGCGAACCGAGAGAACGACGGGACACGGACAGGTGCGTCATCATGTGAGTTGGGGGAGTGAGGGAAGGAGAGAGGGTTCGGTCGTCGAGGCAGCGCGTGTCTCCCACCGGCGCATCATCGAAAGGAACGCCAAGGCAATATCGGCATCGAACTCGACGCCGGCACCCTGCTCGATGATCGAGAGGATATCGTCGTGAGCCATCCCCTCGCGAAAGGGCCGCACGGAGGCCAGTGCATCATACACATCACAGACATGGACGATAAGACTGGCGACATGACAGGCGCGGGCGAAGAGGAGGCGGGGGTACCCACGACCATCGATCCAGATATGGTGTTCGTATGCGACCGTCGCCGCGAGATCGAGTCGCGTGTCGCTCTCATAGATGATGCGCGCGCCCTCCTCGGGATGCTGACGGATCAGGGAGAGCTCCTGATCGGTGAGCCGACCGGGCTTGACGAGTACCTCGGTGGGGATGCGGACCTTGCCGATGTCGTGCAACAGGGCGGCCAGCCCGAACGCCCGGACATCCGCGGCCCCACGCCCTAGCCATTCGGTGAGCGCCATCGTGAGCACCGCGACATTGATGGCGTGCGTCGTGAGGTACTGGTCGACCGGAGCCATCGTCACCAACGGGAGGACCACCGCCGGCTCCGCATGCATGGCCGCCGAGAGGGAGCGGATCACCGATTCCGCCTCCAGCAAGGGGATCTGTCCGGTCGTTCGGACCTCGTCGTGGATGAAGCGGACCGCCGCTCCCTCCTCCATGAGCGGCACGACGGCCCGCCGCCTCGCATCGGCCAGCGAGTCCGACGGCTCGGCCTTCTGTTGATACCGCTGATCGCGGATCCCCACCGCGCCCCATCGGATCGTCGAGCGGCGCCGATGACTCGTCACCGACGAATCGACCGTCGGGTGATAGAGGAGATCGTACACCTCGCCGAGGAAGGCCTCGAGATCCTCTTGGGTGGTCTCGGGATCGATCTCGACGCGCTGGACCCCGACGGTGTCGAAACGTGCCGCCCAATCCCACCCACGAAGCGATCGGAGAGGCAGGTCGTTGTAGATCGCTTCATCGCCGATGAAGGTGAAGCGCGGGCGCACATCCGTCTCCATCAAGCGGCGCAGCGCCTCGTAGGCCTGTGCCATCGCACCCTGTCGTCCAGGGTGCTGCGCGCCATACAACTGCATGGATGTGAGGGCCTTGGTGAGGGCCGTCAGGAATCTGCCTGCCGCCATCAGCCTCCCCTCCGCCGCACCATCGTCGCCGCCCGCACCGCAGGATCATTGCTCATGGCCGCGAGGGTCAACACCTCACGGCCCGCGGGGTGTGACCCCCAATGCACCGCCACACCCTCGACCGCTGCGAGGAGCTCGGGCGTGGTCGGCAACAGCGTGGCGCGGCGGAGGAGTCGGGCGGGCCGCATCACGCGACTCGCCAGCCAGATCGGGGTCTCCGGTGCCGTGTGACCGGCCACCGCCCGGACCGCGAGCGCGCGCATCTCGGGACGCAACAACTCATCATCGGCCCGCACCTTGAGGACGGAAGCGACCTCTCGCGGACAGTGCCCCATGGCCGCGGCCAAGGACAGTCGGACGATGGTCTCATCAGGGTCCACGAATGCCCAGGCCATGGTCGCTCCCTGCTGCCGCGCATCGCGGAGCAACTCGCGGATCGCCTCGCGCCGTACCCCGACATCGGGATGCGTACTGAAGGCGCCCGGATCGTAGGCCGACGTCCAGGTGGGATGTCGTCCCAAGAGGACGAGTAGCGACCGCAGCGTCGTCCAGCGGACGATGGTGAGATGCGGCACGAGGGCCCGCGCGACCGGCGCGCCGATCTGCTCCAGCAACCCGAGATAGCGCTCGATCGTTGCTGGATCCGTGACCGCCTCCAAGGCATCGACGAGGACCGGGACCGCCGCGATCCCCATCCGCGTTATCAGCCGCTCGACGGAGCGGTGCGGAAAGGGGTGGCGCCGGGTGAGCGCATCGAGCCGGGCAGGCGTCGCGATCGCCGCCCAGAGGGCATCCCGCATCCAGGCCGCTGGCGCCTGATCCACGAGATCCATCAGCCCCTCGATCTCGCCACGCGTGATCATCTCGTCGATCGCCGGCCACATGGAGCTACCGAGGGTCTCGATCTCCAATCCGATCGCGAGCACACGCGACGGCTCGACCGGGGTCGCCTCATCCGTCGGCCTGGCCATGGGGTCACGCGCCGCCAACCGGTCGAGTGCGGCCCGATACACCGAGGGATCGGTCTCACCGCGGGTCCACCGCTCGATCAACTCCGTCACCTGCTGACGCAACGCGACATCGGCGATGGCGGCCTGGTCCCCCGTCCCCTCCTCTGCCTGTGAGGCAAGCTTGGAGAGCATCCCCCGCATCGCCGTGGAGATGGTCTGCTGCGAGACGGTGGCCGCCGCCACCGCGAGGGCGAGGACCGCGTTCGTCGTCACGGCACCCACCACCTCCTGCAGGAATCGTCGGCGCCGCGTCGCGTCGCCACCCAGATGCAAGAGCCGCTCGAGCGTCCTCTGCCCGAGCTTCTGCACCAAGGCGGAGACCCGGAGACGGGTGCCGCTCGCATCGCGGCCCCCTCTGGTGTTAATCGCCATCGACAGCTGATACAGGACGATCATCACCGTCTGGTCGTACTCGGTGTCGCCCTCATGGCGCTCGATCGCCTCGGCCACGGTGGCGGGGAGGGCATGCTCGATTTCGGTCCCGGAGACCGCGAGGTCGGGGAGCGCGATCTGGACGAGGCGGATCCAGAGTGCCTCCGCATCATCGATCGAGAGCGTCTCCCCGTCGGCCAACGCGAGGGACGAGAAGCTCAGCGCCATCAACCGGAGATGCGGCCACTGCGCGAGGACGTCGGGGCCTTCGAGTCCGAGTGGACGGTCGATCCCCGACCCAGCGGTCCCGAGCGTCTGCATCAGGCGTTCGAGCTCGTCGACCGTCACCCCAGGGGTGATGCGGATCGATCCGATCTGATGTTGATGCAAGCGCGTCGCCAACGCCCGTAAGACCGGATGGTTCGGGTCGGTGGCGATGGCATCGACGATCAGCTGCATGGGCGCCACGCCGATGACGAGGGCGGGCCGCGTGGCGAGTACCGCGTTCAATCGCCCGAGCACCCCGGTCGACACCGTATCGAGGATGGGGTGCCCAGGGGGATAGATCGCCGCCTTCACCATGCCGACCGAGAATTCGACAAGTAGATCCACCAGCTCCTTGGGGAGCGTGGGGCCTGCAGCGGTCGTGACGGAGGGTCCCTCCATACGGGAAAGCTACGTCCGCATGGGGCGCGATGTTGGTCTCCCGACGAGGATTGCGCTATCTCTCCGTCGTGCCCCACCGGCCTGCCCTCTCTCCGACCCAACGTGCCACGCTCGAGGCGGCGGCCCGGCGGATCGTCCCGCACGCCTTCACCGATCCGGCGCGTGGCGACGCACTGATGCGCGCACTCCTGGCGCGGATCGGCGGGCTCTCCTCTCGTAAGCAGCGCGACCTCCGGCTCGCGCTCACCCTCTTCGGGTCGCGAGCGAGCGCGCTGACGAGCGGCCTCCTCCCGCGCCCCTTCCTCGCACAGTCCCCGGAGCGCCAAGACCGGCAGTTCGAGCGCTGGCTCACCTCCTCCGTCGCCGCCTTCCGTACCATCGCGCAGGCGATCCGCCGCCTCGTCATCTTCACCGAATACACCACGCCGGCGGCCCACCACGAGATCGGCTATCACGGCCCGTATCACACCCGCGGACCGCTGTTCTCATGGGAGGGGGTGCTCCCCGGCGCCGAGACCGACACCGAGCCGGTCGCGCGCGCCGCAGCGCCCGGGACGGCACATCATCCCCCGCCATTCACCTCGACGCTCACGCCGCTCGCCCTCGACGAGAAGACCCTCCGCGCCGATGCCATCGTGATCGGGACCGGCGCTGGCGGCGCGGTCGCCGCCGCACGGCTCGCCGAGTCAGGCCTCGATGTGCTGATCCTCGAGTCAGGCGCCCTCCGCGATGGCCACGACTTCACCGAGGTCGAGCTCGATGCCCTCGGGCACCTCTACGCCGAGGGAGGCCAGCGCACCACCGACGACCTCGGCGTCTCGATCGTCCAAGGGGTGGGCGTCGGCGGTGGGACGAACGTGAACTGGATGGTCATGCTCCGCACCCCCGATTGGGTGCTCGATGAGTGGGCCACCGCGCATGGCACCGAGGGGATGCGCCCCGCCGATCTCGCACCGACCTTCGATCAGATCGAGGACGAGGTCCACGCGCGCATCGTCCCTGACGACGCGCATTCTCCGAGCAATCGCATCATCCTCGACGGCTCCGCCCGACTCGGTTGGTCGGCGCGAAGTGTGCGCATCAATGCGCGTGGGTGCGTGCGCACCGGCTTCTGCGGCTACGGTTGTCGCACCGGCGCCAAACAGGGCGGACTGCAGATCTTCCTGCCACGGGCCCAGGCGGCGGGCGCACGGATCCTCCCGAACGCGACCGTCGAGAGGATCCGGATCGTCGAGCGGAAAGGCGCCTTCCCCAAGAAGCGGCTCACCGTGCGACACACGAACGCGAGCGGCGAGGTGCATGTGCTCCGCGCCGAGGCACCGATCGTGATCGTCGCGGGGGGCGCGATCGAGACGCCGGCATTGCTCCAGCGCTCACGGATGGGGGGCGGCGGCACCGGGCGCTTCCTCCGTCTGCATCCGACCACCGGGGTCTTCGGCCGCTACGATCATCCGATCTACGGCGCCGGTGGGATCCCGATGACCACGGTGAACGACCAGTTCCATCGACTCGATGCCAACGGCTACGGGGTCTGGATCGAGAGTCCGCCCTTGCATCCGGGGATCGGGGCCCCGGCGGCCTCGGGGTTCGGTGCCGCGCATCGCGAGACGATGCTCGCCTTCGATCATCTCGGGGCGCTGGTGATCCTCGCGCGCGACGGCGCGCAGCGTGGGCAGTCTGACGGAGAGGTGCGGGCGCGCCGAGATGGGTCGCTCTCGATTGGCTATCGCCTGAGCGCCGCCGACGCGCGGCATCTGGAGGAGGGGATGGTCGCGGCGGCGCGGATCCACTTCGCCGCGGGCGCCACGTCTGTGATCACCGGGCACTCCCCCGGCATCACCCTCCGACACGACCGTGAGGTCGACCGCCTGCGCGGACTCCCGATGGGCGCCAATCAGATCACCCTCTTCTCCGCGCATGTGAATGGCACGGCACGACTTGGGGCCGATCGCACCACCAGCGGGTGCGACCCGCACGGTGAGGTCTGGGGAGCCCCCGGCGTCTTCGTCGCCGATGGCTCCCTCCTCCCCACCGCCCCCGGGGTGAACCCTCAGGAGACGATCATGGCGCTCGTCACCGTGCTCGCCGACCGCATCGCACGACGGTACCGAACCGCGTAACTTTCGCGGCGCATGTCTCACGCCGCCCTGCAGAAGCTCGCCATCGACACGGTCCGCACCCTCGCCATGGATGCGGTACAACAGGCCGAATCCGGCCACCCTGGGACCCCGATGGCCCTCGCCCCGCTCGCCTACGCGCTCTACACGCGTCATGTGCGACACAACCCCGCCGATCCGCACTGGCCCGATCGCGATCGCGTGGTGCTCTCCGCGGGCCATGCGTCGATGCTCCTCTACGCGACGCTCCACCTCTCGGGGTACGATCTCTCGCTCGACGAGATCAAGGCCTTCCGGCAGTGGGGGAGCAAGACGCCGGGCCACCCCGAGGTGGGACACACCCCAGGCGTCGAGACGACCACGGGCCCCCTCGGCCAAGGGATCGCCAACGCCGTCGGGATGGCGGTCGCCGAAGCGCATCTCGCGGCGACCTTCAATCGTGAGGGGCACGCGGCGATCGATCATCACACCTGGTTCATCGCCGGCGATGGCTGCCTCATGGAGGGGATCTCGCATGAGGCCGCCTCCTTCGCGGGCCACCAGCAGCTCGGCAAGCTCATCGGCTTCTTCGATGACAACAACATCACCATCGACGGCCGTGTCGACCTGAGCTGCAGCGACGACGTCGCGCAGCGCTTCGCGAGCTATGGCTGGCAGGTCCTCCATCTCGCCGACGTCAACGATCAGGACGCGATCGATCGCGTGATCGCCGAGGCGAAGGCCGACACGCAGCGCCCGACCCTCGTCATCACGCGCACGATCATCGGCTTCGGCTCACCCAACCGTGCCGATACCGCCAAGGCGCATGGCGAGCCGCTCGGGAAGGACGAGATCACGCTCACCAAGCAGGCGTATGGCTGGCCGAGCACCGAGCCCTTCCATGTGCCTGCGGAGTCACTCGCGCACTGGCGCGAGGCCAAGGCGCGCGGCGTGGCGATGCAGGCGGAGTGGATGACGCGCTTCATGGCGTACACGAAGACGCATCCCGAGCTCGCCAAGGAACTGGGGCGTCGCTGGCATGGCGATCTCCCCGCCGCGTGGGAGAAGGCGCTCCCGACCTTCGATGCCTCGAACGGGAAGCTCGCGAGCCGCGCCGCCTCAGGCGTGGTGATCAACGCGATCGCCCCGAGTCTCCCCGAGCTGATCGGTGGCTCCGCCGATCTCACTGGGAGCAATCTCACGAACGTGAAGGGCGCCGCGCCCTTCTCCGCGAAGGATCGAACGGGGCGGAACTTCCACTTCGGGATCCGCGAGCATGGCATGGGTGGGATCATGAACGGGATGGCGCTGCACGGCGGGGTGATCCCGTACGGCGGCACCTTTCTCGTCTTCGCGGACTACATGCGGCCGGCGATCCGTCTCGCGGCACTCATGAAGCAGCAGTGCATCTACGTCTTCACGCACGACTCCATCGGGCTCGGCGAGGACGGCCCCACGCACCAGCCGGTGGAGCAGCTCACCTCGCTGCGGTGCATCCCGGGACTCCAGGTGCTGCGCCCCGGCGATGCGCACGAGACCGCCGAGGCGTGGCGTGCCGCGCTCAAATACAAGACGGGACCGAGCGCGATCGTCCTCACGCGGCAAGCGTTGCCGTTGATCGATCGCACGACCGCGGCCCCGGCGAGCGAGGTGGCGAAGGGCGCCTATGTGCTCGTCGACGCGCCAGCGGGGACCAAGCCGTCGGCCATCCTCATGGCGAGCGGCTCCGAGGTGCAGCTCGCGCTCGCGGCACATCAGGAGCTCGCGCAGCAGGGGATCGGGACGCGCGTGGTGTCGATGTGTTCGATGGAGCTCTTCGCCGCGCAGCCGGAGTCGTATCGCGCGAGCGTGTTGCCGCGTGGCCCCAAGCGCGTGGCGATCGAGGCTGCGCATCCGATGAGCTGGTACCGCTGGGTCGGGACCGATGGCGTGGTCATCGGGATCGAGGGCTTTGGCGCGAGCGCGCCGTATCAGCGGCTCTATTCGGAGTATGGGCTCACCACCGCGGCGGTCGTCGCGGCGGTCCGCGGGTAGGAGCGGACGCATCCCGCGACACCGCGTCCTCCTCCTCACCCATCCTGACCTCGTCCCCCCGGACGCGGACGCGACCCGCTCGGCGCGCGATGCCTTTGCCGTCAAGACGGAATCCGATGTCATCACCACGCTCCGGGCGAGCGGTCACGAGGTCCACGTCCTCGGCGTGCAATGGGAGCTGCACCCCATCCGCGAGGCCGTCGAACGCATCCAACCCGACCTCGTCTTCAATCTCCTCGAGGAGTTCTACGGCGAGACGACCTACGATCACAACGTCGTCTCATATCTTGAGCTGAAGCGGATCCCGTACACCGGATGCAACCCGCGCGGGCTCGTCCTCGCGCGGGGGAAGGCGATCTCCAAGATGCTCGCCACCCATCACCGGATCCGGGTCCCGCGCTTCGCCGTCTTCCCGCGGGGAAAGAAGGCGCGCCGCCCGCGCGACCTCACCTTCCCACTCATCGTGAAGTCACTCGTCGCCGATGCATCGCTCGGGATCGCGAAGGCCTCCGTCGTCGATTCCGACGAGAAGCTCGCCGAGCGTGTGCGCTTCATCCATGAGCGGATCGGCCACGATGCGATCGCCGAGCAGTTCATCATCGGGCGCGAGCTCTCGGTGAGCGTGATGGGGAATGATCGCCTCCGCGCCTTCACCCCCTGGGAGCTCCGACAGACCTCGCTCGCCGCCGACGAACCGCTGATCGCCACGGAACGGCTGAAGCACGATCCCATCTTCCAGCAGCGCCATGGCGTCGTGATCGGTCCCGCGACCGACCTCCCCGAGGAGGTCATGACCAAACTGATCCGCGACAGCAAGCGGATCTATCGGCTGCTCGAGCTCTCCGGGTACGCACGCATCGACTTCCGACTCGACGCCGAGGGACGGAGCTACTTCCTCGAGGCGAATCCCAATCCTGACATCGCGCAGAGCGAGGAGTTCGCGCAGTCCGCCGCGCACGATGGGCTCCCGTACCCTGCTCTCCTCGATCGACTCCTGCAGCTCGGGCTCGACCGCGCATCATAGGCTGCAGTCAGGCGCCGCCTGGCGAATCGCCTGCGTCCACCACTCAACACTTGGCTGTCCCTCGACGTACTCTCCTCGATGCCTATCCTCCGCACCCTTCGGCGCGCCGGCCTCGTCGGCGCGCTCCTCGTCTCGGCCCTCCCCGCTGTCACCGGCGCCCAGAGCGACCGCGATCCACGCCTCCGCGTCTTCCTCGACTGCCAATTCGGTGGCTGCGATCGGAACTTCTTCATCAACGAACTCCCCTTCGCCCTCTGGACGCAGGATCGACTCGATGGGGACGTGCATCTCCTCATCACCCGACTCGGCACGGCGAGCGGAGGCGGTGCCTACACCCTCACCTTCCTCGGCCAGCGCCGATTCGCCGGACGGGGCGATACCCTCACGACCCAGCTCCCTCCCAACACCACCGAGGATCTCCGGCGGCGGGAGCTCGCACGGGTCATGAAGCTCGGGCTCGTCCCCTATCTGACGCGCCTGCCAGGACAGGAACGCTTCTCCGTCGCCTACGCCGTGCCGAAGGACGCCCCCGCGGCCCCCGACCTCTCGGCGGTGCAGGACCCGTGGAATCTCTGGGTCTACCGCCTCCGGGCGAATGGGGGTGGGAGCGCCGAGAGTCGCGCGAGCAACTATGAGCTCACCAGCAACGTCAGCGCCTCGCGCGTGACCGAGACGTGGAAGGTCACCTTCTGGGGCGGGCAGGAATACCGCTTCAATCGCTTCAAGCTCTCCGATTCCACGGAGCGACGCTTCATCCTCCGCAACGCCGATGCCGGCGCACGGATCGTGCGCAGTCTCAGTGACCATTGGTCGGTGGCCGGGCGCGCCAACGCAGGCTTCACCGAGTTCCGGAATCAGGACCTCTATGGCTCGCTCGAGGCGGCGGCGGAGTACAACCTCTTCCCCTGGCAGGAGGCGACGAGCCGCCAGCTCCTCGGGATCATCTCCATCGGGGGACGCTACTTCGATTACCGCGAGGAGACGATCTACGGGCAGCGGACCGAATTCCGACCGGTCGCGCGCGCCATCCTCGCGGGGGAGAGCCGGCAGACCTGGGGGACGATCGACGCCGCCCTTCGCTATACCAAGTACCTCCACGATGCCCGGACCTACAGCCTCGGCTTCAATGGTCGGACCAACATCCGACTCACCCGCGGCCTCTCGATCGAGCTCCGCGGCGAGGCCGCCAAGGTGAACGATCAGCTCTTCCTCGCCCGCGGGAGCGCCTCCGACGATGAGGTCCTCACTCGGCAGCGGGCCCTCGCCACCGCCTACCGACTGAACGGCGGGGTGGGGCTCAGCTTTACCTTCGGTTCCATCTATAATTCCATCGTGAACCCGCGCCTCGAAGAACTCGGCAACTGAGTCGGATGTCTCGCGACGACACCCCGCGCGATGGCCTCCTCGGGCTGACCTATCGCCAGCTCGTGGCACTCATCGCGCTTGTGAACGCCTTCATCGCGACCTATCTGCATCTTTGGAAGATCGGGAAGGCGGGCACCCTCGCGTGTGGGGGGAACGGAGGATGTGCGGTCGTCCAGTTCAGTCAGTGGAGCTGGGTCCGTCTGCCCTGGCAGGACCCCTCGAGCCTCGGGGTTGATGTCGCGCTGATCGGCGCAATCGGCTACACCGTGGTGTTACTCGCCGCGCTCTGGGGCGCGCGCGAATCTCTCGCCGATGCGCGGGGCCCAGTGATCGCCCTCGCTGGGCTCGTCTTTCCCGCGATCCTCTTCACCGTCCGGCTCAAGTACGCTGAATGGGTCGTGTTAGGCACCTTCTGCCCCTGGTGCTTCATCTCGACCGTCTCGATCACCCTCCTCGGGGTGCTCGTCGCCCTCGAGTGGCGGCGGGTCAGGCGACTCGCTCGAGGGCGCGCCGCAGCCGACTGACGACCTCCTCGATCTGCGCTGGCGAGATGATCAATGGCGGGGAGAGGGCGAGGATATCCATCGTGCTCCGCACCAAGAGATCCTGGTTGAAGAACGCCTCGACGAAGACGTCGTAGGCCCGTGAGCCCGGGGCATCTGGGCGCGGGGCGAGTTCGATCCCCGCGACGAGTCCGAGGTTACGGACATCGATCACATGCGGGGCATCGCGCAGGGTGTGCACGGCCTCTTCCCAGACCGGCGCAAGTGCGGCGACGCGCGTGAGCAGCGCCTCGTCCTCATAGAGCTGCAGCGTCGCGAGTCCGGCCGCCGCCGCGAGCGGGTGCCCGCTGTACGTGTACCCGTGGAAGAACTCGACCCCGCTCTTCGTGGCATGGACCACCGTGTCGTGGATCGCGCCACGCACCGCCGTCGCCCCCATCGGCACAGCGGCGTTGGTGATCCCCTTCGCCATCGCCATGAGATCCGGCGTGACGTTGAAGTACTGCGCCGCGAACAGCGTGCCGAGTCGACCGAAGCCTGTGATCACCTCATCGAAGATCAGCAGGATCCCATGCTGGTCGCAGATCGCACGGAGTCGCTCGAGATAGCCGACCGGTGGGATCAGCACCCCGGTGCTCCCCGCCACCGGCTCCACGATCACCGCGGCGATCGTCTCACCCCCACGGGTCGCGATGATCCCCTCCAAGGCGTCAGCGAGCTCCGCGCCCTGCGCCGGCATCCCGCGCGAGAAGGCGTTGCGTGCGAGGTCATGCGTGTGCGGGAGATGATCGACCTGCGGAAGGAGCTGCGCGGCAAACGCCGTACGATTGGGTGCGATCCCGCCGACTGAGATCCCACCGAAGCCGACGCCATGATACCCGCGGAGCCGTCCGACGAATCGCGTCCGCTGCGTCTCCCCGCGCGCCTGGTGATATGCCAAGGCGATCTTGAGCGCGGTATCGACCGCCTCGGAGCCTGAGTTCGAGAAGAAGACCTGCGTGAGCCCCGGCGGGAGGATCCGCACGAGGCGCTCGGCGAGGGCGAAGCTCCCCGGATGCCCCATCTGGAACCCGGGGGCGAAATCCAACTGTGCCGCCTGCCGCGCGATCGCCTCGACGATCGGCGCCCGCGCATGCCCCGCATTCACACACCAGAGCCCCGCCGTCCCATCGAGGATCTGCCGCCCATCAGCCGACTGGTAGTGCATCTCCTTCGCGCCGACGAGCATCCGAGGCCGCGCCTTGAACGCCTTGTTGGCGGTAAAGGGCATCCAAAGGTTGTCTAGGTTTTGAGGGCTGGCAGTAACGACAGACATGGGTGGCTGGGGGTTGATTGTCACGGTTGGGAAACTACTCTGTAGCAGGGCCGCCTCGCCCGGGGGCCCCAGAAACACCCGGGCGGACGCACCGTGTTCAACGCTGCACCACTCGCACCTTCCTTTGAAAGAGGAGTACGGCATGTCGAGGTTCACCCCACCCCGGGTCATCCTGAGCGCCTTCCTGACGCTGGCGCTCATGGTCGGATCCCTTGGCGCGCAGGGCGCCACCGGTGTGATCACCGGAAAGGTCACCGCGAAGGGGACCAATGAAGCGCTCGCCGAGACGCGCGTCGTCCTCGTGGGAACCGCGGTCGCGGTCTTCACGAACGCGCAGGGCGAGTACCGCATCCCGAACGCCCCGGTAGGCGCTCGCCAGGTGACGGCGTATCGCGTCGGGTACCAGGCGGCCACGGACACCGTCCGCGTCGTCGCGGGCCAGACCGCGACCCTCAACCTCTCGATGGCGGTCTCGCGCGTCCAGCTCTCGGACGTCGTCGTGACCGGCACGGTGGGGAACCAGGAGCGTCGCGCGCAGGCGGCGACCGTCGCCAGCGTCGACGTCGCGCAGATCGCCAAGGACTCCCCGGCCCAGAACGTCGGCCAGCTCCTCCAGTCGCGTGTACCGAGCGTCTCGGTGAGCTCCGCCTCGGGGACCGCCGGCACCTCGCGTCGCATCAACATCCGCGGCGCTGCCTCAGTCAACCTCTCCAACTCCCCGCTCGTCTTCGTCGACGGCATCCGCCTCGTCGAGGGGACGGTTGGGCTTGGCCAGAGTGGCCAGGTCGCCGACCGCCTCAACAACATCAACCCCGAGGATATCGAGTCCATCGAGGTGGTGAAGGGGCCAGCGGCCGCGACGCTCTACGGCGCCGACGCCTCCGCCGGCGTAATCCAGATCATCACTAAGAAGGGCCGCGCCGGGGTCCCGCGCTTCACGCAGAACCTCACCCTGGAGACCGGCGCGGTCGACCAGGCGTGGACCCCGCCCGACAACTACGCCAACTGCTCTGCGGCGCTCGTCGCCCCGACGAGCACCAACCCCCTCTGCCGCGGGCAGGCGGTCGGCGCGCTTGTCTCCGATAATCCGCTCGTCCGTGAAGGCGCCTTCCGTAAGGGCCAGATCGGGAACTTCGCCTACTCGGCGAGCGGGGGCGGTCAGGGGTACGGGTACTTCTTCTCGGTCAACCGTGACCAGCAGACCGGCACCCTCCCGAACAACGAGTTCGGGCGCTCGTCGCTCCGCACCAACTTCAACTTCGTCCCCGACGCGCGCGTGACCGTCAACGCGACGATCGGACTCCAACAGTCGCGCCTCCGCGCGCCGGACAACGACAACAACATCTTCGGCTACCTCGGTGGCGGCCTCCTCGGCACTCCAACGAGCCGCACCGATGACGGCTCGGGGAACAACGGCTGGTTCGGCTTCAACCGCAACCTTGCCGCCATTCAGGCGATCGACCGCCAGCTCTACACCCGCGGGACCACCGCCGGCATCACCGTCAGCTACGTCCCGGTGAGCTGGTTCACCCACAAGCTCACCGTCGGTGGCGACCTCACCTGGGATGAGCAGTACAACTACTTCCCGAAGAACGGCCGCACCCAATACGGCGGCCTGACCGACGGCGGTTCGAACAACCAGATCCGCAACTCAGTCCAGCGCTACACCTTCGACTACACCGCCAACGCGCGTCGCGAGTTCGGCGAGTCGAAGCAGTGGGAGCTCAATGCGACCGCCGGCATCCAAGCGATCATGACCCGCAGCGAGGGGATCTCCGCGACGGGCACCGGCTTCGTCGTCAACAGCAACAACGTGATCAGCGCCGCCTCGCAGACCTCCGCCGGCGGCTCCGAGACGATGGTCCGTCAGCGCGGGTGGGTCGGCCAGGCGCAGCTCGGCCACCTCAACCGTCGCTTCCTCCAGGTCGGTGTCCGCGTCGATGAATTCTCAGTGTTCGGCGCCGAGGCCGACCCGGCGATCCTGCCGAAGGTCGGCGGGTCGTGGGTCGTCTCCGATGAGAACTTCTACGGCGGCTTCGCCTCGCTGGTGAACACCCTCCGCCTCCGCGCAGCGTGGGGCCAGACCGGGCGTGCCCCGGGCGCGGGCGCCTCACTCGTCACCCTCGCCGCCGCCCCGAGCATCTCGGGCACCTCGGCGATCGCCGGCGCGGTGCCGGCCAACCCCGGCAACGACAGTCTCCGGCCGGAGCGCGGGACCGAGATCGAAATGGGCTTCGATGCCAGCTTCCTCAATGAGAAGCTCGCCCTCGAGGTGACCTACTTCGACAAAACCACCAACGACCTCATCCTGAGCCGGCCGCTCCCGCCGTCGCTCGGCTTCACCCAGAACCCGCAGGTCAACGTCGGGTCGGTGACGAACAAGGGGCTCGAGGTGACGCTCTCCACGACGCCGATCGAGATGCGCAACTTCCGCTGGGACCTCCGCGGCGGCTTCGCGACCCTGGAGAACACGCTGACCGACCTCGGTGGCATCAGCCCCTTCGGGACCCTCAATCGCTTCACCGAGGGGTACCAGCTCGGCTCGTGGGTCTCCAAGACCATCCGCAGCATCGATCAGACCACCGGCGTCGTCACCGTCTCCGACACGCTCGAGGCCGTGGGCAACGTCTTCCCAACGCTCGAGGGAACGCTGACCAGTACGATGACCTTCTTCAATCAGCTCCGGGTCACCGCGCAGGTCGACACCAAGCAGGACTTCTTGGTTTACAACAACACGGAGTACTTCCGTGAGACGCAGCTGGTCCGCTCGAATAACCGGTTGGACACCCTCGTCCTCCCGCGCCTCGAGCGCCTCCGCCGCTACGGCAACCCGACCGCCGGCAGGCCGGCCTTCGTCCAGCAGAACGGGAACGCCACCACGGTAGCCGAGGCGCGCGACGGCTTCCTTCAGCCGGGTGACTTCGTCCGACTGCGTGAGGTCGGAGTGACCTGGGACCTGCCGAAGGGCCTCGTCGGCTTCCTTGGTCCGGTCCAGACCGCCTCGCTCGGCTTCGCCATGCAGAACGTGAAGCTCTGGAAGGACAAGGGCTTCACCGGCGCCGATCCTGAGGTCATCTCCAACGGCGCGACCCAGTTCGGTCGCGACGACTTCCTGACCCTCCCCAATCCACGAACCACCGTGGTGCGGCTCAACCTGACCTTCTGAGGCCTGCCCAACATGCAATTTACTCGATTCTCCCGGGCGACCGTGCGACTGGCCGGCACGGCCGCGCTCCTCGCCTCGACCGCGTGCAGCGACTTCCTCACAGTGAAGAACCCGTCGGTCATCGACGCCGGGGCCGTCAATCCAGTGGACGATGCCGCTACCCTCGCCCTCTCGGGCCAGCAGTCGTACTCCTCAGCCCTCGGCTGGCTGATCATGTACGGCTCCTGGTTCACCGGCGAGGCGCTCGTCTCCGAGACCTTCCCGACCCGCAATGAGTTTGGGCGGCGCGACGTGCTAGCCCAAAATGGCTCGCTCTCGAGCGACGTCTGGTTCCCGCTCTCCCAGGCGGCCGCCGGTAACAGCCTGATCATCAAACTCGCCCTTCCGACGCCGGAGTCGAACATCAACTACGTCCGGGCGCATACCTGGCTGGGCTACGCCTTCACGTTGATGGCCGAACAGTTCTGCCAGGGAGTCGTCGCCGGAGGCCCACTCCTCTCGACCAACGACATGCTCGATTCGGCGATTACCAATTTCTCGGCGGCGATCGCGAAGGGCACAGCGAACGGGACGACGGCCGCGGTTCAGCTGGCAAACGTTGCCCGTGTCGGACGCGCCCGCGCCTACCTCCAGCGGCAGAATAAGGCCGCGGCGGCCGCGGATGCCGCGTTGGTCCCGGCCGGATTCGTCTTCTCCTTCACGCACCTCGACGACCCGACTAACCGCACCCGGTTGAGCAACCGGATGTGGCAGTTCACCTTCGACCGCGGGTCGATCTCGGTGGCGCCGGCCTTCCGCATCACCGACAATCGGATCGCGTACCGGCTCGGCAGTCAGGGCTCGCCGGTACTCGTGGCTCAGGACCCGAACTCTGGGGCCTTCGTGGTCCAGCAGAAGTATCCGACCTACGCCTCCCCGGTGCGCGTCGCCTCGAAGCTCGAGGCTGACTACATCGCCGCCGAGGCGGGGACGACGGCCAGTCGGATCAGCCTCATCAACGCGCGGCGTGCGGGGGGAGGTCAGGTGCCCTACGCCGGTGCGACCGATGATGCGAGCGTTCTTCAGGAATTGATGACACAGAAGTCACTCGACTTCTACCTCGAGGGGCAGCGCCTCGGTGACTGGCGCCGCAACCCGACCAGTGTCACGAACATACCGGTCGCGGGCGCGCAGTACTTCAAGCCGGGGTTCCCGGCGATCGGAAACCAGACCTGCTATCCACTCCCGGTCTCAGAGACGGACAACAATCCGAACATCCCGAAGGGCTGATCGGATCGGACCAGCAGGATGAAACGGGGGGTGGCGCTGACGGCGTCACCCCCCGTTTCACATCAGCCACATCGTAGCGCGAAATCGAACGCCGCCTCAAAGGTCCGCCCCCATGGGAGCCGCACATCAATCGGCGAGGTGACTCGGCACCGCGTGCCGATCACACCTGAAAGATCGGTGGTCATCGTGACGCGCCCCCGCACCGCCACGCGGAGCTCACTCTCGATCGTCGCTGTCTGCGCCGCCGTCAACCGGAAGGGATCCCAACCCCGCGCGTGAACCGAGGCGACCAGCGCCGGCCGGATCCGACTCTTGTAGAGATCATCGTCGAGCCATCGGTCGAGGAGGAAGGCCGCCTGCGAGGCCTGCCGATCGGGGAACAGTGCGACGGATGAATCATGCGCCACCAACCATCGCACCACGCCATGCGCGACCGCGGTCCCCACCGCATTGCCCGCGGTGTTCCATCCGCCGTAGCCGACGAGCGACGCAAATAGGCCGCTAGAGACCAGGAGATCGGTCAGCGTCGTATCCGCTCCTTGGATTGAACCCGAGGGATCGACATCCGCGAGGATAACCGGGTACGCACTCTCTCGCACCAGCGCGGCGGCGCGCACGGATCTCTCGGGCGTGGCGCGGGCCGTATGGACAACGAGCTGGAGCGCGACCTCGTCCGGCGTTCTCGCGCCTCTGGCATCAGGGATCCGAGCCCCCGCGAGCCGGAGATGCGCCCGCACCGTTTCCGCGAGCGGCCGATCCTCGAACGGCATGAGGCGCGCGCTATCGTCGGGCGCCACATACTGGACGCCGACCAGCGGTGAACGTCCGCGAAGGGCCGTGAGCGCTCGCGCCACGAGCAGCATCCCGAACTCATCCGTCCCACTCTGGATGCTGATGCGCTCTTGGAGCCTACGCCGAGCGATCTGTGCCGTGAGCTGCTCCCGCTCACCGAGATGCACGCCGCGCGCACGGGCATCGTCCTGCGTGAAGACGAGATGCGTGAGCACACCCTCGGCGCTCAGATCCAACAGCGCCTCATGCACCCGCACGTTCCGCGCACGGGCCACCCGATACGCGGTCAAGATCGCCTCAGGGATCCGCGCCCGGAGTCGCACGAGCTCCTCGGCCTCCGCTGGGCGCATCGAGTCGGGCGCGATCTCCGCCCATCGGGCGAGCGCCTCGCGATACCCTTCGTTCTGGCCATCGGCGGTCGGCGCGAGCCGCATCAGACTCGCCGACGCGTAGATGGGGAGTCGTGGATACCGCGCACGGATCTCTCGAAGGAGCTGGAGACGAGCCAGCGCCTGCTCCACGTTCCCGCTTTCGAGGGTCCGTGAGGCGACGAGCCCACCGTAGGCGAGGAGATCGACCGAGACGATCACCGCATCCACCTGCGCAGTGTCGCGAGGACGCGCCGTCCTGCGCGGGGCGAGCGCGATCGTCGTACGCATCCAGCGCTGAACCGCGTCCGCGTCGGCCGGTTGCGTGAATCGGCCGAGGAGCTCGCGCGGTGGCGTCACCACCGTCGCGCCCGCGATCGCCCCGATGCGCACAGGGAAGTCGACCGAGGAGGGCCGATCATCGAGCGGGATCAGCAGGAGGCGAGGCCCCTGTGTTTGGCCCGGCGACGGCCCTTGGCCGAGGACTGGCACCCCGAACAACAGCGCGGCGATGAGGATCCTGCCCCGGAGCCGGATCCTCATCACCTGCGTGCTCACTCCATCCCTGGACACCGTCCTAAGATGGTGCTGACGACGATCGCCTGCCGGACATCGGCGGGGCGCTTGAGGGTGTGCAACACGGGATGCGGCGCCCGGGCGACCGGATGGACCACCGGACGCGGCCCACGCGGCCCCTCGGGAGCGGGCGACGGCACCGGCGCGCGGCGGGCGCTTGGCGCCTTGGGCGTGGGCCGCGCTGGTGGGGGCGCTGGCTTCCGCGGTCGAGCTGTCCCGCGCAGGATCTCTTCGAGATCGAAGATAATCTCCGGTGACGAGCGTTCGGGTTCCGACTCCCGCTCCAGCGGCGGCCGCTTGGCGCGCCGCTGCCACCGCTGAATCAGATCGATCAACCCCGCGGCGAGGATGAAGAGGACGGGAAGGAGCTGTTCCACGAGTCGCTATCGATGAAGGATCGGTCGATCAGCGCGGCTTGGCCGGCGTCGGTGGCTCATCGCCCCCGGCGATGGCACTCCGCATCGCGGTATCGGCCTGCACGTTCTTCATCTTGTAATAGTCCATGATCCCGAGGTTCCCCTGCTTGAACGCCTCGGCCATCGCGCGCGGCACCTCGGCCTCGGCCTCGACGACGCGGGCGCGCATCTCCTGCTCGAGCGCCACCGCCATCGCCCGGCGCTCCTCCGCCTTCGCCTGCGCGATCTGCTTGTCGGCGTTCGCCTGGTCGATCTGCAGCTTGGCCCCGATGTTCTCTCCGACATCGACATCGGCGATGTCAATCGAGAGGATCTCATAGGCTGTCCCGGCGTCGAGCCCCTTGCTCAGGATGTGCTTGGAGATGTGATCGGGATTCTCGAGCACGTCCTTGTGGTTCTCCGCAGAACCGATGGTGCTCACCATCCCCTCGCCCACGCGGGCGATGATCGTCTCCTCACCGGCGCCACCGACGAGGCGATCGATGTTCGTGCGCACCGTCACGCGCGAGACCGCGATCAGCTGGATCCCGTTCTTCGCGATCGCCGCGATCTTCGGCGTCTCGATCACCTTCGGGATCACCGACATCTTCACCGCCTCGAGCACGTCGCGCCCCGCGAGGTCGATCGCCGCCGCGCGCTGGAAGGTGAGCGGGATGTTCGCCTTGTCGGCGGAGATGAGCGCATTCACCACGCGCACCACGTTCCCGCCCGCGAGATAGTGCGCCTCGAGCTCGTTGAGCGAGATCGAGAGCCCCGCCTTCACCGCACCGATGCGCGCCGTGATCACCGTGCCCGGCGGCACGCGCCGGAGCCGCATCCCGACGAGCGTCGAGAGGCCCACGTAGGCCCCGGAGGCCCAAGCCGCCACCCAGAGGTTGACGGGGACGAGGAAGAGGAGGACGCCGAGCCCCGCGATCACGAGGAGGAGGAGTCCGATACCACCACCAATCAGTTCAGCCATGTCAGGTCATCTCAGAGTAAAGGTCAAACAACACGACGCACCACGATGCGGTTCCCCTCCATGCGCGTGACGACGATCGGCACACCAGCCGCGATCATCTCTCCTTCGGAGACCACGTCCACGCGCACCCCGTCGATGAGAGCGATCCCGGCAGGACGCAGCGGCGTCGCCGTCTGCCCCTGCTGTCCCACATGGGTCGTCGGGGCCACCACCGGCGCCGGCGGCGCATCCCCCATCCCCTGCGGGAGGGACGCATCGAGCACCAACTGCCGACTGAAGGGCGTATGCCGGATGAATCGGAAGGCGACGAGGCTCCCGATCAGCGCGACGATCATCGCCAATGCGACGCGCCCCATCGCCCCGAAGAACGCCGCCATCGTCGACCCATGACCGATCAGGCTCAACGAGAAGCCGGCGAGCGTCGAGATGATCCCCGCGATCCCCGCGATCCCGAACCCGGGGATCACGAAGACCTCAAGTGTGATCAGCGTCAGCCCGAGCCCCACGAGGATCAGCTCCTCCCACCCCACGAGCTCCACCGTGTAGTGGCCCGCGAGGACGAGGATGAGACTCAGGATCCCGAGCCCACCCGGCACACCGAACCCCGGCGTCCTGAGTTCGATGATGATCCCGAGCGTCGCGATCGAGAGAAGGAGCGAGGCCACCACCGGATGCGTGAGCAGTCGGACGAACCCCTCGCCCCAGTTGGGTGAAAGTCGCACGATCTCGGCGGTGCCGAGGTCGATCCCGTTGAGCAACGAATCCAAGGTGTTCGCCTGACGATCGGCGACCTGCCGCGCCAACGCCTCGTTCGTCGTCAGCGCCAGCAGCTTGCCCTTCGGACTGAGCCCAGGGATCTCGACGTCGCGGTCTACCATCGCCTCCGCGATCGCGAGCGGACGTCCGCGGCTCTCCGCTGTCGCGCGGAACTCTTTCCGGACATACGAGACCGTCTTCTCCTCCACCGGGCTCGCCTCGCCGCCGGTGGGACTCAGCTGCACCGGGGTCGCGGCGCCGATCGTCGCTCCCTCGGTCATCACGATCTCCTTCGCGGCGAGACTGATCAGCGCCCCCGCGGAGATCGCGCGGCGATTCACGAAGGCGATCGTGCGCACTGGCGACGCGAGGAGCGCGTCACGGATCACCACGGCGGCATCGACGCGGCCACCGAAGGTATTGATATCGAGGATCAAGGCATCGGCCTGGGACTCCTCCGCCTCGGCGAGTGCCCGCTTCACGAACGGGGCGAGCCCCATGTCGATCGTCCCCTCGATCGGGATGACGATGACGCGCGGAGCGGATTGGGCGACGGCCGTGGTCGCGAGCGACACGAGCGACGCGACGGTCAGGAGGGCGGTTCGACGGAAGGAGGTCCAGAGCACAGCGCTACCCGGGAGAGAGGTCTACTGGAAGATACCCCGCGGTCAGTAGGAACGGGGCTCTGGCGGGCGCCGGTTCTGCCAGTGTCGCCAGCAGGCGACGAGTCCGCCGATCACGGAGCCGAACCAGATGAGATCGCCGACGCGACGCAGCTGATCGGCGATCGCGAGATCGCTCCGTAGGAGGTCGAAGGTTCGGAGGAGGTAGTTCCAGTCGTGGTCGTCCCCTTCGCCCCCCATCGAGACGAGTGGAAGCTCCAGCGCCCGCGCATCCCCGACGTACCACGAGAGGTCGCCGAGGGCCGCCGCGAGCCAGAGGCCGGCGATCGCGATTCCCACCCCATCCCGGGTGCGCCACATCAGCGCCCCAGCCCCAATCGGGACCAGGAGCTGCATCAGCGACCCACCGGCAATGGTCATGAACTCGTTCCCGAAGAGCGCAAAGAAGAGGTGGCCGAACTCGTGTGCCCCGAAGGTGATTCCCCCGAAGAGACCCCGGCCGATCTCCCGGAATGGGCCACGGGCCTGTGCGGCGACGAAGAGGAGGACCACCAGACGCCACCACGTGGTCTAGCGCCGGAAGGGATCGCTGAACCGGGCATCCACCGCGAGCGTCTCGTCAGTGAGCGTCCGCAGGAAGGCCACCAGCGCCGCACGCTGCTCCGCCGTGAACCCGAACCGGCGCGGGATCCCACTCGGCGGTCCACCCGGGACGAGCGGCGGCGCCATCAGTCGATTATCCAGCGTCGGCCCCGCCTGGATCCCGCTGTCATAGAACTCGATCACCTGCTCCAGCGTCGCGAAGCGACCGTCATGCATGAAGCGACCACTCCGGCCGACCTGCTTCAATGAGGGCGAACGGAAGATGCGCGTCTCCCCCGCATCGAGCCCGTTGCTCCGTGAATTGGCATTGAGGGAGAAACTCGGCGGGACATGACACGCAGCGCACCCACTCCCCTGGAAGAGTTGCTTGCCCTGGGTCTCCTCCGGCGTGAGCGCGGGGAAGGGACCGTTGAGCGACCCTTGAGGGTTGGCGGGGGTGAAGATCGGTGCGGCGGCGAGGTCCCACCGACTCGTGGTCGAGACGATGCTTCGCACGTACTGCGCCAGCGCGCGCTGCACACGATCCTCGGTGACCACCGAATCCCCGAATGCCATCCGGAAGAGCGGGGCGTAGTACGGACGCTCGCGGAGCCGAGTGAGCGCCGCCACGATCCCACCATGCGCCGCATCGAACCCCATCTCACCGGGATCCTGGATTGGCTGCGTCGACTGGGCCTCCAACGTGGCGGCGCGGCGATCCCATAAGAACCGCCCACTCTCGTTGAACCGCGCATTCACCAACCGCATCGAGTGCGCCGAGGTCAGTGCCCCCTCGAACCCCCGACTGAACCGCGCCGAATCCCCAAATGCAACGGTCTGCGCATGGCAGGTCGCACAGGAGACCGTCCCGTTCCGACTCAACTGCCGCTCATAGAAGAGGACGCGCCCGAGGGTCGCCCCCGCATCGGAGATCGGCGCCCCTATCGTGCGATCCTCCCGCCCCAGCACCGCGGCGTCGAAGTACGCCGGCAGCGTGACCGGGGCGTAGCGTGGCAGGTTCTCAGGATCGATCAGGAGGGCCGCCCGGATGGCAGCATGTCCCTCGGCGAAGGGATCGGTGGGGTGTTCAGAACAGCCGACCGTCACCACGAGCAGGGAGAAAAAGAGGAAGCGTCGGCGCATGGGAGGGTGATGATGTTGGATCCGATGATATGACGTCCGAGCCGACCCCCTGCTAATCTCTCGCCGACCTCCCGTCCGCGTAAGGCGTCCCGTCGTACATGGATCAGGACCGTGGTACGTTTCCATGTTGCCATGCCACGTCATCTCATGCGCCTATCGTGCTGGGTCGTACTCACGTACCTCGCCTTCGGACCCGCACTCGGGCATGCGCAGCAAACAGCGCTCGTGATGCTCGGCACGGGGACTCCGAACGCTGATCCCGACCGCAGCGGACCCGCCGTCGCCGTGGTGCGGGCCGGACGATCCTATCTCATCGACGCGGGTCCCGGCGTCGTACGTCGTGCCGCAGCAGCGGCCGCGCTCCATGCGGATTCCGCACTGCAACCGCGCAATCTGCGCACCCTCTTCCTCACCCATCTCCACTCCGATCACACCGTCGGGCTCCCCGATCTGATCCTTTCGGCTTGGACGCTCGAGCGCGATGTCCCGCTCGAGGTCTATGGGCCGCCAGGGACGCAGGCGATGGTCGATCACCTCCTCGCGGCGTACGCCGCCGATATCCGGAATCGGATCGACGGGCTCGAACCCGCGAACCCCACCGGCTATCAGGTGCGGGTGCACGAGATCGCCCCCGGCCTGATCTTCGAGGATGGCAATGTGACTGTCACCGCCTTCGCCGTCCCACATGGCGATTGGGAGGTCGCCTTCGGCTATCGATTCCAAAGCATCGATCGGTCGATCGTCATCTCCGGGGATACGCGCGCAAGCGACACCGTGGTGGAGGCCTGCCGCGGCTGCGACCTCCTCGTGCACGAGGTCTACTCCGCCGAGCGCTTCCGGACGCGACCACCCGCCTGGCAGGCCTATCATGCGAAGGCGCACACCTCGACCACCGAGCTTGCCGACGTCGCCAGTCGCGCTGCCCCGAAACAGCTTCTCCTCTACCACCAACTCTTCTGGGGCACGACAGACGAGGGGTTGATCGTCGAGATACGCGCGGCCGGGTACAAGGGACCGATTCGCTCCGCCGCCGACCTCACGCGATACTGAGGCTATCCGCCCCACCGAGACGGCCGGTATCTTCCACGCTATGCGCCTGTCTCGTCTCTCTCTCGTCGTTCTCGCTCTCCTCCTGAACGGCGCGCCCACTCCGGTGCACACTCAGGCAGGGCCCTCCGCATCGACGGCGTCGACCCCACGCATCGCCGTGATGTCGGCCTTCGAGACCGAACTCGTCGCCCTCCGCGCCGCCGCGAAGATCACGAGCATCCAGGTCGTGAACGGTCGCACCTGGTACCTCGGCACCCTCGCCGGCCACAAGGTCGTGCTCCTCCTGAGCGGCTACAGCATGGTCAACGCGGCGATGACCACGCAGGCCCTGCTCGATCGACTCCCTATCCGCACGATCGTCTTCTCCGGGATCGCCGGTGGGGTGAACCCTGGGCTCGACGTGGGCGATGTGACGGTGCCCGCCCAGTGGGGCAACTATCAGGAGCAGGTCTTCGCGCGCGAGACCCCCACCGGGTTCGCCCCCGCCCGTACCACTACGACCTTCGGCGGCTTCGGGATGATGTTCCCGCAAGGGACCTCGGTCACCGTGCGCGGCGCGCCTGATTCGCTCGAACGCCGCTTCTGGTTCCCCGTCGACACCCTCGCCCTCCGCATCGCGCGCGAGGTCGCCGCCCGCGTCCCCCTCGCGCGCTGCACCACGGACACGAACTGCCTCCCACATCAGCCACGCGTGGTCGTCGGTGGCAATGGCGTGAGCGGCCCCACCTTCGTCGACAACGCCGCCTACCGCGAGTGGAGCTGGCGCACCTTCCGCGCCGATGCCCTCGACATGGAGACCGCCGCCGTCGCGGTGGTCGCGCACGAACATCGGGTTCCCTACATCGCCTTCCGCTCCCTCTCCGATCTCGCCGGTGGCGAGACGGGGGACAACGTCATGCGCACCTTCGGGCGGCTCGCCGCCGCGAACTCCGCCACCGTGGTGATGGCGTTCCTTCAGGCCTTCCCACGCCGATGATCGGCGCGCTGCGACGCGACCTCCGCGCAGCCATGGCTCGCGGTGAGACCACACTCGCCACCGAGATGCGCGCTGGCCTCGCGACCTTCCTCGCGATGGCCTACATCATCGTCGTGAATCCCGCGATCCTCGAGGCTGCGGGACTCCCCCGCGATGCTTCGGTCACCGCCACGATCCTCTCGGCGATCGTCGGGACCCTGTTGATGGGCCTCTACGCACGGCGGCCCTTCGCCGTCGCCCCCTACATGGGGGAGAACGCCTTCATCGCCTTCACCGTCGTGCAGGGGATGGGGATCTCCTGGCAGGTCGCACTCGGCGCGATCTGCCTCGCGGGGATCGTCTTCGCCCTCCTCACGGTGCTCCGCATCCGTGCGTGGCTCGCCGATGCCCTCCCCCGCTCCCTCACACGGAGCTTCGCCGTCGGCATCGGCTTCTTCATCACCTTCATCGGGCTCACCGACCTCGGCATCGTGCGCGACGGGATCCCCGGAGCCCCCGTCGCGCTCGGAGACCTCACGGCGCCCGCCACCGCCCTCGGACTCGGTGGCGTCCTCCTCACCGCGATCCTCCTCGCACGAAAGACCACCGGCGCCCTCCTCATCGGGATCGTCGCCACCGCGCTCGCCTCCTTCACGCTCGGCGTCACCCCATGGCCATCGGCGGTGGTCAGTGCGCCGCCGAGCCTCGCACCGATCGCCGGTCAGCTCGATCTCGTGGGCGCTCTCACCCCACGCGCCCTGCCGATTGTCCTCCTCGTCTTCGTGATGGCGTTCGTCGACACCCTCGGGACGCTCTACGGGCTCTCCTCACAGGCGGGACTCCTCGACGCCGAAGGGCGCTTGCCCGATGTCGAACGTCCGATGCTCGCCGATGCCCTCGGCAACATCGCAGCCCCACTGCTGGGCACCACCACGAGTGGGGCCTATATCGAATCAGCCGTCGGGATCGGCGAGGGGGGACGCACCGGTGTGGTCGCGGTGGTGGTGGCGCTCCTCTTCGGCTTGGCCCTCTGGTTCGCGCCGCTCCTCACCGCGGTCCCACTGCATGCCTCTGGCGTCGCCCTCGTGGTACTCGGCGCCCTCATGCTCCAGAGGATCCGCGAGCTCGATCCCTCCGATCTCTCGGAGTGGATCCCCGCCTTCCTCACCATCGTGCTGATGAGCTTCACCTTCAACATCGGTGTGGGGATGACCGCGGGGTTGATCGCCCATCCGCTGATGCGCATCACCACCGGGCGCGAGGTGCGGGCAGCCCAGTGGGTCTTGGCGGCGATGTCACTCGCCTTCTATCTCGTCTATCCCTTCTGAGCGCGGTACGGTGTACTCACCGCGATTCACTTAATAGCGGACGAGGGTCTCGGTGCGCACGCCCATGAGGGCGGTGCGCCACGGGAGGAAACTCAGATCGATCACCGCAGCGATGCCGGCGAGCGTCGCGCCCGTGCGTGCCACGAGTCGGACCACGGCCGCGGCGGTCCCTCCCGTCGCCAGCACATCATCGATGGCGAGCGCACGATCGCCAGCGCCGAGGGCATCGACGTGGCACTCGAGGGTATCGGTCCCATACTCGAGGGCATACGACTCCGTGAGCCGCGCGCGCGGCAACTTCCCCGGCTTCCGGACCGGGACGAGCGCAGCGCCGAGATGTTGCGCCACGGGAGCACCGAAGAGGAACCCACGACTCTCGATCGCCAGCACATGCGTGATCCCCGCGGACTGCCAGGGCGCTGCGAGCGCCGTCGTCGTCCGCAAGAACAGGGCGGGATCATGCAGCACCGGTGTGATGTCCTTGAACGACACCCCGGGACGCGGGAAATCCGAGACGGTGAGGATCGTGCGGGTGAGATCGGCAGCGAGGGTCGGATCCGAGGACATGGGGTGGCGTGTGAAGGGAACGATCGAACCGGCGATGGACCACGGCACGGACCGATGACCGAATGTACCGCGGATGCGTCCGCTCTCGCTTGGAATACAGGTGGGATTCGGCTCATTCGTCACATCGACGTCGGTGAGTGGGAGCAATGTTGATGACGAGCCCTTCGCGTCATCGACCAACCTGAGCGACGCGGCGATGGCGAAGACCCTCTATGCCGAGCTCTACGTCACCCGAGGGGATATCATTGACCCGGCGCGTCGGCGCGCGACCGGATTCGAACAACTAGAGACGGTCCGTCACCGATCGTTGCCAGCGAGGCGATATCGCTCGCCATCCAGCACGAGCCCGGTACGCCCGCCGTCGATCAACTGCACGGTGAGGGTCCGCCGGGTGAAGGGAGCCGAGCTGCTCCCGAGGGTCACCGTCCCCTCGCGTGTCGCGCCGACGCTCGTCGCGAGCGCCGAACTCGCCACCGCATAGAGCGTGATCCCCTTCCCTTGGATCTGATAGCACCCATCCTCCGCATACGACGAGACGGCGCTGCTCCGATGGAGCGCGTAACTCCCGTCGCCGTTGAGCCAGAGTTTCTCCGTCGCCGCTCCTGACGCCGAGAGCCATTGATAGACGCGGTTGGGTCGGATGCCGCGCAACTCGGCGCACGCGCGGCGCCAGGCGCGGTCAGGTCCACTGGTCCGCTCGGGGGCCGGCGATGCAGCGGCCGGTGGGGTGAGCGCCGTCGCGGCAGACGGTCGTTCGCTCGACTGACGTTCGGTCGATGGCACGGTCACAGATCCCCCGGTCGAGGGGACGGCCACGGGAGGATCGAACGACGGAACGTTGGTCGGGCGGTCGAATGAGGGAACCGAGGTTTGATCATCGAAGGAGGGGACACTCGGTCCGCCCTCCCCCTCGAGGCGTGCGATGACGGTCTGCGTCCCACGGCGCACGACGAGAGAGAGTGGTTCGGCACCACGGAGCCGTGTCAGGATCTCTGACGGGGTGGTCGCGATCGCCGTCCCCGAGCGCTCATCCACGATCCGCTCGATAAGATCCCCGGCCCGCAGGGCGGCGCGGGCGCCTGGAGTGGCGGCACGTACCGCCGTGACCCGCACGGCGCCCGGCCCGGCATCGAGCGTCAGTCCCCGCATCTGTCCCTCCACCTGACCTGACGCGAGGAGGATCATCAGACTGATTCCCAGGATACGCATCACAGTGCCCCTCCCCGACGAAGGATAGGTGCCGCTCGAGCCTCCGGGATATCGTGGGGTCCGAATGTCAGGGTGTCAAATGGCGCCTTGTCGCCTACTATCGGAGGTCGGACATCCCGCTGCATGTTTCTGGGATGCGATTCTCTTCCCTGCACCTCGTGGCCGGACTCTGCGCCGCCACACTCCTCCCGGCGCAATCAGCGCCGGTGACCGCCCTCCGTGCCGATCACGTGATCATCGGCGACGGCACCCAGATCCCCAACGCCATCGTCCTCGTCCAAGGCGACCGCATCACCGCCGTGGGCCCGGCAGCGCAGATCCGGATCCCCGCCGGCGCACGGACGATCGATCTCTCCGGACAGACCCTCCTCCCCGGCTTCATCGACGCGCACACCCACCTCACCTCCATCGACAACGACGGCGGTGACCTGGCTGCGCTGCGGGAGACCCCGGCGCACGGGGCGATCTATGCGACCATCAATGCCCGCAAGACCCTCGAGGCGGGATTCACCACGGTGCGCGAGGCCGGGTCACTCGGCTACGTCGATGTCGCCGTGCGTGACGCCATCACCCGCGGCCTCATCCCGGGCCCACGCATCCACGCCTCTGGTCCTGCCTTGGGGACCACCGGTGGTCACGCCGATGTGAATGGCTGGAGCCCCTTCCTCGATCTGCCGGGGACCGGCGCGATCGTCGACGGCGCCGATGCCATGCGTCGACAGGTGCGACTCAACGTCAAATACGGCGCCGATCAGATCAAGATCGTCGCGACCGGTGGGGTCCTCTCGGTCGGCGACGCCGTCGGAGCACCACAGATGACCGAGGAGGAGCTCCGCGCCGCTGTCACCGAGACCTCGCGGTTGGGCCGTAAGGTGATGGCCCACGCGCACGCCGGCGATGGCCTCCTCGCCGCGGTGCGCGCGGGGGTCGCGAGCATCGATCATGGCTCGCTCGTGAGCGATACCGCGATCGCCGAGATGAAGGCGCGCGGCACCTATCTCGTGCCGACGCTGATCATCCTCGAGGAGATCGTACGCGACGGCGCCGCGAAAGGGGTCCCGCCCTACGCCGTGAAGAAGGCGACCGCCATCGCGGCGGAACGTCGCGTGCGACTGCGCACCGCCTATCGTGCCGGTGTGCGCTTCGCGTTGGGCACCGATGCCACGAGTGATATCCACGGCCGCAATGGCGAGGAGTTTAAGTACTTGGTCGACATCCTCGGCGCCACGCCGATGGAGGCCATCACCATCGGGACGCTCAACGGCGCGCGGCTTCTCGGGATCGAGGGAGACCTCGGCACCGTGAGCATCGGCAAGCTCGCCGATCTCGTCGCGGTGTCTGGGAATCCCCTCGACGACGTCACGCGCCTCCAGCGACCGACGCTGGTAATGAAGGGTGGCGTGGTCGTGGTGGGGAGCGCGCGGTAGGACGCACGTCGACCGATGTACCAACCCAACCGTTCTTTTTCCAAATCTGCCACTCGTGAGGGTCTTGTGCGTCTCACCTTTCTCCTG
>VHBP01000023.1 GCA_016871915.1 Gemmatimonadota bacterium
ATGAGCTGGACCCGCAATGTCCGCCACCCTTCGAAGCTCGTCAGCATCGGCGAGGCGATCGAGGCCGTGGTGCTCAAGGTCGACACCACCGAGGAGAAGATCTCGCTCGGCATGAAGCAGACCGAGCAGGATCCGTGGATGGTGCTGCCGCATAAGTACCCGGTCGGCACGCGCCTCAGCGGCAAGGTCCGCAACCTCACCTCGTTCGGTGCCTTCGTCGAGATCGAGGCCGGGATCGACGGGCTCATCCACATCTCCGACATGTCGTGGACCAAGCGCGTCCAGCACCCGTCGGAGGTCGTCAAGAAGGGCGACACCGTCGACGTGGTGATCCTCAACATCGACGCGGAGAACAAGCGGATCTCGCTCGGCCTCAAGCAGGCCTCCGAGGATCCCTGGCTCCGGATCGGCGAGTCGTACCCGGTGGGGACCGAGCTCCCCGGCGTCGTGGCGCGCCTGATGGAGAAGGGCGTCGTCGTAGACATCGGCAACGACATCGAAGGGTTCATCCCGCTTTCGCACTTCGAGGGGCAGGTGGAGAGCCCGGCCGACGTCGCGTGGGAGAAGATGGCGATCAACGTGCGCATTCTCGAGGTGGATCCGATCCACCGCCGGATCGTGCTCGGCGTGGTCGACATCCCGGCGGGCCAAGAGCGGCCGGCGGAGCCCTCGAAGGTCCACAGCGAGGATGAGGTGCCGGAGATCCCCGCGGACCTCGACTCGGCGATGGAGGATTGACCGCGTAGGCGGTCAGCGATCCCACGGTGAGCCACGAAGCCCCGGTCGCGTATGCGACCGGGGCTTCGTCGTTTCCTGCGAATCGAGGCAGCCGAACAGGGGTGCCCCCGGGCCTGTGAGTCGACGCGCGGGGTGATACGTTTCCCGCCATGTCTTCCATGCGTGAGAAACTCGATCAGCTCGAGCACCGCCGCGCCGAGTCCGAGCGCGGGGGCGGCCCCGAGCGACTGAAGGCGCAGCACGATAAGGGGAAGCTCTCCGCCCGCGAGCGGATCGACCTCCTCCTCGACGAGGGGAGCTTCGTCGAGACCGATCGCTTCGTCACCCATCGCTCGACCGACTTCGGGCTCGAGCAGCAGCGCCCGTACGGCGACGGCGTCGTCACCGGTCATGGACGGATCGATGGGCGCGTCGTCTACGTCTTCTCGCAGGACTTCACCGTCTTCGGTGGCTCCCTCTCTGAGGCGCACGCGGGGAAGATCTGCAAGATCATGGACCTCGCGGTGCAGAACGGCGCGCCGGTCATCGGGCTCAACGATTCCGGTGGCGCGCGCATCCAGGAAGGCGTCGTCTCCCTCGGCGGTTACGCCGACATCTTCCTTCGCAACACCCTCGCCTCCGGGGTGATCCCGCAGATCTCGGCGATCCTCGGCCCCTGCGCCGGTGGGGCGGTGTACTCCCCCGCGATCACCGATTTCATCTTCATGACCCGCGGGACCTCGTACATGTTCGTGACGGGTCCCAACGTGGTGAAGACGGTGACGCACGAGGAGGTCTCGATGGAGGCCCTGGGCGGCGCCGACACGCATGGGGCGACCTCGGGGATCTCGCACTTCACCGCCAGCTCAGAGGTGGAGTGCCTGCAGGGGATCCGCGATCTCCTGCGTTACCTGCCGAGCAATAATGTCGATGCGGTCCCGCGTGGCCCGGGTCGCGACCCGCGCGACCGCCGCGACGAGGCGCTCCTCGACTGCATCCCCCCGGTCGCGACGCAGCCGTACGACATGCACGACGTGCTTCGCCGCGTGGTGGATGACGGCGCCTTCCTCGAGGTGCAGCCCGACTTTGCGGGGAACATCCTCTGCGGCTTCGCCCACCTGGGTGGGCACAGCGTGGGGATCGTCGCGAACCAGCCCGCGGTGCTGGCCGGCGTGCTCGACATTGACGCGAGCGTGAAGGCGGCGCGCTTCATCCGCTTCTGCGACGCCTTCAACATCCCGGTCGTGACCTTCGTCGATGTGCCGGGGTTCCTCCCGGGCGTCGCGCAGGAGCATGGGGGGATCATCCGCCATGGGGCGAAGCTCCTCTACGCCTATTGCGAGGCGACGGTGCCGAAGCTCACCGTGATCACCCGCAAGGCATACGGTGGCGCCTACGACGTGATGAGCTCCAAGCACATCCGCGGGGACCTCAACCTGGCCTGGCCTTCGGCGGAGATCGCGGTGATGGGGCCCAAGGGAGCGGTGGAGATCCTCTTCAAGAGGGAGATCGCCGAGTCGTCGAACCCGGCCGCGGCGCTCGATGCCAAGGTCACGGAGTACGCAGACAAGTTCGCGAACCCGTACGTGGCGGCGAGCCGCGGCTATGTGGATGATGTGATCGATCCGCGTGAGACCCGGCCGCGCCTGATCGAGGCGCTCGATGCGCTCGAGGGGAAGCGCCAGCGGAACCCGGCTAAGAAGCACGGGTGCATTCCGCTGTGAGCGCGAAGAAGCCCACGGCACCCGCCACTCGTTCGATCCGCCGCGTCCTCATCGCCAATCGCGGGGAGATCGCGGTGCGGATCGCGCGCGCCTGTCGCGAGCTGGGGATCGAATCGGTCGCGGTCTACTCCGCGGCCGATGCGGGGGCACCGCATGTGCGTGCCGCCGACCGTTCGGTGCTGATCGGCCCCGCGCTGGCGAGCCAGAGCTATCTGCGCGGTGATCATCTGATCGAGGTCGCGAAGCAGCTGGAGGCTGATGCGATCCACCCCGGGTATGGCTTTCTCTCCGAGCGCGAGTGGTTCGCGCGTGCGGTGCGTGAGGCGGGGCTGATCTGGATCGGCCCCCCGGCGGAGGCGATCGCGGCGATGGGCTCCAAGACGGCGGCGCGCACCCTGGCGATCGCGGCGGGAACGCCGGTGGTGCCCGGTACGACGGAAGCATTACGCGATGCGACGCAGGCGGCGGAGCTCGCCGCGCAGTTCGGCTATCCCGTGCTCCTCAAGGCCGCCGCTGGTGGGGGCGGGAAGGGGATGCGCGTGGTCCGCGCACCAGCCGAGATCGCGGGGGCGCTCGAGTCGGCGAAGCGCGAGGCACAGAATGCCTTCGGCGATGATGCGGTCTACATCGAGAAGTACATCGAGGGGCCGCGTCACGTGGAGATCCAGATCCTCGCTGACGCGCACGGCACCTGTGTGGCGGTGGGGGAGCGCGAGTGTTCGATCCAGCGCCGCCATCAGAAGATGATCGAGGAGGCGCCGAGCGTCGCGGTGTCGCCCGAGCTGCGGAAGCGGATGGGGGATGCCGCGGTCGCGGCGGCGAAGGCCGCCGGCTATGTGAACGCCGGCACCTGCGAGTTCCTCCTCGATGCACATGGGGACTTCTACTTCCTCGAGATGAACACGCGCATCCAGGTGGAGCATCCCGTGACCGAGTTGGTGACGGGGCTCGATCTCGTGCAGTGGCAGCTCCGCATCGCGGCTGGGGAGCAACTCCCCTTCACGCAGGCACCGGAACCACGTGGGTGGGCGATCGAGTGCCGCATCACGAGTGAGGACCCGGCGCACGGCTTCCTCCCCTCCACCGGGCGCATCACCGCGCTCCATCTCCCGAGTGGGCCGGGGATCCGCTGGGATGGTGGGATCGAGGTGGGGACGACGGTCGGCCTCTCGTACGATCCGATGCTCGCCAAGCTGATCGTCCATGCGCCGACGCGGGAGGCGGCGATCGCGCGGATGCGGCATGCGCTACAGGAGCTCGTGATCGAGGGGGTGGAGACCTCGTGCGAGTTCCATCTGCGGATGATGGACGATCCGGAGTACCAGCGCGGCGCGGTCGACATCCAGTGGCTCGAGGCGAAGCTCCCCGCACTGCTGGGGGCGCCGGCGCCGGAGGAGACGGTGCGCGCCGCGGCGGTGGGGGCGGTGCTCCTCGCCGAGCGCGATCGGCAGGGGCGCGCTCGGCAGGTGGGGAATGGCGGCGCCAAGGGCGCAGCTCGCTCGGCCGCCGCGGATGCGCCGGGTGCCGCGTCGAGTGAGGAGCGTGGATGGGCGCGTCTCGCGCGCGAAGAGTCGCTCCGTCGCCGCTGATCGCACCGCGCTGATCCGCCTCGCGTGACCACCGCTCGAACCGTCTCATTGGAGATCGCGAGCCTCGCCGCTGGCGGCGATGGTGTCGCGCGCGCCGATGGGCTCGTGGTCTTCACGCCACGCACGGTGCCCGGTGATCAGGTGACCGTCGATCTCCGCGTGGAAGGTCGCGTGGGGCGCGGGACGTTGCGTCGCGTCGGCGTGCCCTCCGCCGATCGCGTCGCCCCCACCTGTGCGCATTACGAGGCCCCTGACCGCTGCGGTGGATGTCAGTGGCAGCAGGTCGCGATCGCGGCGCAGCGCGAGGCCAAGCGCCAGATGGTGCAGGACGCCTTTCGCCGGATCGCGAAGCGCGAGGTCCCGGTGCCGGCGATCGTCGCCGGGGAGCCATGGCGCTATCGTCGCACCCTCACGCTCGCGATCCGTCGCGAGGGGACGCGCGTCTGGGCGGGGCTTCGCGCCTTCGATGATCCCGAGTTGGTCTTCGCGCTGGAGGACTGCCTGATCACCGATCCGCGCGTCGTCGCCACCTGGCGGGAGATCGTCGCGGCGGCGGTGCACCTGCCGCCGGGGCATCGGCTCCGCGGCACGGTGCGCTGGGTCGAGGAGCGTCCCCTCTTCGTGCTGACTGGAGGGACGGAGTGGCCGGCGCTCTCCGCCTTCCTCGATGCCGTGCCCTCGCTCGCCGCCATCTGGTGGGAGGCGGAGGGGAAGCGGCGGCGGCTCGTCGCCGATCGCCGTCCGACAGGGATCCCGGGGGCCTCCTTCGTGCAGGTGAACGCCGAGATCGCCGAGCGGATGCAGTCGCATCTGGTGGCGATGGTGCTCGCGCATGAGCCGGCATATGTGCTCGATGCGTACAGTGGGGCGGGAGCGACCGCCCTCACGCTCGCGACCGCCGGGGTGCGCGTCACCGCGATCGAGCTCGACGAGCAGGCCACCGCGTACGCGGCGACCCAGCTCACGGCGCCCTCCCGCGCGATCGCCGCACGGGTGGAGGAGGCGCTTCCGCACCATCTCCCCGCCGACGTGGTGATCCTGAATCCGCCGCGCGCCGGGGTCGATGCGCGGGTGACGGCGGCGCTGGCGCGCACAGTCAAGGTTGAGCAGGCCCCGCGTGCGATCGTCTATGTGAGCTGCGATCCGGCGACCCTGGCGCGCGATGTCGCGCGGCTCCCGGGGTGGCGCGTCGACTCGCTCCTATCTTTCGACATGTTCCCGCAGACCGCGCATGTGGAGACGGTCTGCGTCCTGGTGCCGGAGGGCGCATGAGGTACGTGGTGACGGTGGCGGGGCGCGAGATGGAGGTCGTGGTCGACGAGTCGGGGATGACCGTCGACGGCGTCCGCGTGGCCGCGCATCTCGAGGGGGATCACCAGACCGCCGCCGGGACCGGGGTGGGGGCGATCCTGACCATCGACGGTCGGCAGCACCGGCTGGTGGCGCGCCCGGGCGACGGGGGGCGGGGGAGCTACGACCTCCAGCTCGACGGGCGCCGGCTCGCGGTCGAGGCCCTCGACGAGCGGACCCGGGCGATCCGGGCCCATGCCAAGGCGGCGGCCCCGACGGGGGCGGCCCCGGTGGTCGCCCCGATGCCCGGGCTGATCGTCCGGGTGGGGGTCGCCGTAGGGGACCAGGTCGAGGCGGGGCAGGCTGTGCTGGTGATGGAGGCCATGAAGATGGAGAATGAGCTCCGGGCCCCCGGGGCGGGGACGGTCAAGGCGATCCTGGTCCAGCCGGGGGTGGCGGTGGAGCGGGGGGCGGTCCTTGTAACGTTTGAGGCGGAAAGCTGAAGGCTTAAAGCTCAAGGCTTAAAGCTCAAGGCTTAAAGCTCAAGGCTTAAAGCTTTCAGCCTCCAGCCTTTAGCCCCCATCCCCCAGTTGACCTAGCCCACCTTTGGCCCCAACTTGAGGGTCTGTCCCAAAACGCCCTTCGGGGCGGCCGAGACCCGGGTTGCATCCCGCACCGGTGAGGCGCAGTTCCTCTTCAGCTGGATCCCGCATGCGTACCACGTATACGGCCACCCCCGCCGACATCGACCACAAGTGGTTCATCGTTGACGCTGAGGGGATGGTCCTGGGTCGCCTCGCCACCGAGGTCGCCCGCATCATCCGCGGCAAGCACAAGCCGATGTTCACCCCGCACATGGATACCGGTGACAACGTCATCGTGATCAACGCCGCCAAGGTCAAGGTGACCGGGCGCAAGGCGGAGCAGAAGAACTACTTCCGTCACACCGGCTACATGGGCCACGAGCGCTACACGCCGTTCGCGACCATGATCGCCAAGCACCCCGAGCGGGTGATCGAGAAGGCGGTCTACGGGATGCTTCCGAAGACGGCGCTCGGCCGGCAGAAGCTTCGGTTGAAGCTCCGCGTCTACCCGGGGGCCACGCACCCGCACGCCGCGCAGCAGCCCGCGTCGATCACCTTCCCGAAGGCGGAGGCGAAGTAACCCATGGCGACGACCAACACGACCCATACGATCGGCCGCCGCAAGGAAGCGGTCTGCCGCGTCTACCTGACCCCCGGGTCGGGGAAGTGGAGCCTCAACGGCCGGACCCTCGGGGATTACTTCCCGCGGCCCGCGCTCGTGACGGCGATCCAGCAGCCGTTCACGGCCACCGACACCCTCGGGGCCTACGATGTGAACGCCAACCTCACCGGCGGCGGGCAGACCGGTCAGGCGGGCGCGCTCCGTCTCGCGATCGCCCGCGCCCTCGTCAAGATCGACGAGTCGCGTCGCGGCAAGCTGCGTGACCTCGGCCTCCTCACGCGCGATGCGCGTGCGGTCGAGCGGAAGAAGCCGGGTCGCCCGAAGGCCCGGAAGCGCTTCCAGTTCAGCAAGCGCTAAGCCGGACGGTCGGTGGGGCGTGGTGGCGCAGGTCGCCACGCCCCCGCCGGTCGAGACAGTCCATCTCACAGTCCCGCTGAGCCGATCGGCGGTGCCACCCCACCCGGGGCGGTCGCGACCGGCGCCGACGCGAGACGACGACCAACCACTCGTTCCACAGGATCACACACGATGTCGCAGCCCTCGCTCGAAGATCTCCTCAAGGCCGGTGTCCACTTCGGCCACCAGACCCGACGTTGGAACCCGAAGATGCGCCGGTTCATCTTCGCGGAGCGCAACGGGATCCACATCATCGACCTGCAGAAGACCCGCCAGCAGCTCGAGCTCGCGCAGCAGCTCGTGCGCGAGGTCGTCATGCGCGGTGAGAACGTCCTCTTCGTCTGCACCAAGCAGCAGCTCGCGCAGATCGTCTCCGCCGAGGCGGATCGCAGCGGCGCCATGTACGTCACCGAGCGCTGGCTTGGCGGCCTCCTGACCAACTTCGCGACGGTCAAGAAGCAGATCCGCAAGCTCAAGGAGCTCGAGGCGGGCTCCGAGGCGGGCGGGTCGTTCGAGAACTACACCAAGAAGGAGCAGCTGATGATGACCCGTCAGCTCGACAAGCTCCTGAAGAACCTTTCGGGCATCAAGTCGATGGGGCGGCTCCCGGGCCTCCTCTTCGTCATCGACGCCAAGAAGGAGCGCATCGCGGTCGACGAGGCCAACAAGCTCGGCATCCCGATCATCGCGATCTGCGACACGAACTCCGATCCCGACCTCATCACGGTGCCGATCGCGGGCAATGACGACGCGATCCGCTCGGTGGAGCTGATCGCCGGCGCCATCGCCGACACGATCGCCGAGGCCCGTCGCGAGGCGCCGCTGCGTCCCGACGCCGAGGAGCCGGCCGAGATGACCACCTGGTCGTCGGAGCGCGGGACCGAGCGCGAGAGCGGGGACGGCCGTCGGCCGCGCGGTGGGGCTCGTCCGCGCCGTCGGCGCGCGAACCCCGAGGCGATCGCCGCCCGCTTGAAGGGTGGCGCGGCCGAGGGCGACGAGGCTCCGACCGAGAGCGCCGAGTAAGGCGAGTCGCTCGTGCCGGGGAGGCTCCCCGGCGTATCTTTCCGAGCGCCGCCGGCGGGGTCTAAGCCTCCCGGCGGCGCTTCCACACCAGACGCACTTTTCCGAGAATTCAAGAGATGAGCATCACCGCGAAGGATGTCGCTGAGCTCCGCGCCCGCACGGGTGCCGGGATGATGGATTGCAAGAAGGCGCTCGAGGAGAGCGCTGGGAACATGGACGCCGCCGTCGACCTCCTGCGCAAGAAGGGGATCGCGAAGGCCGAGAAACGCGCGGACCGCGCCGCCTCGGAAGGGCAGATCGTGATCGAGCTCAGCGCCGACGGGAAGACCGCGGGGATGATCGAGCTCAACTGCGAGACTGACTTCGTCGGCCGCAACGACGAGTTCGTCGCGCTCTCCAAGCAGGTCGCGCAGCATGTGGCGCAGGACGCGAAGGTCGACGGGCTCGTGACCGTGGGCGCCGAAGGCGACTACCTCAACACGCCGTGGGCCTTCGATGCGAAGCGCACCGTGGGTGAGGTCGTGAAGGCCGCCTCGGCGAAGACGGGGGAGAAGGTCGAGCTCCGTCGCGTGGCGCGCATCAGCACCACCGGGATCGTGGGGAGCTACCTCCACTTCAACGGCAAGGCCGGTGTGATCGCCGAGATCACCGGTGGGAGCGGGGCCGAGGCGGCCGAGCTCGGGAAGCACATCGCGGAGCATGTGGCCGCTGGCGTGCCGAGCGTCGCCGTCGCGGTGGATCAGGACGGGGTCGACCCGGCCTTCATCGCGCGCGAGCGTGAGATCTTCGTCGCGCAGGCGGTCGAGAGCGGGAAGCCGCAGGCGATCGCCGAGAAGATGGTCGAGGGCCGCATCGCCAAGCTCCTCGGGGAGATCACCCTCCTCGGGCAGCCCTGGGTCCGCGACGACAAGCAGACCATCAAGGACCTCGTCGCCGCGACCTCGAAGGCCGCTGGCGCCCCCCTCGCCGTGAAGCGGTTCGTCCGCTTCAAGATGGGCGAGTCCTGAGGTCCGGCGCCCCGTGACCGCGCTCGCCTATCCGCGGGTCCTGCTCAAGCTCTCCGGTGAGGCCCTCGCCGGAGCGAAGGGATTCGGATTCGACTTCGACAGCATCCGGGAGTTCGCCCGGCAGGTGAAGGCGATCAGCGACCTCGGGGCGCAGGTTGGGCTCGTGATCGGCGGCGGGAACATCGTCCGCGGCTCACAGATCTCGAAGATGGGGATGGATCGCGTCTCCGCCGACTACATGGGGATGCTCGGCACGGTGATCAACGCCCTCGCGTTCCAGGATGTGCTGGAGCGCGAAGGGCTCGACACTCGCGTGATGACGGCGATCCGGATGGAGACGATCGCCGAGCCGTACATCCGGCGGCGCGCGCAGCGGCACCTCGAGAAGGGGCGCTGCGTGATCTTCGCGGCGGGGACGGGGAATCCGTACTTCTCGACCGACACGGCCGCGGTGCTCCGCGCCATCCAGATGAGGGCCAATCTCATCATCAAGGCGACGAGCGTCGACGGCGTCTACTCCGCCGATCCCAAGCAGGATCCGACGGCGACGAAGTTTGATCGCATCTCGTACAAGGACGTCATGCAGCAGGAGCTCAAGGTGATGGATCAGACCGCCATCACGCTCTGCAAGGAGAATGCGCTCCCCTTGATCGTGCTCAACATCCACACGCCGGGCATCGTCGCGCAGGCACTGCGGGGCGAAGCGGTCGGCACCCTCGTCTCCTGACCTGAGGTTCCCATCATGACCATCCAAGCCATCCTGAAGGACGCACGCGCCGCGATGGACAAGGGCGTCGAGGCCGCGCGCCGCGAGTTCGCCTCGGTCCGCTCCGGCAAGGCCTCGCCCACCATGCTCGACTCGGTCAAGGTCGAGATGTACGGCCAGTACATGCCGATGAACCAGTGCGCCAACGTCTCGGCCCCGGAGCCGCGGCTCCTCGCCGTCACCCCGTACGACAAGGGGCAGGCGAAGGCGATCGAGAAAGCGATCCGTGAGTCGAGCCTCGGGCTCGATCCGGCGATCCAGGGGGCGATCATCCGCGTCCCGCTCCCGGCGATGAACGAACAGCGTCGCAAGGAGCTCGCGAAGCAGGTGCATGGGTACGCCGAGGATGGCCGCATCGCAGTGCGCCATGCCCGGACCCATGCGCGCGATGCGCTCAAGAAGCTCTCCGGTGTGTCGGAGGACGAGGTGAAGCACGCCGAGAAGGAGCTCCAGAAGGTGCACGACGAGGAGATCGCGAAGATCGATGCCGCGATGAAGGCGAAGGAAGCGGAGTTGTTGGAGGTCTGAGCCTCCTCCTCACATGACCGCCCCGGTCCTCCTCTCCCAGATCCGCGGCCACGGGCCGCTGCCCAAGCACATCGCCATCATCATGGATGGCAATGGGCGGTGGGCACGGGAGCGCATGTTGCCGCGGCCGATGGGGCACCGGCAGGGGATGAAGGCGGTCCGCGAGGTGGTGGAGGGGGCGATCGAGGCCGGGGTCGAGGTCCTCTCGCTCTTCGCCTTCTCGCAGGAGAACTGGCAGCGCCCCGCGACGGAGATCGGCGCGCTGATGTCGCTGCTCGAGGAGTACATCCAGCGTGAGGCCGATGAGCTCGAGGCGCAGGGGGTGCGCGTCCAGATGCTCGGTGATCTCGATCGTTTGGCACCACAGGCGCGGGCCGCGGTGGACCGCGTGATGGCGCAGACGGCGAAGAACTCGACCCTGGTGCTTAACCTCTTCATCTCGTACGGCTCACGGGCGGAGATCGTGCGCGCGGCGCGGCGGATCGCGGAGGAGGTCGCGGCGGGGACGTTGCGTCCGAATCAGGTGGACGAGGCGGCGATCAGCAGCCGGCTCTTCACCGCGGGGGGACCGGATCCCGATCTCCTGATCCGCACCTCGGGGGAGCGGCGCATCTCGAACTTCCTCCTTTGGCAGCTCGCGTATACCGAGTTGCATATCTCGCCGGTGCTCTGGCCCGACTTCACGCGGGCGAATCTGTGCGAGGCGATCCTCGACTATCAGACGCGGGACCGTCGCTTCGGTCGCGTCTCGGTCTGAGCGCACAAGGGCGGGGCTCGCATGTCTGAGCTGACCAAGCGGATCCTCTTCGCCGTCGTGGCGATCCCGGTGCTCGTGGGGATCGTCTGGGTGGGCGATGCGCCGTTGGCGGCGCTGCTCGCCATCGCGTCGGCGCTGGCGGCGTGGGAGTATGGGCGCCTCGCGCAGGGAGCAGGGGCGCAGCCGCTGATGGGATGGTTGATCGCACTCGCGGCCTCGCTCCCACTCGTGGCCCATGCGGCGCGGCTCGGCTATGCGGTGCCGCCGCTCCCGGCGGTCGCGTTGGTGGTGCCGGTGTTGCTCTCCGTGGCACTCTGGCGACGCGGGGTGACGGGGCACCCGATCGAATCGGTCGCGACGACGGTCTTCGGCATCTGGTACGCCGGCGGAATGCTCACCTTCGCCTATGCGCTCCGATATCATCGCTTCGCGATCGGTGCGCTCGCCGGATCGTTGTTACTCTTCCTCCCGATGGTCCTCACCTGGATCACCGACTCGGGGGCCTTCTTCGTCGGGAAGGCGTTCGGGATACGCAAGCTCATGCCCTCGGTGAGCCCCGGGAAGACCTGGGCGGGTGCGATCGGTGGGCTCGTGCTGAGCGTGATCGGCACCTGGGCCTATGTGACGTTCCTGCTGCAGCCCTATGCGCGCCTCGGCCTCACGCTCACGGGGATCATCATCCTCGGCGTGGTGATCGGCGTCGTTGCGCAGATCGGGGATCTGGTCGAGAGCCTGCTCAAGCGGCAGGCGGGGGTGAAGGACAGCTCCACCCTGATCCCCGGCCACGGCGGGGTGCTCGATCGCACCGACTCGCTGCTCTTCACGCTCCCTGTCGGGTACGTGCTCCTCGAGGCGCTCCTCAAGGTGGGGCGGTGAGTCGTCGGACCGGTGTGGCGCTGCTCGGCGCCACCGGATCGATCGGTGAGACGGCGCAGCGCGTGGTCGCGCGTCATCCGGAGCGCTTCCACTTCGTGGCGTTGACCGCGAATGGGAATCGCGACGGGCTCGCGACCGCTGCGGCGCGCTGGATGCCGACGTACGTCGGACTCGTTCAGGACGGGGGCGCGGCGCTCCCGGCGGGATGGGGGCGCGGGACGTCGTGCCTCGTGGAGGCCGCACAGTACCCCGACGTCGATGTGGTCGTGAATGCGGTGGTCGGCGCGGCGGGGCTCGAAGCGACCCTCGCGGCGCTCCGGGCGGGGAAGCGCGTCGCGCTCGCGAACAAGGAGTCGCTCGTGGTCGGCGGCGCGCTCGTGGCGCGTGCGGTGCGGGAGGGCACGGGTGAGGTGATCCCTGTGGACTCCGAGCACTCGGCGCTACTGCAGTGCGCGGCGGGGCGCGTGGCAGCGGTGCCGCGCGGGACCGACGCCGGTGAGGGACTCCTCCCGCTGCGCGGCGTCTCGCGGATGATCATCACTGCGTCGGGTGGCCCCTTCCGCACCTGGTCGCGCGAGCAGATCGAGGGTGCCAATCTCACCGACGCGCTCAATCACCCCACCTGGGCGATGGGGCGGAAGATCACCATCGACAGCGCCTCGCTCGCGAACAAGGCGCTCGAGGTGATCGAGGCGCATGTGCTCTTCGGGATCCCGTACGATCGGATCGAGGTCGTGGTGCATCCACAGAGTATCGTGCACTCGATGCTCGAGTTCGAGGACGGGAGCGTGCTTGCGCAGATGGGGGTGCCCTCGATGGAGCTCCCGGTGCTCTACGCCCTCGGCTATCCGGATCGGATCCCCGACGGCGGGGTACCACGCTTCGATCCGGTGGCGTCGAGTCCACTGACCTTCGAGGCAGTGCGGCACGATGCCTTCCCGACCCTCGGCTTGGGGATCGCGGCCGGGCGGCGAGGTGGGGCGGCGCCTGCGGTCTTCAACGCGGCGAATGAGGTCGCGGTGGCCCGCGTGCTCGACGGCTCGCTCCCTTTCGCGCGGATCCCGGCGGCGATCGAACACGCGCTCTCGGCGCTCGGCGACCGCCCCGGTGACGATCTTCCCGCGTTGCTCGCCGCCGATGCGGCGGCGCGCTCCCTCGTGCAGGAGTTCCGGTGATGCTCAGCTGGCTCGCACCATTGTTGGTCTTGGGGCTCGTGATCTTCGTGCACGAGCTCGGGCACTTCCTCGCCGCCAAGTGGGCGGGGGTCTATGCGCCGCGTTTCTCACTGGGATGGGGCGCACCGCTCTGGAGTCGCCGCCGCGGGGAGACGGAGTATGCGCTCTCCTGGCTCCCGATCGGGGGCTATGTGCGGATGGCGTCCAAGGAAGACGAGACGGCGCAGGTCCTCGAGGGTGGGGGCGAGGCGCCGGAGGCCGAGAAGTCGCGGCATTGGGACGAGCACTCGATGATCCCGCACGGACCGCATCCGATCCCGGCGGACCGGTGGTTCGAGTCGAAGACGCTCGTGCAGCGTCTCGTGATCCTCCTCGCGGGGGTGACGATGAACATCATCCTCGCGGTGGTGGTCTCGACCGGGGTCTTCGCCTGGTACGGCACCGGGTATGTCCCGCCGGTGGTCGATTCGATCGTGGCGGGGCGTCCGGCGGAGGTCGCGGGGATCCAGTCCGGGGATCGCGTGGTGACGATCGACGGCACCGCCGTCACGCGCTGGGAAGAGGTGCTCTCGAAGATCTCCGCGGCGCCTGGGACGTCGGTGGCGCTCGAGCTGCTGCGCGGGGCCGACACGGTGCGCGTCACCGTCGTCCCTGAAGCGCAGGAGACGACCACGGCCGAAGGCGCACGGGTGGTGGTCGGCCGGATCGGGGTCGGGGTCAAGCAGGATGTGATCCGGGAGTCGGTCGGGCTCGGCGAGGCGGCGCGGGAGGGGTGGCGGGCGACCTGGGCGATTGCGGGGAACGTCATCGGGGTGCTTGGCAACCTGCTCACCGGGGAGGTCTCGGTCTCGCAGCTCGGGGGGCCGGTGGAGATCGCCCGCTCGAGTGTGGCGGCGGCGCAGAACGGGATGGAGAACCTCTGGTCGCTGATCGCCTTCCTCAGCATCAATCTGGCGGTGCTGAACCTCCTCCCGATCCCGTTGCTGGACGGGGGGCAGGTGGTGCTGCAGGTGGCGGAGGCGGCGTGGCGCCGTCCCTTCCCGCGGATGGTGAAGGAGTGGTACGCGCGCATCGGGTTCGCGGTGATCGCGGCGCTCTTCCTGACGGTCACCTTCAACGACCTGAAGCGGCTCGTCCTGGGGTGGTTCGGGGGGTGACGCCGGCAGGGTCGGCCGGAGGGCTCGGCCGGCATTCGGCCCCCCTTTACAGGGTGGGTTCGAGCGACGTAACTTTGTGTGCTACCAACGATTAGGCATTCACAGCACTGCGCAGCGCAGGCAAGGACAGATCGGATGGCGTTCGACAAGACGGCGGCGATGAGCTCGCACCAGAAGCATGGGACCGACACCGGGTCCTCCCAGGTCCAGATCGCGGTCCTCACGGACCGGATCAACTACCTGACCGAGCACTTCCGCCAGCACAAGAAGGATCACCACGGCCGCCGTGGGCTCCTCAAGATGGTCGGCAAGCGGCGTCGTCACCTTGACTATCTCAAGCGGACCGACGTCGACGCCTATCGCAAGATCATCGCCGATCTCGGCCTCCGCTACTAAGCGCCCCACGTCACGAGCGCGCGACCGCACTGCTGCGGATCGCGCGCTTCGTGCAATCGTCAGGATCAAACCCACATGATGCAACGTATCGAGCGGACCTTCGCCGGCCGCCCCCTGATCATCGAGACCGGGCGGATGGCCAAGCAGGCCGCCGGCTCCGCGCTCATCACCTACGGTGAGACCGTCCTCCTCGCGGCGGTCACCGTCAGCGACAAGAAGAGCCCCCTCCCGTTCTTCCCCCTCACGGTGGAGTACAAGGAGAAGATGTACGCCTCGGGGAAGATCCCCGGTGGCTTCATCAAGCGCGAGGGACGCCCCCGCGACGAGGAGATCCTCTCCTGCCGCATCATCGACCGCTCCATCCGGCCCCTCTTCCCCGAGGGATTCCAGAATGAGGTGCAGGTCGTCATCTACGTGCTCTCCGCCGACCAGGAGAATGACCACGACGTGCTCGGGCTCATCGCGACCTCGTTCGCGCTGAGCGCGAGCAAGATCCCGTGGGCGGGCCCGATCGCCGGTGTGCGCGTCGGTCGCGTCGAGGGGAAGTGGGTGCTCAACCCCACCTTTCAGGCGCTCGAGTTCTCTGACATGGACATGATCGTCGCCGGCTCGGCCGACTCGATCATGATGGTCGAGGGCGGCGCGCTCGAGGTCTCCGAGGCGGAGATCGTCGAGGCGCTCAAGGTCGCGCAGAAGGGGATCGGTGAGCTCGTCACGATGCAGGAAGAGCTCCTCAAGAAGGTCGATCGCCCCGAGAAGATGGCGTGGACCGGGACCGAGATCCCCGAGGACGTCAAGAAGACCGTGACGAAGGCCGCCGAGAAGCGCATCGAGGCCGCGATCAACCAGAAGGACAAGGCGACCCGCATCCAGGCGGTCGAGAAGGTGAAGGAGGAGGTCAAGTCGGAGATGGCGACCGTCCTCGACCCGGCGCATGTGGGGCTCGTCGGCCACATCGTCGGCGACATCGAGTACAACGCGCTCCGCGCGCAGGTGCTCGACACCGGCCTCCGCGTCGACGGCCGCAAGCCGGACGTCGTGCGTAACATCTCGATCGATTCGTCGCTCCTCCCACGCGCCCATGGCTCCGCGCTCTTCACCCGCGGGCAGACGCAGGCCCTCGTGGTCGCTACGCTCGGCACCGCGAACGACGTGCAGCGCATGGACAACATCGACGACGCGAAGGAGACCACCAAGTCGTTCATGTTGCACTACAACTTCCCGCCGTTCTCCACGGGCGAGGCCAAGCCGATGCGCGGCACCGGCCGTCGTGAGATCGGGCACGGGGCGCTCGCCGAGCGCGCGATCCAGGCGGTCCTCCCGGCGTTCGAGGAGTTCCCCTACACGATCCGCATCGTCTCCGAGATCCTCGAGTCGAACGGCTCCTCCTCGATGGCGTCGATCTGCGGCGGCTCGCTCGCCTGCTTCGATGCCGGCATCCCGCTCAAGGCGCCGGTCGCCGGCGTGGCGATGGGGCTCATCAAGGAAGGGAAGAAGTACGCGATCCTCACCGACATACTCGGCACCGAGGATCACCTCGGCGACATGGACTTCAAGGTCGCCGGGACGGAGCAGGGGATCACGTCGATCCAGATGGACATCAAGATCCAGGGGCTCGACCTCAAGATCATGACCGAGGCGCTCGCGCAGGCGCGTGAGGGCCGGTTGCACATTCTCGGTGAGATGAAGAAGGCGCTCCCCGCGGCGCGCCCGGACCTCTCGCCGTACGCTCCGCGCATCGTCACGATGATGATCAACCCCGAGAAGATCGGCGATCTCATCGGGCCGAAGGGGAAGACGATCCGTGGCATCCAGGACGAGACCGGCGCCGAGCTCAGCGTCGACGATTCGGGGCTCGTCACGATCGCCGCGGTCGGTGGCGAGGCGATGGAGCGTGCCCGCCAAATGGTGCAGGCGATCACCGCGGAGCCGGTGGTGGGCGAGACCTACACGGGCACGGTGAAGTCGGTGACGGCGTTCGGCGCCTTCATCGAGATCATGCCGGGCACCGAGGCCCTCCTCCACGTCTCCGAGATGCGCCACACGCGCGTCGAGAAGCCCGAGGATGTGGTGAAGAAGGGGGAGCAGGTGACGGTGAAGCTCGTCGAGCGCGACGAGCGTGGCCGCCTGCGTCTCTCGATGAAGGCGCTCCTGCCGAAGCCGGAGGGCGGCGCCGAGGCGCCGGCCGCCGCCCCGAACGAGTCGGGGAGTGGCGAGGGGAGCGAAGGGGGCGAGCGCCGTCCTCGCGGGGATCGTCCCCGTGGTGGCCGCGGAGGCCGTTCCCGCGAGTGACCCCGACGTCCGCGACCGACGCCGCTGAACGCGGCGTTCAGCGGACCGTCCTGCCGAATGGACTGACCGTACTCTCGGAGCAGATGCCGGGAGTGCGGTCGGTCGCTTTGGGGGCCTGGGTCCGCTCGGCCTCGATCCACGAACCGCGTGAGCTCATGGGGGTCTCGCACCTCCTGGAGCATCTCGTCTTCAAGGGGACGGAGACGCGGTCGGCGCGCGAGATCGCGCTGTCGCTCGAGTCGCTCGGTGGGTCGCTCGACGCCTACACCGGGCGCGAGCACACCTCGTACCAGGCGCGGGTGCTCGACGAGCATCTCCCGCAGGCGGCGGATGTCCTCCTCGACCTGATCTTCCGCTCGGCGCTCCGCCAGAGCGATCTCGACCTCGAGCGGGGCGTGGTGCTCGAGGAGATCGCGATGGTGCAGGACACGCCGGATGACATGGTCTTCGAGCTGCACAATGAGCTGCTCTGGGGCGAGCATCCCCTCGGCTATTCGATCCTCGGGACGGAGGAGTCGGTCGGCGCGCTCGAGCTCGCCGACCTGCGGTCGCTGCATGACCACGCGTATCGGGCGAGCAACGTGGTCGTCGCAGCGGCGGGGAGTTGCTCGCACGAGCAGTTGATCGACGTCCTGCTCGCGGCCGGGTGGGGCGAGCTTCCCGGTGGCACGGCGATGAAGGTCCCGGTGCCCCCCGCGCGCCCGGTGGCGCCAGGTGAGCATGCCGTGGAGCGCGACACGCAGCAGCTCCATCTCGTCTTCGGGAACCCGATCGTCCCGCACGGCGACCCGCGGCGCTACCCGCTGATGCTCGTGAACACGCTCTTCGGCGGCGGGATGAGCTCGCGGCTCTTCCAGCGCGTGCGTGAGGAGCTCGGGCTCGCCTACTCGGTGCACTCGTATCAGCACTTCCTGGCCGGGAGCGGGGTGCAGGGGATCTACCTTGGGTGCGCGCCGGAGCGGGCGGACGAGGCGGCCGCGGTGGTGCGCGCGGAGCTCGACGCCCTGATGCAAGAGGGGATCCCCGACGACGAGCTCACGATGGGGAAGCAGCAGCTCAAGGGGCAGATCACCCTCTCGATGGAGAGTGTCTCGGCGCGGATGTATCGGGCCGCCGCCGTGTCGCTCTATAACGAACCGTACCGCCCCTTGGACGAGGTCTTGGCGCGCGTCGATGCCGTGACCTCTGGAGAAGTGGCCGCCGTTTGCCGAGACTTCTACGGCGCAGCTCGGCAGACGATCCTGCGGTTAGGACCCACCTAAGCCATTCATCGGACCCATGAAGATCGGCATCCCGAAGGAGATCAAGACCAACGAGAATCGTGTCTCGATGGTCCCCGCTGGCGCCGAGGCGCTCGTCGCCGCCGGCCACACCGTCTACGTGGAGCAGGGGGCTGGCGACGGCTCCGGCTTCGGTGACGACCAGTACGTGGCGGTCGGCGCCAAGATCCTCCCCACCGCGGACGCGGTCTGGAAGGAGGCGGAGATGATCGTGAAGGTGAAGGAGCCGATCGCGGTCGAGTGGCCGCGGATGCGAAAGGGGCAGACGATCTTCACCTACTTCCACTTTGCCGCGGACGAGAAGCTGACGCGGGCGCACCTCGATTCGGGCGCGACCTGCATCGCGTATGAGACGGTCGAGCTCTCGACGCGCGAGCTCCCGCTCCTGACCCCGATGTCGGAGGTCGCGGGACGCATGGCGGTGCAGGAGGGGGCCAAGTACCTCGAGAAGCTCTACGGCGGGCGTGGCGTGCTCCTGGGCGGCGTCCCGGGTGTGCCGCCGGCCAAGGTCGTGATCCTCGGTGGCGGTGTGGTCGGGGTGAACGCGGCGAAGATGGCGGCCGGGTTCGGCGCGAAGGTGACGATCATGGACACCTCGCTCCCGCGGCTCCGCTATCTCAGCGACGTGATGCCGGCGAACGTGCAGATGATCTTCTCCAATCGGCAGAACGTCCTCGAGCAGATCAGCACGGCGGACCTGGTGGTCGGCGGCGTCCTCCTGCCGGGCGCCAAGGCGCCGAAGCTCATCCGGCGCGAGGACCTCAAGCTGATGCGGCCCGGCGCGGTGATCGTCGACGTGGCGATCGACCAGGGCGGGTGCGTCGAGACGATCAAGGCGACCACGCACGAGAACCCGGTCTACACGGTGGACGGGATCATCCACTACGGCGTGGCGAACATGCCGGGTGGGGTGCCGCGCACCTCGACACTCGCGCTCACCAACGCCACGCTCCCCTACGCGCTCAAGCTCGCGAACAAGGGGTGGAAGCAGGCGCTGCGTGAGGACGGGGCGCTCCTCAAGGGGCTCAACGTGGTCGACGGCAAGGTGACCTATCAGGGCGTCGCCGAGGCCTTCGGGATGGAGTACCACGCGCCGGAGCAGTTCGTCAAATAGCCGTGCGCGTCGCCGCCTGGCGGGTCCTCCTGGCGGTCGGGGTGCTGAGCACCTCGGCCGCCGGTGTGCTTTCGGCCCAGGCCGGCGTGCGGAGTGGGGTGGTGCGCGATGAGCTCGGGCGCGCGCTCGCGGGGGTGCGGATCGATCCGGTCGAGGTGATGCTCGAGACCGGTATCGCGTTGCCGCGTGGCGCGCCGCTCACGGAGACCGATCTTGCGGGGCGGTTCCGTCTCACCGAGGCCTCGCTTGGTGCCGCCCGCGCCGTGGTCTTCCGCCGATTGGGGTTCCGCCCCGATACCGTGCGCCTGCTCGATCTCCCACCGGGGACGTCGACGGAGCGCACGCTGCGGCGCCTCGCCCTCCCGTTGCCCGCGATGACCGTGACGGGGCGCCGCGAGGTGCGCGGGCCCCTCGCGGGGTTCTACCAGCGCCGGGCGCAGGGGATGGGGCGCTTCTTCACCGCCGAGGAGATCGAGCGCCGCGGACTCCGGCGCCCCTCCGACCTGATTCGCGGGGTCCCGGGGGTGCAGGTCGTCCCTCTCCGAGGGGGACGGGTCGCGTATCGAATCCGTGGCTCGAATGTGGCCCCCCTGGTCTGGCTCGACGGGAACCCGATGACGGCGGCGGAGCTGGACCTCGATGCCTTCGACCTCCGGAGCTTCGCCGGGATCGAGATCTACGCGGGGGCGGCGACGGTGCCGCCGCAGTTCACCGGGGGTCGGATGATGACGTCGAGCGGGGGCGCGATCGTGCTCTGGTCGCGCGAAGGGGAGGCGCAGGCTCGACGTCCACGGCGCGGGGATCCCACCCCCGCGGAGGTCCTCGCGCGGTTGGTCGCGGAGGCGACGGTGTGGACCGCCGATGCCGTGGATGAGCCAGCACGCGCCATCGAGGGGACGGCGGTGACCCCGCTCTACCCCGACTCGCTCTTCGACGCCGGGATGCCGGGGGACGTGGAGGTCGAATTCGTGGTCGATGCCGCGGGGGAGATCCGGATGGACACCTTCGGGGTGGTGTCGGCGACCCACCCCCTGCTGATTGAGGCAGTCCGGCGGAGTCTGGCCGACCGGCGATTCATCCCGGCCCGGAAGGCGGGGGTCGCGGTGGCGCAGCTGGTGCAGTACCCGGTCCGGTTCGAACCGCCCGTCGGGTCAGACCGTGTCCCGCCGACGTAAGCGGTTGTCGCATCAGGGTTTTCGGGGATAAGTTTCCGGTTCCTCAATTCGTCCCGGACGCTCCCTCCCGGCCTCGTGCCGGCGTCAGACCCCCATCATGCGTTGGCCCTCCTTCAATCCCGCTGGGCTCCTCACGGCGAATTCGATTGCCGTGGATCTCGGTACCGCGAACACCCTCGTCTTCGTGAAAGGCGAGGGGATCGTGCTCAACGAGCCGTCGGTCGTCGCGATCGATCGCGAGACGAAGAAGATCAAGGGCGTCGGGCTCGAGGCGAAGCGGATGTTGGGACGCACCCCGGAAGGGGTGCTCGCCGTGCGGCCGATGAAGGACGGCGTGATCGCCGACTTCGAGATCACCGAGAAGATGCTGCGCTTCTTCCTCGAGTTGATCATCAAGAACCATCCGTTCCGCGTGAAGCCCCGTGTGATCGTCTGCGTCCCGTCGGGGATCACCGAGGTGGAGCGTCGCGCGGTGCGTGACTCTGCGCTCGGCGCGGGCGCCAAGGAGGTCTTCATGGTCGCCGAGCCGATGGCCGCGGCGATCGGTGTGGGACTCCCGGTGGAGACACCGACGGGGAACATGGTGATCGATATCGGCGGCGGGACGACGGAGATCGCGGTCATCGCGCTCTCGGGCATGGTCTCCGATACCTCGATCCGTGTGGGCGGTGACGAGCTCGACACGAGCATCGTGCAGTTCATGCGCAAGCAGTACAACCTGCTGATCGGCGAGCCGACGGCGGAGCAGATCAAGATCCAGATCGGGTCGGCGGCGCCCCTCGGCGAGGAGCGCGAGATGGAGGTGAAGGGGCGCGACCTCGTCTCGGGGATCCCGAAGACGGTGCGCGTGCACTCGGTGGAGATCCGCGAGGCGGTCCAAGAGCCGATCCAGCAGATCGTGAATGCGGTGCGACGTGCGCTCGAGATCACGCCGCCGGAGCTTGCCTCTGACATCGTCGACCGTGGCATCGTGATGACCGGTGGGGGCGCGCTGATCCGTGGCCTCGATGTGCTGCTGACGCAGGAGACGGGGCTGCCGATCCATGTGGACGAGGATCCGCTTACCTGCGTGGTGCGTGGGACCGGTCGTATCCTCGATGACGAGGAGAAGTACTGGTCGGTGCTCACCACCTGACCTAGGCGCCCGAGATGCGCGGCGCCAGTGAGGAGACGCGGACCGATCGCCTGCTCGTCTGGGCGTGCGTCGTCGCGTCGGTCATCCTGCTCATGCTCTCGCCCGCGCGCCAGGAGCGCGCCGCGAGCGCGGTCCGTGAGATCGTCATCGCGCCCCTTGCCGCGCTCCAGGTCCGGACGCGACTCGTGCAACGCGCCGTCACGAGTTACGACAGCCTGATCCGCCTCGCGGACAGCACGATCCGCCAGGCGCAGACCCTCCCCGCCGTCCAAGCGGAGAATGCGCAATTGCGCGCCCTGCTCGGACTTGGCGCCGCGCTCCAGTGGGGGTTCGTCCCGGCCGAGGCGGTGCCGAGTCGGGCGATGGGGGATGCGCACACGGTCGTCCTCTCGGCGGGTTCGCGCCAAGGCATCACGACCCTCAGTCCGGTGGTCGCCGCGTCTGGGGTGGTCGGTCTCGTCGCGGCGGTCGAGGAGATGACGAGTCTCGCGATCGTCTGGCCGCATCCGGACCTACGTGTGAGCGCCACGAGCCGCGCGGGGGTGGGCTTCGGGATCGTGACCGCGCACCCCGAGGATGGCTCCGATGCCTTCTTGCTCGAGTGGCGAGGGGTGCCGTTCCGCGACTCCCTCGCGGTCGGCACCGAGATCGTGAGTTCCGGGGTCGGTGGGGTCTTCCCGGCGGGCATCCCCATCGGTCGGGTGGTGGGTGAGGTGGACCAGGGGAGTGCATGGTCGCGCACCTATCTCGTCCAACCGGCGGTGCGCCCCGCGGACCTTTCCGCGGTCATGATCCTCACGATCCCGCGCGTTGCCGCGGGTGTCGACAGCCTCTGGCCGGCCCCATGACGATCCCGAGCCGGCTCACCTTCGCGCTCGGGATCGCGCTCTTGCTCCTCCTCCATCATACGGTGCGTCCCCTCCTGGGGTGGCGGATCGAGGTGGATTGGCAGGTGATCGCCTTGGTGTTGGTCGCCCTTCGATCGCGGCCGGGGATCGCGGCGCTCGTCGGGTTCGTGCTGGGCATGGTGATGGATGCGATGGTGCCGGCGGCGTTCGGGGCGGGGGCGCTCGTGCTCACGCTCGTCGGGTATGCCGCGGCGCGCTTCCGTGCGGGGTTCTTCGGCGCCTCGGTGCTGCTGGGGACGGTGATCATCGGACTGGGCAAGTTCCTCTCGGATGTGGCGGTGGTGGTGGCGGAGGGGCGGCTCCGCGGCGTCGGGTTCGCCGTGCAGGTAGGGCTCTGGTCGCCGCTCTCCGCCGCGCTGACCGCGATGGTGGGTGCGGGGCTGTTGGGGCTCGCGCGCACGGAGGCTCCTGGGCCGAGGCGGCGATGAACTTCCATCCGAACGAGGTGCAGCGGCGCGCGCGGATCGCGATGCTGGTCATCCAAGGCGTGGTTCTGGTGCTCGTGCTGGCGTTCTTTCGCGCGCAGATCGTGCAGCATGCGCGCTTCGCCCTCGCCGCCGAAGACAACCGGCTCCGGCAGATCCCGTTGCCGGCCGCGCGCGCGGTGATCTACGATCGGCGCGGCGAGATCATCGCGGAGAATGTCCCCGGGTATTCCATCTCCGTGCTGGCGCGGAGTGAGCGGGTGATCCGCGAATTGATGGAACGGATCGGGACCTTGTCACCCGTCACGCCGGAGCAGGTAGGGTCGGCGATCCGTCGCTATCGAACCGACCCCTCGCGGCCGACGGTGCTCTTCACCGACGCGCCACCGGCGCTCGTAGCGATGCTCGAGGAACGTCGGGTGGCGTTCCCGGAGCTGATCGTGCAGTCGGCACCGAAACGGTTCTATCCGGACGGCCCCGTGGTGTCGGCCCTCGTGGGGTACACCGGCGAGGTGAACGATCGGGAGCTCGCTGATTCGACCTTCGTGGACTACAAGCCGGGGCAGCTGATCGGCAAGGATGGGATCGAACGGCAGTATGAGTCTCAGTTGCGTGGGCGCGAGGGGACGCGGTTCATTGAAGTCGATGCGCGGGGCCGGATCGTACGGCCCGTGGCACGCACCGATCAGCTCCCATCGTCGCCGGAGCCGCTACGGACCAACATCGACCTCGACCTGCAGCGATTCGTCGCGAGCATCTTCGGCGACTCACTGATCGGGGGGGTGGTGGTGATGGAGCCGACGACGGGGGCGGTCCTTGCCCTGCATTCCGCCCCCACCTTCGATCCCAATCGGTTCACCGGCGGGATCCCCAAGAGCTACTGGGAGCTCTTGCAGTCCGACCCGAGGCGTCCGCTGTATAACAAGGCGATCAAGGGGACCTACCCACCGGGATCGATCTGGAAGTTGGCGACCGCGATCATCGCGATGGAGCAGGGGCTCGTCGACATCGACGATCGCATGCCGGTGGCGTGTCGCGGCGGCTATCAGTTCGGCACCCGCTTCTTCGGCTGCTGGGATCCCAAGGGGCATGGGAACCCGACGCTGGCGCAGGCGATCGAACATTCCTGTGACACCTACTTCTATCAACTCGGACTCAAGATCGGGTTGCAGCGTCTCATCACCGGGGGGCTCGCGCTCGGGTCGCGGACAAGGAGTGGGATCGACCTCCCGGCGGAGTCGCGGCCGCTCTTCCCGACCGATCCCGCGAGGGCGTACTACGACAAGCGGTTCGGCCCCCAGGGATGGACCAATGCCGTCACGCTCAATCTCTCGATCGGGCAGGGGGAGAACTCGCAGACGGTGGTGAGCATGGCACGGTTCTACACGGCGCTCGCCACCGATGGGATGGCGGCGCGGCCCGAGGTGGTGCGACGCTCCCCGGAGCGGGAGCGCCTCTTCTCGCTCGAGCCGCGCCAGATGCGGGCACTGCAGACCGCGCTGACGAGCGTCGTCGGGACGGGAACCGCCGCGGCCTCACGGATCCAGGGGATCACCGTCGCGGGGAAGACGGGGACGGCGCAGAACGCGCAGTCGAGGGAGCAGTACCATGCGTGGTTCGTCGGCTATGCGCCGGCCGAGGCGCCGCAACTCGTGGTCGCGGTGATGCTCGAGTTCGGCGGGCATGGGTCGCGTGCGGCGCGGATCGCCACGCGCATCATGGAGCATTACCTCAAGGGAGCGGTCGTCGCGATGCCGGAGATGGCGGGCGAATGAGGCGCGGCATGCGACTCCCGGCCGATTGGCCACTCACCGTGACGGCGGCCCTCCTCACGGTGTTCGGTGTGGCGATGGTCTACTCCGCTGGGCAGACGGACGTGCCGACCTTCGTCGTCGGGCTCTGGCGCACCCAGCTGCTCTGGGTGATCGTCGGCCTCGTCTTCGGCTATGGCGTCTCGCGGCTCTCGGTCCGGCTCGTCGATGCCGTGACCGTGCCCATCTACGTGGTCTCGCTCGTCGTGCTCGCCGCGCTTCTCGTGGTCGGGCAGGGGGCGGGGACCGCCGCCAGCACCAAGAGCTGGCTCGCCATCGGTGGCGTACGGCTCGGTCAGCCCTCGGAGCTCGCGAAGATCGCCGTCGTCCTGATGCTCGCTCGTGTGCTCTCGGCATCGCGCGCCGCGCCGTCGTCGCTCCGCGAGTTGGTACCGTCGGCGCTCGTCGTCGGGGTGCCTTGGCTCCTGATCATGGCGCAGCCCGACCTCGGGACGGGGATCGTCTTCGTCGGCATCTACTTCGCGATGCTCTTCTGGGCTGGCGCTTCGTGGCCGTTGCTCGTGATGGCTGCGAGTCCGGCGCTCAGTCTCATCCTCGCCTTCAGCACGGGGATCTGGGGAGGATGGTTCCTCCTCCTCCTCGCGATGCTCGCGTGGGTGCGACCACCGCGCTGGGAGGGGGTCGGGCTCGTGGTCGCGAATCTCGTGATGGGCGTGCTCGCGCCCTTGCTCTGGGGACGCCTCGATCCCTATCAGCAACGGCGGATCCTCGTCTTCCTCGATCCCTCCGCCGATCCGCGCGCCTCGGGCTACCATGTGATCCAATCACAGGTCGCCATCGGTTCAGGGGGATTCTTCGGGAAAGGATTCACGCTGGGGTCCCAGAAGCGTTTGGCCTTCCTCCCCGAACAGGAGACCGACTTCATCTTCCCGGTGGTGGCGGAGGAGTTGGGCTTCCTCGGCGTCCTGGTCGCGCTGGCGCTGTTCACCTTCCTCCTGCACCGCACGATCCGGGTCGCAGGGCGCGCCACCTCGCCCTTCGCCTCGCTCGTCGCCTTCGGATTGACCGCGGCCTGGTTCACGCATATCGCGGTGAACATCGGGATGACGGTGGGAGTCCTCCCTGTCACGGGGATCCCGCTCCCGTTCTTCTCCTATGGCGGGTCGTTCATGTTGATGAGTTGGCTCTCGGTGGGGCTCCTCGTGTCGATCTCCGAGGAGGGACGGGGACGCGCCGGTGGGCTCGTCGTCTAGCGCCACCGAGGCGCCTTGCCCTCCCTTCCGACCCCCCCCAGCTTTGGGCATGGCCTGGTTCCGGAAGGAGAGGACCTCGCGTCGCCCGCGCACCGAACGCTTGGAGATCCCCAAGGACGCGTGGGAGAAGTGCGAGGCATGTGATCATACGGACATCCGCGAGAAGTTCGAGCGGAATGCGAATGTCTGTCCGATCTGTGACCATCATCGCCGCTTCCGAGCCCACGAGTACCTCTCGCTCCTCCTGGATGCGGGGACGATCACCGAGAAGGACGAGGAGCTCGCCTCCGTCGATCCGCTGCAGTTCCCGGACTATCCGGCGCGACTGAAGAAGGCGCTCGCCAATGCGGGGGATCACGATGCGATCCTCACCGCCTCCGGGAAGATGGATGGGATGCCGGTGAACCTCGGCGTCATGGACTTCGCCTTCATGGGCGGGTCGATGGGCTCCGTGGTCGGGGAGAAGATCGCGCGCCTCGGGCAGCGCTCCCTCGAGAAGAAGTGGCCGTTGATCGTGATCTCCGCCTCCGGTGGGGCGCGGATGCAGGAAGGGGTGCTCTCGCTCATGCAGATGGCGAAGACCTCGGCGGTGCTCTCGCAGTTGGCGGAGCGCCGGATCCCCTACGTGTCGTTGCTCACCAACCCGACCACGGGCGGGGTGAGCGCGTCGTACGCGATGCTCGGGGACGCGATCCTCGCGGAACCAGGGGCGGTGATCGGATTCGCCGGGCCGCGTGTGATCAAGCAGACCCTCGGCCAGGATCTCCCCGAAGGGTTTCAGACGGCGGAGTTCCTCCTCACCCATGGGATGGTCGATCAGGTGGTGCATCGGCATCATCTCAAGCGGACACTCGGCCAACTGCTGCGCCACATGAGTGGCAAGCCGGCCGCCACGGGGTGGACCTCGCCCTGAGCACCGGTGCGTATCGGGCCGCGCTCGACGCCCTCTTCGCGCGGACCACGGGGCAGTGGAAGTTGGGACTCGAGCGCGTGGAGGGATTCCTCCATGAACTCGGCGATCCGCATCAGCGACTGCCGATCATCCACATCGCTGGCACGAACGGGAAGGGGAGCGTCTGCGCCTCCCTCGAGACGGTGTTGCGTCGGCAGGGATTCCGCGTGGGGACCTACACCTCGCCGCATCTCGTCGACTTCCGCGAGCGCTTCCGCATCGATGGGGCGCCGATCGACGAGGCCCCGATCTTCGACTTCCTCGAGCGGTGGACGCCGAGGGTCGAGACGTTGGGCGTGACCTTCTTCGAAGCGACGACCGCGATGGGGTTCCAGCTCTTCGCCGATGCCCAGGTCGATATCGCGGTGATCGAGACGGGACTCGGCGGGCGGCTCGATGCGACGAATGTCGTACGGCCCCTCGTCGCCGGGGTGACGAGCATCGGCTTCGATCACATGGAGTGGCTCGGGGAGACGCTCCCGCAGATCGCGCGGGAGAAGGCGGGGATCTTCAAGGCGGGGGTGCCGGCGATCGTAGGTGAGCCCGATCCGGCGGTGCGCCACGTGTTGGCGGAGGAGGCGGCCCGCCGGGGTGCCGCCCCCGTCCGCATCGTCGCCGAGGAGGGGGAGGCGACGGCGATTCGCGTCACGGCAGCGGGGACGCGGTTCCGGTGGCAGGGGCTCGAGGTGGCCACGGGGCTCGCGGGCCACCATCAGGTGGCGAATGCCCTGGTGACCCTCACGATGCTCGATGCCCTCCCGGCCCCCTTCCGGGTGCCGCGTGAGGCCGCGGTGGCGGCCCTCGCCGAGGTCCAATTGGCGGGTCGGTTCTCGCGGCAGGGACGCTGGATCTTCGATGTGGCGCACAATCCCGCGGGGGCGGCGGTCACAGCGGAGACCCTTCGGGCGGTGTCCCCACCTGGGCCGCTGGTGGCTCTGGTGAGCGTCCTCGGCGACAAGGACTGGCGGGGGATCCTCAGGGCCTTAGCGCCGGTGGTTCACGGGTTCCTGCTCACCAACGCCCCCACGGCGCCCACGAGTCGCGCCTGGGTGGCCTCCGAGGCCCTCGCCTTCGCTCGAGGTGAGGGGTGGCGGGCCGAGCTGGAGCCCGACTTCGATCGGGCCTTGGCACGCGCCCCGTCGATGGGGGAGACCATCCTCGTGACGGGGTCATTTCACACCGTGGGCGACGCCATGGCGCGGTTGCCGGGGTCTCCGGCGACCGGGTAGATTCCGCGGATGAGTAGCGGGGCGTTACCCGGATTCCGTGATTTCTATCCCGACGAGCTGGCCCGCCGCGCCCATATCTTCCAGGCTTGGCGGGCCGTCGCGCGCCGGTACGCCTTCGTCGAGTACGATGGCCCCCCGCTCGAGCCCTTGGACCTCTACACCCGCAAGAGCGGGGACGAGATCGTCGGCCAGCTCTACAACTTCGTCGACAAGGGAGGACGGGAGGTCGCGCTCCGTCCCGAGATGACCCCCACCTTCGCCCGGATGGTCGGCGCCCGCGCCAACGCCCTCCGCAAGCCGGTGCGGTGGTTCTCAACCCCGCAGCTCTTCCGCTACGAGCGCGCCCAACGTGGGCGGCTGCGCGAGCACTACCAGCTGAACGTCGACATCGTCGGCGAGGCGAGCGAGGTCGCGGACGCCGAGCTGGTGGCGGTCGCCGTCGACATCATGCGCGAACTCGGACTCACGAGCGCCGATGTGCGCGCGCGGGTCAGCGACCGCCGGTTGCTGAGCGGGGTGTTGCAGGCGCTCGGGGTGACCGAGGCGCAGGTGCCGGCGGTCTACGCCGTCGTCGACAAACTCGCCCGCCAGCCGCGCGAGGTCTCCGCTGAGAAGCTCGCCGCGGCCGGCCTCTCCGCCGCTACGGTGGAAGAGGTGCTGACCCTCGCCTCCGGGACCACGCTCGAGACCCTGCGTGCCCGCTTCGGGGCGCACCCCGCCGCGGCCGAGTCGATCGAGCGCTTCGGACGCTACCTCGAGCACTGCGCCGCACTCGGCATCGGGGACTGGGTCGATCTCGACCTCTCGATCGTGCGCGGACTCGCGTACTACACCGGGATCGTCTTCGAGTTCTTCGATGCCAAGGGCGAGCTGCGCGCGATCTGTGGGGGCGGACGGTATGACACCCTCCTCAAGGCCCTCGGTGGCACCGACCTTCCCGCTCTTGGTTTCGGGATGGGGGACGTGGTCCTCGGCGAACTGCTGCAGGATCGCGGGCTCTTCCCGACCACCATCGGCACGACGGCCGATCTCTATCTCATCGCCGGCCATTGGGCGGTGGGGCGTCCCTATGCCGAGGCGCTGCAGTTGGTGAGTGCGCTTCGCCGCGCCGGATTCCAAGTGGATCACGGCCTCAACGCCGAGCGCTTCCTCTCGCAGGCCACGCGCAATCAGGTGGATGGCGCCAAGAAGGCGGGGGCCGCCGCCGTCTTCGGTGTACGCGAGGATGGTGAGGTCGAGGTGACCGCGATCCTCGGCAAGATGAAGGACGCCCCGACCCACACGATGTCGCTCGCGGCGATCCTCGCCGGCGAGCCCTCCACGATGCAGGCCCTCCGCGACTGGCTCCGGGCCCAGCGCGACTCGATCTCGAACTCCCATGGCTGACGACAAGAAGCTGACGACGCGCACTGAGGACTTCAGCGCGTGGTACAACGAACTCGTGTTGCGCTCCGAGCTGGCGGACTATTCGCCGGTGAAGGGGTCGATGGTGATCCGGCCGAACGGCTATGGGATCTGGGAGCGGATGCAGCGTACCCTGGACGACATGTTCAAGGCGACGGGGCACCAGAACGCCTACTTCCCACTCTTCATCCCACAGAGCTTCCTGAGCAAGGAAGCGCAGCATGTGGAGGGGTTCGCGCCCGAGACCGCCGTCGTGACGCATGGTGGTGGGAAGGTGCTCGAGGAGCCGCTCGTCGTCCGGCCGACGTCGGAGACGATCATCTACCACATGTTCGCGAAGTGGACGCAGTCGTATCGCGATCTGCCGATCAAGATCAATCAGTGGGCGAACGTCGTCCGCTGGGAGATGCGGACGCGACTCTTCCTGCGTACCCTCGAGTTCCTCTGGCAGGAGGGCCACACGGCCCACGCTACGGAGGCGGAGGCGGAGACGGAGGCGCGGCTCATCCTCGGACTCTATCGCGAGTTCATGGAGGGGTGGATCGCGATGCCGGTCATCACGGGGCAGAAGACCGAGAGCGAGAAGTTCGCGGGGGCGCTCCGCACCTACTCCTGCGAAGCGATGATGCAGGACAACAAGGCGCTGCAGGCCGGTACCTCGCACAATCTCGGACAGAACTTCGCGAAGGCGTTCGAGTTGCAGTTCCAGGCGGAGAATGGCGAACAGGCCTTCGCGTGGAACACGTCGTGGGGCGTCTCGACGCGCATGGTCGGGGGGCTCGTCATGACGCACTCCGATGACAACGGATTGGTCTGCCCGCCGCGGCTCGCGCCGATCGAGGTGGTGATCGTCCCCATCTGGAAGTCGGACGAGGAGCGGGCGCGCGTGGTCGAGGCGGCACAGAAGGTGCGTATCGAGCTGACCGAGTGGACGGGCCGCGGCGCGACCGACCGGTTGCGTGTGACGGTGGACGACCGCGAAGGGGTGAAGCCCGGCGCCAAGTACTACGAATGGGAGATGCGCGGCGTCCCGCTCCGGCTCGAGATCGGCCCGAAGGATCTCGAGAAGGGCTCCGTCTTCTCGGCGCGGCGCGATATGCGCGCCAAGGCCGCGCTCCCGATGGCGGGGCTCCCGGCGACGGTCGCGACATTGCTCGAGACCATCCAAGGCGATCTCCTCGCCGCGGCGAAGGCGCGCCGCGAGGCGAACTCGCACCGGAACGTGACCTCCTACGCGCAGTTCAAGGAGATCATGGAGGGGCCCGGTGGATTCGTCTATACCGGGTGGAATGGCGACCCGGCGATCGAGGCCAAGGTGAAGGAGGAGACCAAGGCGACGATCCGCGTGATCCCCGATCCGGAGTTCCGCTCGGCTGAGGCGCCGAGGACCTGCCTCGTGACGGGTGAGCCGGCCAAGCACGAAGTGATCTGGGCCAAGGCGTACTGATGGGGGGATTCTCGCAGCGTGCGGGGGCGTTGGTCGTCGACGCGGTGCCGCTCGCTGCGATCGCCGAGGGGGCCGGTACGCCGGCCTATGTGTATTCGGCGGCGATGATCCGCGAGCGGATCGCTCGGCTCCGCACGGCGCTCGAGGGGGTCCCGCACCAGCTGCACTACTCGCTCAAGGCCAACGCCTGTCGCGGGGTCCTCACGGTGATCCGCGAATCAGGGTGCGGGTGCGACGTGGTCTCCGGTGGTGAATTGGCCAAGGCGCTCGCGGCCGGCTTTGCGCCGTCGCAGATCATCTTCGGCGGGGTGGGGAAGCAGGCGCATGAGTTGCGCGAGGCGCTCCGTGCCGGAATCAAGCTGACCAACGTGGAGTCGGCGGCGGAGGTGGCGCTGTTGGCGTCGATCGCCGCTGAGCTCGGCGTGGTCGCGCCGGTCGGTCTGCGTGTGAATCCCGAAGTGGATGTCACCAATGCGCATCGCTTCATCGCCACGGGGGAGAAGGGGCACAAGTTCGGGATCCCGATCGGCGAGGTCGAGGCGGTGGGGC
>VHBP01000024.1 GCA_016871915.1 Gemmatimonadota bacterium
GCTCGGTCATCCACGCATGCGTTCGGACCCCCACGACGAGGGTCCCATCCTCGGTCAGGATCCTCGGCTCCGTCACCGCGGCGATTCGCGCCCCCACCGCCGTCGGCCACGCCGCCATCGCCTGGGCGCGCGCCACCGCCTCGGTCAGCCCCGCGGCGGCCAACGCCTCCGGGAGCACCTCGCCGATCGTGCGAGGCTGCCCCGCACCGGGCTCGTCGCCGCGCCGCCTCATGCCGCTGGCGCGAAGGCGCCGTCGCGCACCGTCCACCGCGCGAGTCGCGTGAAGCGTGCGGGGATCTCGTCCGCCCGCGGCACGCACACCACATGCTGCCCATCCCCGATCCCGTCGAGCAGCGCGAGGATCCGTTCCGTCCGCCGCCGATCGAGCTCCGCGAAGGGATCGTCGAGGAGCAGCACCGGCATCACCCCCGTGGCCGCCTGGTGCGTCGCCGCCTCCAACAGTCGAAGCACGATCGCCGAGGTGCGCTGTTGCCCGGCCGAGCCGACGACGCGCAGGTCGTGCCCATCGAGGGTGAGCGCGAGGTCATCGCGGTGCGGCCCCGTCTGCGTGAGACCACGCCGCACATCAAGCGGGCGCTGCCGCTGCAACGCGTCCAGGAGCGACTCGGCGCTTGCCTCCTCGGCGAACGCCCCCGCATAGCGAAGCCCCGTGGTTGCCGTCTCCCCGATGGCGGTGCACTGCGCGGTGAACTCCGCGCTCCGTGACCGCACCCAGGCCTGTCGTTCGGCGATCAACGTCGCCCCGTGCTGCGCCAGCGCGGGCTCCCATGCGGCAACGGCGCCAAGCTCGGTGTCGCGTCCACCGGCCCGCGCGGCCTCGCGCAGCGCGGCGTTCCGACGGCTCAGCGCCGCGCGGTAGTGTCGCAGCGCCTGCAGATAGCGCGGCGAGGTGAGGGCCAACGTGATATCGAGATAGCGTCGGCGCTCCTGCGGCCCACCGGCCACAAGGTCCACATCGCGCGGGGAGAAGGTCACCGAGGGGAGCGCATCGAGCGCATCGGTGAGCCGCTCCGGCTCGCGCCCGTCGAGTGTCACCTTCTTGCGCCCCTGCCGATCGACCGCTGCGGTAACCCGCGTCGCCTTCACCCCCTCGAGCGACGCGCTCAGATGGAACGCCGCAGCGCCATGCTGGATGCAGTCGCGGTCACGCCCCCCGCGCCCCGAGCGGAGGAGCCGGAGATACCCGATCGCCTCGACGAGATTCGACTTCCCCTGCCCATTGTCCCCCACCACCACGATCCCCTCGGGGGGGAGCGTGAGATCGGCCGCCGTCACGTTGCGGAAGGTCTGCAGCGCGACGGTGCGGAGCCGCGCCGGCGGGGCGACCGCAGACACTCAGGCCCCGCGGAAGGTCGGGGCGCGCTTCTCGAGGAAGGCGGTCGTCCCCTCGCGCATGTCGGCGGTGCGACCGACCGCACCGAAGTGCTCCGACTCCAAGGCGAGTGCCGCATCGAGCGGGAGCGCCGCGCCCCCGGTCACCGCGGCGATCGCATGGGCGAGGGCGAGCGGACCGTTCTTGAGCATCACCTTGGCCAGCGAACGAGCCGCCTCGGGGAGCATGTCGGGGGCGACGACCTCATTGGCGATCCCGAAGCGCGCCGCCGTCTCCGCGTCGACCTGATCCCCGGTGAGGATCATCTGCAGGGCGCGCCCTTGGCCGATGAGACGCGGCAACCGCTGCGTGCCGCCGTACCCCGGGATGAGTCCGAGCCGCGCTTCCGGCAGCCCGAACTTCGCCTGTGTGCTGGCGATGCGCACATGGCAGGCGAGCGCGAGCTCGAACCCGCCACCGAGCGCGAAGCCATTGACCGCGGCGATCACCGGCTTGGCGAAGCGCTCGATCCGTGTGAAGATCGCCGACCCATGCGCGGCGACCGCCTGCAACCCCGCGGGCGTCCCCGCCGCCTCGGCGATCTCCCCGATATCCGCCCCCGCGACGAACGCACGCCCCGCCCCGGTCAGGATCACCGCGCGCACATCGTCGCGCGTCTCGAGGTGGGCGAAGGCCTGGCCGAGCTCGTCGATAACCACGCGGTTGAGCGCGTTGAGCTTGTCGGGCCGATTGATGGTGAGCGTCGCGATCTGGTCGGCGACGTCGAGGATCAGGGTGGCGAAGGGGGTGACCATGGGGGCGTCCTCACTGCTGGAGGGTATCCGGCGCAATCTATACGTTTCCCCGATGACCTCGACCCGCCCCCGCGCGGTCCTCGCGCTCGATCAGGGGACCACGAGCTCCCGCGCCCTCGTCGTCGGGGCGGACGGACGGATCGTCGGCCGCGCGCAGTTCGAGTTCCCACAGCACTTCCCACAACCGGGGTGGGTCGAGCACGACCCGGAGGATCTCTGGCGCACCACGCGCGACGCCGCGCGGGCCGCGATCGCGCAGGCGGGGCTGATGCCCGAGGCGATCGGGATCACCAATCAGCGCGAGACGGTGATGCTCTGGGATCGCCGCACGGGGGCCCCGGTCGGGCCGGCGATCGTCTGGCAGGACCGACGCACCGCGCCGCGGTGCGCCGAGCTCCGCGCGGCAGGGGAGGCGGAGTGGCTGCATCGCATCACCGGGCTTGTCCCCGATCCCTACTTCAGTGCGACCAAACTCGAGTGGTTGCTGCGCGAGGTCGCGCGGCCACAGGGGATCCCGCTGACCGATCTCGCCGCGGGGACCGTCGACAGCTGGTTGATCTGGCGACTTACCGATGGCGCGGTGCACGCCACCGATCACACCAATGCCTCGCGCACGATGCTCTGTGACATCGCGACGCGGGAATGGAGCGCCCCGCTGCTCGAGCGCTTCGGTGTGCCACGGGAGCTGCTTCCGGAGATCCGGACGTCAGCGGGGACGTTCGGTGTCGCGGCCGCGGAGCATCTCGGGGCGGCGTTGCCCATCCTCGGGGTCGCCGGCGACCAGCAGGCTGCCCTCTGGGGGCAGGGGTGCTGGGAAAGCGGGGAGGGGAAGAACACCTACGGCACCGGGGCGTTCCTGCTGTTGAACACGGGACGCGCTCGGCCTGAAGGAGGTCGCGGGATCCTCACCACCTTGGCGTGTGATGCCGAGGGCGCGCCGGTCTACGCGCTGGAATCCTCGATCTTCGTCGCTGGGGCGGCGGTGCAGTGGCTCCGCGATGGTCTCGGCTTGCTCGAGGCGGCGCAGGAGAGCGAGGCGATGGCGCGCGCGGTGCCCTCCACCGAAGGTGTCTACTTCGTGCCGGCGCTCACCGGGCTCGGGGCGCCTGCGTGGGAGCCGGCAGCGCGCGGCACGATCGTGGGGCTGACGCGCGGCACGCAGCGTGCGCATCTCGTGCGCGCCGCGCTCGAGGCGATGGCGTATGGCACGGCGGATGTGCTCGAGACGATGCGCAGCGTGAGCGGGGCCTCGCTCGACCTCCTCCGTGTCGATGGCGGCGCGACGTTCAACGATTGGCTGATGCAGTTCCAGGCCGATGTGCTCGGCGTCCCCGTGGAGCGCCCCGATGAGATCGAGACGACGGCGCTGGGTGCGGCGGGGCTCGCCGGCATTGCCGCAGGGGTCTGGCCGGATGCGGCGGCCTTCCTCGCCGCCCGCCGCTATCAGCGTTTCGCGCCGACGGGCGGGCAGAATCCGGCGCGCGCAGGACTCGGCGGATGGCGCCGCGCGGTTCGTGCGACGGTGGCATGGGCCCGCGACCGAGACGGGTGATCGATGGAGTGGCTCCTCGTCTTCTCGCTCGGGGCCGCCCCGTTCGGTCGCGCCATTGTGTCATCACCCATGCCGGAGGATCGCTGGTTCGCCGTCGATAAGGCGAAGCATTTCGCCGTCTCGGCTGCGGTACAGAGCGCATCGCATCGGGTCCTTCGCGCGAATGGGCACGACTATCGCTCAGCATCTTGGCATGCGGCGGCCTTCACCATGACCGTCGGCGTGGGGAAGGAACTTTGGGACCGGCGTCAGGGACGGGTCTTCTCGTGGAAGGATCTCGGCGCCGATGCGGCGGGCGGAGCGACGGGGGCCGTGCTCATCCGACAGATGGCACCCTGATCGGTGCGCTCGGGTATATTACACGGACAACCCAGAGATGGAGCAGGCATGCATCCGCGCACCAAGTTCATCATCGGCGGGGTCGTCGTCCTCGGGACGGCGGGGTACCTCATGGCCGGCAGCATCCAGGACACGGCGGTCTACTTCCTCACCCCACAAGAGCTCGAGGCGAAGGTGCTCGAGGACCCGGGGATGCGCGGGACCGGGGTGAAGGTCGGCGCGCGCGTCGTCCCGGGGTCGGTGGTGCGTGATTCGAGCGGGAAGGCGGTCACGTTCCAGATGACCGATGGCCACGCCACATATCAGGTGGAGTACCGCGGGTTGATCCCCGATACGTTCAGCGACTCCGTGGACGTGGTCGTCGAGGGGCGATTGGGTGAGGATGGGGTCTTTCGTGCGACCACCCTTCTGGCCAAGTGTGCCTCGCGGTATGAGGCGGCTCCAGAGGGCTACTCGAAGGAGACCCGCGAGGGGTACAAGTCCGCCGCGCCCGCGGCGGCGGGTGCTGAACCGCCGACGCCATGATCCTCGTCGGTGAGCTCTCGCTCTGGATCGCGCTTCTCATGTGTGCGTGGTCCGCGACCCTCTCATTCGCGGGCGGGCGGCTTCGACGGACCGATCTGATCGTCTCGGGTGAACGTGGGCTTTACGCGGGATTCGGCTTCGTGGTGCTCGCCTCGGCGGGGCTCTGGACCGCGCTCCTCACGAGCGACTTCTCCCTGCGTTACGTCGCCTCGTTCACCAGCGCGAATCTCCCGGTCATCTACAAGATCTCGGCGTTCTGGGGCGGCCAGGCGGGCTCGATGCTCTTCTGGTGTCTCATCCTCGGTGGCTATGCGGCGCTCGCCACCTGGGTGAATCGGCGGGACAATCGCGTGCTGATGCCGTGGGTCACCGGCACGAACGCCCTCGTCCTCCTCTTCTTCGTCGCCACCACCGTCTTCGCCTCCAATCCATTCGAGCGGCTGGAGTGGGTCCCTGCCGACGGTCGCGGCTTGAACCCGCAGTTGCAGAACCCAGCGATGGCGCTCCACCCACCGCTCCTCTACCTCGGCTACGTCGCGACGGCGATTCCCTTCGGCTTCGCCATCGCCGCACTCATCACGCGCCGACTCGACGCCGAATGGCTCGGTGCGGTGCGGCGCTGGTCCCTCGTGAGCTGGGTCTTCCTCACCCTCGGCATCGTCCTCGGGATGTGGTGGGCGTATGTGGAGCTCGGCTGGGGCGGCTACTGGATGTGGGATCCGGTCGAGAACGCGTCGTTGCTCCCCTGGCTCACGGGCACGGCGTTCCTCCATTCGATCATGATCCAGGAGAAGCGCGGGATGCTGCGGAAGTGGAACGTCACCCTCGTCGTGACGACCTTCCTGCTGAGCATCCTCGGCACCTTCATCACCCGCTCCGGGGTGATCCAGTCGGTGCACTCCTTCGCGCAGAGCTCGGTCGGTCATTGGTTCGCGACCTTCTTCGTCCTCGCCCTCGTCGCGACGGTGGTTCTCGTCTCGATGCGGCTCAAGGATCTCGAGTCGCCAGCCCAGCTCGAGGCGATGATCAGCCGCGAGGCCGCCTTCCTCTACAACAACCTCGTCCTCGTCGGGATTGCCTTCAGCGTCCTCTGGGGGACCCTCTTCCCGATCCTCAGCGAGTGGGTGCGCGGGACGAAGATCACGGTCGGTGAATCGTTCTTCAACGCGGTGAACGTCCCGCTCGGATTGCTCCTCCTCGCGTTGACGGGGATCGGGCCACTCATCGCCTGGCGTCGCGCCTCGGTGGCCAACATCCAGAGGCAGTTCGCGGGGCCGGCCACGCTCGGCGTCATCGCAGCGGCGGCGCTTTTCACCCTCGGGATCCGCGAGCTCTATCCCCTGATGACGTGGGGGCTCGCGTCCTTCGTCGCCGGGACGATCCTCCAGGAGTTCTGGAAGGGGATCGGGGCGCGCCGAACGATGTACGGCGAGGGCGTCCCCATGGCGCTGGTCCGTCTCGTGGCGCGCAATCGCCGTCGGTACGGCGGGTACATCGTGCACGCCGGGATCGTAATCCTCTTCGCGGCCTTCGCCGGGATGGCGTTCCGCAAGGAGTACGATGTCACGCTGCGCGCAGGGGAATCGACGACGGCGATCGATCCCTTCGGGCGGCGCTGGACCTTCACGAGCGAAGGGCTCTCCGAGTTCAAGGCACTCAATCGCGATGTGCTCACGGTCGCGCTCCGGCCGACCGTCGATGGGCAGCCCCTCCCGATCCTCACGAGTGAGAAGCGACAGCATCGTGATTCCCGTGGACAGCCGACCTTCCAGCCCTCCACCGAGGTGGGGATCCTCTCGCAACAGCGTCAGGATGTCTACCTCGTGCTCGCGGGGGCGATCGGCGATCAGGCGGAGATCCGGATCAACTTCAATCCGCTCGTGGCTTGGGTCTGGCATGGTGGCATCCTCATGGCGATCGGCGGGCTGATCGTCATGTGGCCCCCCTCGATGCGTCGCCGTCGGCAGGAGGGCTATGTGGCCGAGTTGGCGCCGCAGGCCGTCGCGGTGTCGGCATGAGCGAGGTGGCCTCGCGTCGCCGCTTCGTGCAGGCGCTGGTGGTCGGGGCAGGCGCCGTCGTGGCCGCGCCACTGGGGTCACAGTCGGCGCCGCAGCCCAGTACGCCGATGTCCACCGACGCGTATCGGCCGGTGCTGCGCGCCGCCAAGCCGGGCGCCACGCCGCAGGTGACCGACGAGCAGCGCGACGCGCTCGAGCACCGGATCAAGTGTCAGTGCGGCTGCATCCTCGACGTCTACACCTGCCGCACCACCGACTTCACCTGTTCCACCTCGCCCGCGATGCACCGTGATGTCCTGCGGTTGATCGCCGGTGGCTACACCGAGCAGGAGATCCTCGACGCCTTCGTCGAGACCTATGGGGAGGTGGCACTGACCGCCCCGAAGAAGGAAGGATTCAATTGGGCGGGGTACTTCGCGCCTGGTGTGGTCCTCGCCGTCGGTGGGATCGCGCTCACGGTCCTACTCCGGAAGTGGCGCGCCGAGGCCCAGCTCGCGGCCGTGCGCGCGCCGATCGCACCGGGAGGCGCCTCGTCACTGCCGGGAGTCAGTGCCGATGACCTGGCGCGCTTGGATCGCGCGATCCGCGAGGAGGCGTGAGATGATCCCCCTCCTCGTGGGCAGCCTGCTCGCCGTCGTGGCGTTGGCCTATGTCCTGCTCCCGATCCTCCGCACGGAGAGCGGGGCCGCGCGCCCGATCGTCCAGACGCGACCGATCGTCGTCGGTGGGACCGACGAGGGTTCGAGCGCGATCGAGGCGTTGCGCGAGGTCGAGTTCGATCGCGCGACCGGGAAGCTCTCGGAGGATGACTACGCGATCCTGCGCGCGACCTATGCCCCGCAGGCGCTCGCCGAATTGCGCGCGCGGGAAGGCCACGGGAAGGTGAATGCCGCTTCTGAAGCCGCTTCGTCCGACGCCGCCGAGCGTCTCATCGCGCGGATGCGCACGCGTCGCACCGCCTGCGGTGGGTGTGGGCCGCGTCCGGAGCCGGACGCGATCTTCTGCTCGTCATGCGGAGGCTACCTCGAGGCGACCTGCCTGCGGTGTCAGGCTCCCGTCCCCTCCGCGGACGCGCGATTCTGCGTCGGCTGCGGCGAGTCGCTCGCCGCCTGATCAGCGCGGCGCGACCCCGAGATACTCGAGCGCGAGGGCGCTGAGCGCCCGCACACCGGCAGGCAGGGCTGACTCATCCGCGAAGAAGTACGGCGAGTGGTTCGATGGCGCCTTCGTATGATCCTGATCGCGTGGCGTGACCCCGAGGAAGAAGAAGACCCCGGGCGCCTTGCGCTGGAAGAGCGAGAAGTCTTCGGCCCCGGTGATCATCGGGGCGAGGTGCACACGATCCGTCCCCACGGCACGGCGGAGCGTCGGCATCATCCGCTCGGTCAGTGCGGGATCGTTGTCGGTCACCGGGTATCCGGAGTCGATGGTCACGAGCGCCGTCGCCCCCGCGCTCGCCGCGACCTGTGTCGCGATCCGCTCCACCGACGAGAAGACCAACCGCTTCTGCGGCTCGCTGAAGGTGCGGATGGTCCCGCCGAGCACCACGGTGTCGGGGATGATGTTTTCGCGCACCCCGCCGTGGAACATCGCCACCGTGACGATCGCGGGGAGTTCCGTGATGTTCACCTGACGGCTCACCACCGTCTGCAGCGCGTTCACGATCTGCGCGCTCACGACGATCGGATCCACACCGGCCCAGGGCGCGGCGCCGTGGGACTGCCGGCCACGCACCGTCACGTGGAATGAGTTCGAGGCCGCCATCGTCGGGCCACCACGCACCATGATGTCACCGGCGGGGCCGGGCCAGACATGGAGGCCGAAGACCGCATCCACCTTCGGGTTGTCCATCGCCCCGTCGCGGATCATCGGTTCGGCACCACCCGGGCCTTCCTCGGCTGGCTGGAAGAGGAAGACCACCGTCCCGGGGATCTGCGCGCGCATCCCGACAAGCACCTCGGCCGCTCCCATGAGGATCGCGACATGGTTGTCATGGCCGCAGGCGTGCATCACCCCTGTCTCCTGGCCATTCCAGACGGTACGGACCTTGGATCTGAACGGGAGATCCACGAGCTCGGTGACCGGGAGGGCATCCATGTCGGCGCGGAGGGCGACGACCTTCCCAGGCTTCCCGCCCTTAAGCACGCCGACCACCCCCGTCCCGCCGACCCCCGTGCGCACCTCGATCCCAAGCTTGCGGAGATGGTCAGCGACGAGCGCCGCGGTTCGCGTCTCTTGCATCCCGAGCTCCGGATGCGCGTGGATGTCGCGCCGCCAGGCGACCACCTGCGGATTCACCGCCGCGACGCGACGATCGAGCTCGTCATAGAGGCGCGACCCCTGCGCCTGGCTCGGCGAGTTGGCGATCGCGAGAACAGCGAGTAGCAGGACGAGACGAGACATCGGAGCTCCGCAGAAGGAAGGGACGATGGGTCAATCCTGCGCCCATCTGGGCGTCAGGGGAAGGGTGTAGGGTCATGCGGCGCCGTCGATGTGCGTGACGACCTTCGCCGCAGTCGCCGTCGCGCTCTCGAGCAAGGGGATACCCGGACCGAGATACGATCCGCTGCACCAGAGGCGGCGGCCCGGTTCGTCGTGGAGGCGATCGATGAGCCGCGCCCCCTCGAGGGCCCGCGCATTCACGATCGGACGCTGGAAGCTGGCGCGCACATAGACGCGCGCGGCCTCCGGCTCCACGATCGGGTTCCAGGTCTGGAAGACGGGGGAGTCCCCAGCGAGCGACGGTTGCACCCGGTTCATCCAGATGGTCGCCATCGGGCGATCCCCCTGTGGATCGATGACCATGTTCACCGGGGCCCATCGCCGCCGGTCGTGCGGGGCGAGTCGCACATCGGTGTGTACCACGACCTCACTCGACTCATAGCCGAAGCGCTCGAGGGCCTCGCGTTCACGCGCGAACCCCGCATCGAGCATCGGCGCCGCCTGGTTCGCCTGCGTGGCGAGCACCACGTGATCGAATCGGGATTCGCCCCCATCCCAAGCGATGCGAACGCCGTCGACAGCAGGGGTGATCCACCGCACCGCGACCCCGCACCGCACCTCGGCAAGCGGTTCGGTCAGGCGGCGTACCACCTCGCGCGTCCCCAGCACCACGCGGCGCACCCCGCCGAAGGTGAGCCCACGCGTGAGATAGTCGAGGATGATTCGCGCGGGGTACGCGCGCACCGCCGTCGTCGAACAGGTGCAGACCGCCGCGAACGTGGGGATCAGGAACCCATCGGTGAAGTCGCTGCCGAGGCCGGCCCGATCGAGCCAGCTACCAAGCGGCTCCTCACTGGCACCGAGGTCGGCGAGGGCGGTCGGGGCTGTCCGATAGAAGCGGAGGAGGTCGCGATTGATGCGCAGCGCGCGCGCACCCAAGGGCAGGGCAGGGAGCGGGACCGAGCGTCCGCCGACGATCCAGTTCGCATACCGGAAGTAGGTCGTGCCATGCAACGTGCTGAACGAGCCGGCGTAGTTCGTCCGCTCCAGCTGGACGCCGAGCGCGTGATAGAGCCCGATCAGGGTCGGGTAGTATCCCTCGTAGATCACACGCAGCGGGACATCGATGCGTGCGGTGCGGCCGTCGTGCGGAAGGTCGAGCGAGTGCGCATCCATCCCGACCACAGGGTGCTTCTCGAGCAACGTCACCCGGTGGCGCGCGCTGAGGCGCCATGCCGCCGAGAGGCCGGCGATTCCCCCGCCGATGACCGCGATGTCGAGTCCGGTGCGCATCAACTCGAATAGTAGCTCGCGTTCTCCTCGATGTACCCCTTCGTCAGGTCGCAGCCGTAGGCGATCGCGTCAGCCGGTCCCACGCCAAGGGCGATCTCGAGGTCCACCACCTCGGCGGTGAGTGCCTGCCGAACCGTCGCGTCATCGAAGGGGAGGCGTTCGCCCCCACGCACCACCTGGTATCCATTGATCCAGGCCTCGGTGGTCGCCGGATGGATCGTGCAATCGAAGCACTTGCCCACCGCCATGAGGAGCCGTCCGACGTTCGGGTCGGCGCCGTGGACCATCGTCTTGACGAGTGGGGAGTTGAGGACCGCCTTGGCGATGACGCGCGCCTCGCGGTCATCGCGCGCCCCGCGCACCTGGACCCGCAGGAGGTGCTCGGCCCCTTCGCCGTCGCGCCCGAGGATCTCCGTCATGCGGATGCAGCCGGCGGTCAGCGCCTGCAGGAACGCCCCCTCATCGACCGGGCCAGCGAGGCCGTTGGCGAGGATCGCGCAGGTATCGGAGGTGCTGGTGTCGGTGTCGACGCTCAGCATGTTGAACGAGCGCCCGATCGCCGTACGGAGCATCGTATCGAGCGTCCGGGCGGGAATCGCCGCATCGGTGAAGATGTACGCGAGCATCGTCGCCATGTTCGGCTCGATCATCCCCGAGCCCTTCGCGACGCAGGTGATTGTCGCCTCACCTACCGTGCAGGAGATCGCCTTCGGGTGCGTGTCGGTCGTCATGATCCCCTCGGCGCCCACGAGGGGATCGTCCTGCAGGTCGCGTGACATCCCGCGCACTCCTGCTTCGATCTTCTCGATCGGGAGCTGGACCCCGATCACCCCGGTGGAGCTGACGAGCACGTGATCGGGGGTCGTGTGGAGCTCGGCTGCCGCCGCCGCGGCCATCCGACGCGCGTTGGCGACGCCCGGCGCGCCGGTGGCGACGTTGCTCACCTTGCTGTTCGCGATGATCGCGCGAAGCACCCCCCCGCGGATCGTCTCGCGGCCGAGGATGATGGGGGCGCCCGGGAAGTGATTGCGCGTGAAGACCGCGGCCGCGGCGGCATCGACCTCGCTCACGAAGAGCGTCAGATCCTTGGCCTCAGGCTTGAGCCCGACGTTGCGGCTGGCGCAGCGGAAGCCGCGAGGGAAACGAGCGGTGGGGTGGAACGCGGTCATCAGGCCTAGGGTGGACGGAAAGGGTAGATAGGGGGCGCTGGACCCCGGCAGCCATCGGCTTAACATTCAAAAGTACCGGAGCGTCTCCTTTGACGGAGCGGTGCCTCCGCCGCCGTCCTTTCTCTGGAGCTCTGCCATGATCACCGTCCGCCGCCTCCTCGGCATCGCAACCCTCGCGGCCGCCCCGGCCCTCGTCGTCGCCCAGCGCCCGCTGCCGCCCGTCCCTCCCCTGCCCCCACTCGCCGTGATGGACGTGGACATGGAGATGGCCCCCGGCATGCAGGGGCGACTTGCGGAGCGCCTCGTGATGATCCGTGAGCGCCGGATGGGGAGCGGCCTCGGCGTGGGGCTCCAGCTCGGCGTGACCCGCCTCCTCAACCTCCGGCGGCAGCTCGAGCTCACCTCGCGACAGGCCACCCAACTCGATTCCATCGAGCGCGGGCTCTTCACCGAGCGCAAGGCGCTGATTGAGCGGATGCAGGGGCAGCGGCGTGCGCTCCAGCAGCCGGGGCGCCCAATGTCACCCGACTCCATGCGCGCCAGGATGCAGCAACTCCAGCCGCAGCTGGCGCAGTGGCGGCAGCGGGATTCGGTGGCGCTCGCCTCGGCGGAGCGGCTCCTCACCGAGCCGCAGCGACAGAAGCTTCGTGAAATTCGTGCCTATGCGCGGGGGCGCGCCGATGCCATCCGGCAGTCCCGCGCACCACGTGGTGGACAGCAGAGGCCGTTCATCCAGGGCCAGCGCGAGGGGGAGCGGATGCCGGCCATCCAGAGGCGCCCCCCTCAGGGGATGCCGCGCGGCACTGAGGAGGTCGGGGTCGAGATCCGCCGCGACCGTCCTGGACAGGAGGTCATCATCGAGCGTCGGATGACCCGTCCGCCGGTCTGATCGAGACTGGCCAGATGGGTCGCGGCATCGTGGTCGGCGTCTGGCTGCTGATAGGCTGCGCAGCGACCACGCCTATGGACCAACCGGCCCCCGATCAGCCATCGGCCGGCCGGCAGGTGCGCCAGGTCACCTTCGATGGGGTGACCGTGACGGTGATCATCGACCGTCCCGCACTCGGTTCAATGGACGCGCTGGTCGTCTATCACGGCTCGGTCCAATCCGACCGGGATCTGTTGCTTGCTGCCACCACCGCGTTGGACACCTTCAAGGGGATTCTGGACCGCCAGGATATGCTGCTGGTCAGTGTCCTCTATCCTCAAGAGAACTTGCCCTTCGGGGATGGCATCCGGCAGGCCGAGGCCGCCTTGCTGTGGGTAAAGCGACACGCCGGCCCGGAACTTGGCATCCGAGTCGGGAAGGTCTTCCTGGCGGGGCACTCGCAGGGCGGATATATGGTGACCCGCTTGAATACGATGCATTCGACGAACGGGGTCATCGCGAATGCACCGGGCCCGTTGGACCTGGTCTACCGCTGCCAACTCGAGGAGAGCGGGCAGATCCTGGCGAGCACGTTCTGCGCCACGCTCCGCAGGACGTTCGGCCCCACGACGGCCGATCCGGGCGCCTACCAGCAGCGTTCCCTGATGAACTTCGTTCAGGCTTACACCTCCGACATCTTGTTCGTGCAGGGGCTGAACGACTCACCGATCCAGATGCACAGCTGGCCGAACTTCAAGTCACAGGTCACAGCATGTGCGGGGTGTCGCGGGCGGCGGTTCGTGGAGATTCCCGGCGGCGAGCACGGCGCCCTGTTCACGAGCGCTAGTGCCAGATCGGAGTTCAATGCCTTTATCGCGAGCAGGTGAATCGGTGAGAACGGCGTCGCGTGGCGGGCGGGGTGGTCATCCCTCCGGCATCACCGAAAGGTCGAGATCTCTCCTAGCGGCTTCTTTGTGATGACGGGGACCCGCGCCCCGTCGGCCGGATATCCGACCACCAAGAGCAGGAAGGGTTTCTCCGATTCCGGTCGCTCCAGGATACGGTTCAGGAATCCCATCGGACTCGGGGTGTGCGTCAGCGTCGCGAGGCCGGCGTGATGTAACGCCGCGATGAGGAACCCCGTCGCGATGCCCACGGACTCCGGCACATAATAGTTGGCGCGTCGTGACCCGTCGGGCATCGGACGCCACCGCTGCGCGAAGATGGCGATGAGCCAAGGCGCCGTTTCGAGAAATGGCTTGTCGGCATCGGTCCCGAGAGGGGCAAGATCCGCCAGCCACTCGGCAGTGGCGCGTGCGGTGTAGAACTCCCGTTCCTCGCGTTCGGCCGCCAGGCGAATCTCGTGCTTCACCGCCGGATCGCTGACACAGACGAAGTGCCAGGGCTGGAGGTTCGCACCGTTGGGTGCGCTCGCGCCGGCGAGGAGGCAGGGCTCGAGCACGGCACGAGGGACCGGCGCAGGCGAGAACTCGCGCACCGTGCGGCGGCGGCGGAGCTCGCTGGCGAAGGCCTCGGCCCGCGCCTGCATTGCTTCGACCGGAAGGTGGTGGAACGGGTCAAGCGGTTGCGTGCGCATTAGACGTCGCCTCACGCCATCGGCGAGACGCCCAACCGAATGGCGAAACAGTGCTTCTCGCCGACCTCGATCTCTGTCCGATCCACTTGCTGGTAGCGGGTGATCTTCTCCGGATAGGCCGGGAGGGGGACCCGCTCGAACCCCGCGGCGAGGAAGAGCTCGTCGGAGAAGGAGACCGCGAAGAGCTCGCGATAGCCGCGGCTCTTCGACAGTTCCACCGCCGCGGCGATCAAGGTCCGCCCATGGCCCACCCCTTGGGCATCGGGGTCGACCGCGAGCGAGATCAGCTCCGCCACGCTCGGGCTGTATTCGTCGAGCGCCACGCACCCGATCACCCCGCCATTCGCATCGCGCAGCACGCGATAATCGGCCAGGTGATTCGCCGCGAACTCCGGCGAGCGCACCAGGGTGAGCCCCGCCGCCGCATAGCGATTGTTGAGCGAGAGCAGCGCGGGGATATCCGTCTCGTTCGCACGGGTGATGCGCAGGGTCATCGTTCGACAGCCTCCAGCCGGGTGAGGGCGATACGGATCGGGACGAGCGTGACGATGAGGCACAGCAGGGCCGCCGCGCCGAACCCAAGGACCATCTCGGTGGGATCGGCCGTCGTCCCGAACGCCTGCGCCGAGAGATAGCTGTAGACGGGGCGCGCCTCCAGGATGATCACCCCAGCGATCACCCCGATCGACGCCATCATGTAGAGTAAGCCACCAAAGCTCGTCGGGATCTGTGCCGCGTTCTCTGTCTCGAACTGCGGAAAGAGCGTCCCGAACCCGATCGCCATCGCCGCGAGGGCCAACGTCAGCAGGGTGATCGTGCCGAGGGACACGATCACCATGAACGAGCTCACCTGGAGCAGGTGATTGGTCACCCCCACGATCCCGAGCGCGAGGACGAGCAGGGGAGCCGTCCCCACCCAATACTTCGCCCAGAGCAGATCGCGCACGCACATCGGGCTCGAGCGGAGCAACCAGAGCGTGCGCCCCTCCAGCGAGACCGCGGGGAAGATGAAGCGCGCCGCGATCGAGGCGAGCACGAACCCCGCGAGCGCGAGGTTGAGGAAGGGGACGATGTTCACCAGGAAGAAGGTGATCCCCGGCCCCCTCAATGGGAGGAACTTGATGTTGTAGACGTAGACCACGACGAGCACGCCCAGCAGGATCAGCTGTGACCACTGCGTGGTGTCGCGGAAGAAGACGCGGATCTCTTTGAGCAGGAGCTCTCGGCGGAGCACCCCCAATGGGGCGAGCACGCGATGGGGCAGCCTTGCGAGCGAGCCCCACTTTGACACCTGGCGATGTGCACTCTCCTGCGCCCGACTGAACCCCGCGGGGTAGCCGCGGCGGTGCAGCAGCGCGCCGAGCACCAAGACGCCTCCCATCGTGCTCCAGAGGAGATAGAGGGAGAGCCAGGGGATCTTGTCGGTCAGCGCCCCCATCACCACCTGTTGAGCCCACTCGCTGGGCAGAAAGGGCGAGGTGGGGGTCCGTAGCAGGGCGATGAACTCCACGAGGTCACGGAAGCCCTCCGGGCGCGCGAGCTGTTCGGGGCGGAGCAACCGGAAGAGGAGGACGAGTCCCCCCGCGGCGAGCACCGCGATCACCGAGAGGATGTCCCGGGTGCGACGCGCGGGGAAGACGTTCACGAGGATCAACGTCACCGCCGTCCCCACCGTGACGGGGATCATGATGAGGGGGAGCATCGTCGCCACCACGATCACCGGGAAGCCCACGCCTCCGTCATACACGAGCCCGTAGGCCATGAAGAGGGGGACCGAGACGAGGAGCACCATCCAACTGGATGCCACGAACGTCTCAAGCAGCTTCGCGCCGTAGAGGCGGAGCCAGTCGACGGGGGCTGCGACCAACGTGTCGAGGTCGCGCGCGAGGAAGAAGCTCGAGAGCGCTGTGATGACGCTCGAGAGGAGGAGAAGCGAGGTGAAGCCCAGGAGCCCGAGCCCGAGCAGCTTGCCCGCCATCAATTCCCCGATCTCCTGTACGCCGCGGAAGTAGGTCAGCAACCGCGCGAGGACCCCGAAGATGAACGCCCAGAACAGTAGGCCGGTGAGCGCGAGGATCGCCACGCGCGCCCCCTTCCCGCGAGTCTGCGCCGTCGCTCGTGCCCGCGCCGTGAGCCACTTGGGAAGCAGGAGATGCAGGAGCGGGGGATCGGGCAACCGCTCCTGCCGGGCGGGGACGGCCTCAGGCATCGAGCACGTCGATGAGGTTCCGGGCGGCATTCTCCCCGGTGAGTCGCAGGAAGATCCGCTCCAACCCCTCCTCCCCGTCGGCAAGCTCCCGGCGGAGCTCCGCCATCGTCCCCGCCGCGCGGATCGTCCCCTGCGCGATGATCGCCACGCGATCGCAGAGCGACTCCGCCACCTCCAGCGTGTGGGTCGAGAAGATGATCGTGTGCCCGCGCCGCGTGTATTCGCGGAAGAGGTCCTTCAGGATGCGCGCCGCCTTCGGATCGAGGCCGACCATCGGCTCATCGACGACGATCACCGCCGGTCGATGCACGAAGGTGCTCGAGATGATCAGCTTCTGCCGCATCCCGTGCGAGTAGCTCTCCACCAGTTCGTCGCGCCATTCCTCGAGGTCGAAGAGGCTCAGGAGTTCACGCGCGCGTTGCTCGACCTCCGGCCCCGCTTGGTCATACAGCCCGGCCACGAAGCGGAGGAACTCCGCCCCGGTCAACTTCTCGTAGATGAATGGTCGATCGGGGATGAATCCCAGCTTCGCCTTCGCCGCGACGGGGTCCCGAAGGAGATCCACCCCGGCGATGTGGATCGAGCCACTGGTAGGTTGGAGGATCCCCGCGATCATCCGGAGCGTCGTCGTCTTGCCGGCCCCATTGGGCCCGAGGAAGCCGAAGAGCTCGCCTGAGCCGACCGTGAGGTCGACGCGGTTCACGGCGGTGAACTGGCCGTAGCGTTTGGTGAGTTGACGGAGTGCGATCATCAGGGGGTCAGGACCTCGAGTCGCAGGGTACCCATGAGGCGGAGGAGCTCGGCCTGGCGAGTCAGCCCCCCGGTGACCACGCGCAGGTGCGCGGCGTCGGCGGGGAACTGCCCGAAGGTGGGATCCACCGCGACCCAGTCGCGCAGCCAGATCTCCGGCCAGGCGTGGTAGTAGAAGCGGCCATTCACGAAGGCGAGTCCGCTGGCGATGCGCGTCGGGATCCCCACCGCACGGGCGAGAGCGGTAAAGAGCTGCGTGTGCTCGTGGCAGTCACCCCGACGGGCGCGGAGCACCTGTGTCGCGCTCGGGATCGAGATCGTCACCACCTTCTCGAGTGAGTCGTGGATCCACCGATTCATGCGCGCGGCCACCAACGCGGGATCCCGGGAGGGGCCGGCCAGTCGCAGCGCGAGCGCGACGATCGCCGGGTCACCGGTCTGGAGGAGTGGCTCGGCGGCCAGTTCGCGCGCAAAGGTGCGGCGGAAATCGGCGGGCGGCGCGGCGAGCGACCATGGAGCCGTCAGCCGCTCGCGGCCCTCGCGCCGGATCTCGATGGTGTCACCGCGCAGTGTCTGACGGCCTCCCGCGAGGTCGAGTCCGGTCGGATCCGCGCCGAGGAAGCGCACCCGGAGCGACGCGGGTCCTTCGCCATCGAACGAGACGCCCGACGCGATCGCCGACGCTTCGATCAGATCGGTGGGAGGTACGGCCTCGCGCGCTCGGCCTGGCGTGCGCGCCCGACGCAACCGCTCGGTCCAATTCAAGAACGACAGTTCGAACGCGGTCCGCTTGAGCGAGATCCCTCCGGGCTGCGTCGCCTCGATCACCCGACCCTGCGCGTCGACCCATCCACTGAATCCCGCCCCGCTCGTCGGGACGAGTCGCCAGCCGCGCACCGTATCGGTGCGAGCCGCGACGAAGACCTGCGCGGTGGCATCGAACCGTGCGCTGTCCACCAACGTGAAGAGCGATTCCGCCGCGATGCGCAGCTCGATCGTGCTCGGCGTCATCGTCGTCGGATCGATGCTCGCGAGCGCGATGCGGCGGCCCACCTTCGGGGTGCGCGCGAGCATCGCTGCCGACGGGATCACCGCCGGCAGGAGGATCGGCCCCGCGACCACAATCCGTTGACGATCAGCCGGTTGTCCTGGTGCCTCGAGCACGAAGACCACCGCGCTATCCCCCTCCGTCACCCCTCGTGCACGCAGCGGCGCCGTCGGTGCCTCCATCGCCACATCGAAGGTCCGGAGCGCGAAGCCACGCGAGAGCGTGCGCACGGCGCGCGCGCTCGCCGGGAACGACTGCCCTGCGACGGTCAGCTCGGCGGTGAGTTGGTCGATGACCTCGAACCCGGTCGTCGTGGTATCAATCCGCGTGGAGGCGTATCCGATCTGGCGCCCCCCCTGTTCGACCATGAAGTACTTCGTGCTCGGACCCAAGCGGAGCGCCGCTTCGGCAAGCACCGCGCTGCGCTCGCGGAAGAAGCCTCGCTGGACCACCACCGCGATCCCGAGCCCCCAGGCGCCGAGCAGGAAGGCGCCGAGGATGGTCCGCCGCCGGCCGCGCGTGATCATGGACGTTGCGCGTCCCTGGCACGACGATAGAAAGGGGCGGCCTGTTCGGGTCGACCCAAACGGTCGTAGATGATCCCGACCCCTTTGAGGGCCCGCCAATGGGTCGGATCGAGATCGGCAGCGCGCTGGTAGGCGACGAGCGCCCCCGGGAGGTCATCGCACTTGTTCAGTGCCTCCCCCAAGTGGTAGTGCGCCCCAGCATGGTCGGGAAGTCGTTCTGTTGCCGTGCGTAGCGGTGTGATGGCGTCCTTCCAACAGGCGCGTCGGCAGGCGATCACCCCGGTGTACAACGCGATCTCCGGGGCATCGGGCCGGAGGAGATCCAACTCGATGAGTGCCTGCACCGCCTCATCGTACCGCAGTGTGTTCGCGAGGGTCTCGATGCGCGCGCACGCCACATGGAACGGATCCGTCGGCGGTGTCGTGGGCACCACAGGGGCTGGCATCGGGGCCGGAACCGTGGTGGGTGCCGGGGTGGGTGCCGGGGTGGGTGCCGGGGTGGGTGCCGGGGTGGGTACCGGGGCGGGTGCTGGGGTGGGTGCTGGCATGGACGACGAGCGCGAGCTCGTGCCGGGCCGCATCACCGCCGTCAGGACCGTGCCCCCCGGTTCCTCGAGCTCGCGGTCGTCGTACGACCACTCCCCACAGACGGGCGGCTCGCGGACCGCCGTCAGCAACGGGGTCGCATCCGGGCCGTGCGCCTCCACCGGGACGAGGGGCACCCCCTCCGCTGCCCCGAGGAGGAGCTGCGCTGGGTCGGGGGATCGCAGGGAGGAGGGAAGAGGATGGTCGGTCATATCCGAGGCCTGCGGCGGAGGCAGCCATGCGCCACCCCCACCGGACAATCTAGCCAACTGCCTCCCTTCCATTCACCCGCCGCCCCCTTGAACTTGCAAGACTATGTCCGGTGACGCGCTGATCATTCGAGGGGCCCGCGAACACAACCTGAAGGGGATCGATGTTACGATCCCGCGGGACAAGCTCACGGTCATCACCGGCCTCTCGGGGAGCGGGAAGTCCTCCTTGGCCTTCGACACGATCTTCGCCGAGGGGCAGCGGCGTTATGTCGAGTCGCTGTCGGCGTACGCCCGACAGTTCCTGGGGCTCATGGAGAAGCCCGACGTCGACGTGATCGAGGGGCTCTCCCCCGCGATCTCCATAGAACAGAAGACCGCCGGCGCCAACCCGCGTTCCACCGTCGGGACCGTCACCGAGATCTACGACTACCTCCGTTTGCTGTATGCGCGCGCCGGGACCCCACACTGCCCGCAGTGCGGACGGGGCGTCGCCCGGCAGACCCCCACGCAGATCGCCGACGTCGTCCTCGGATGGTCGAAGGGGACGAAGGTCGAGGTCCTCGCGCCGCTCGTGCGAGGCCGGAAGGGCGAATTCCGCGATCTCTTCGAGCACGCGCGCAAGCAAGGATTCGTCCGCGCGATGGTCGACGGGGCGTTGATCGACCTCGCCGATCCGCCGAAGCTCAATCGCAAGCTCAACCACGACGTCTCCGTCGTCGTCGATCGCCTCGCGGTGCGCGAGGAGGATCGCGGTCGCCTCACCGATTCCCTCGAGACCGCGCTGCGCCTCGCCGAGGGATTGGTCGAGGTGGTGCGCCACGACGCGAAGCCGGTGACCCAGCTCTTCTCCGAGCGGTACGGCTGCCCTGATTGCGGCATCTCGATGCCCGAGCTCGAGCCTCGGCACTTCTCGTTCAACTCCCCCTTCGGCGCCTGCCCGACCTGCACGGGGCTGGGCACCAAGCGGACGGCGAGCGCCGAGCTCGTCCTCGGCGATTCCTCGATCTCGATCCTCGAGGGCGTGGTCCTCCCGTGGGGCGAACCCGATGGCTATCTCCGCCGCGTGATCCTCCCGGGGCTCGCCAAGCAGCTTCGCTTCGAGCTCAACACCCCGTGGGGACAGCTCCCCGATCGGGTCAAGTTCGAGCTCCTCTTCGGGAGCGCGAAGAAGAAGGGGGAGGAGGCGTCCAAGTGGGAAGGGATCCTCGCCAACGTGCAGCGGCGCTACACCGAGACCACCTCGGATGCGATCCGGACCGACCTCGAGGCGTACATGGTCGTCGCGGAGTGCCCCGACTGTCAGGGGCGTCGACTCAAGCGCGAGTCGCTCGCTGTCACGGTGCATGGGCGCAACATCGGGGAGTTCACTGCCGGCGCGGCCATCGAGGCGCTCGCCTTCGTCGAGAGCATCCCGGTGCGTGGCCCCGCTGGTCCTGGGCTGGACCCTGGGATCGCGGGCCCGATCCTCAAGGAGGTGCGGGAGCGGCTGCGCTTCCTCGTCGATGTCGGCCTCGACTACCTCACGCTCGATCGCTCCGCCGAATCGCTCTCCGGCGGTGAGGCCCAGCGCATCCGGCTCGCGACGCAGATCGGCTCACGGCTCGTCGGCGTGCTCTACATCCTCGACGAGCCGAGCATCGGGCTCCATCAGCGGGACAATGCGCGCCTCCTCGAGACGTTGAAGCGCCTGCGCGATCTCGGGAACACCGTCCTCGTCGTCGAGCATGACGAGGAGACGATCCTCGAAGCCGATCATCTGATCGATCTCGGGCCCGGCGCCGGCAAGCATGGCGGCGAGGTGATCGCCGAAGGCACCGTCGACGAGGTGAAGCGGGTCGCTCGCTCCATCACGGGGCAGTACCTCAACGGCACGCGCACGATCCCCACGCCGAAGACGCGCCGGCCGCGCCCCCCCGGGCGCGTGCTGCGGGTCGAAGGCGCGCGCGAGCACAACCTGCGACAGGTCGACGCGGAGTTCCCCCTCGGGTGCTTCATCGCCGTCACCGGCGTCTCCGGCTCGGGGAAGAGTACGCTGGTCGAGGACATCCTCCAGCGGACCCTCTCGCGACACTTCTATCGGGCGCGCGTGCTCCCTGGGGCGCACGACCGCGTCGTCGGGCTCGAGCATCTCGACAAGGTCATCGACATCGATCAGACCCCGATCGGTCGCACCCCGCGCTCCAACCCCGCGACCTACACTGGGCTCTTCACCCCGATCCGCGAACTCTTCGCCGAGATGCCGGAGGCCAAGCTCCGCGGCTACGGGCCGGGGCGCTTCTCCTTCAATGTGAAGGGGGGGCGGTGTGAGGCCTGTCAGGGTGATGGGCTCGTGAAGATCGAGATGCACTTCCTCCCCGATGTGTACGTCACCTGCGAGCAGTGCCGCGGCAAGCGCTACAACCGCGAGACCCTCGACGTGCGCTTCCGCGGGATGAACATCAGCGAGGTGCTCGATCTCACCGTCGAGGACGCGCTCCCCGTCTTCGAGAACCAGCCGCGCATCCATCACAAGCTCCAGACCCTCCATGGGGTGGGGCTCGGCTATATCCATCTCGGGCAGAGTGCGACCACCTTGTCTGGCGGTGAGGCGCAGCGCGTGAAGCTCGCGACCGAGCTCGCCAAGCGCGACACCGGGCGCACCCTGTACATCCTCGACGAACCGACCACGGGGCTCCACTTCGAGGATGTGCGCGTCCTCCTCGAGGTCCTCCACACGCTGGTGGATCGTGGGAACACTGTCCTCGTGATCGAGCACAACCTCGATGTGATCAAGACCGCCGACTGGATCGTCGACCTCGGACCCGAGGGAGGCACCGGGGGCGGGCGGATCGTCGCGGCGGGCACGCCGGAGCAGGTCGCCAAGACCCCAGGGTCCCACACCGGGGCCTACCTGAAGAAGATCCTCACCGCGCGTTAGCTTCCCGCCATGGTCTCCCTCCTCGACATCATCGGCCCCGTCATGGTGGGCCCCTCCTCGAGCCATACGGCGGGAGCGTGCCGACTGGGACTCATCGCGCACGATCTCGTCGCGGGGACCCCCGAGCGCGCGCTCATCGAACTGCATGGCTCCTTCGCCCGGACCGGTGAAGGGCATGGCACCGACAAGGCGATCGTCGGCGGGCTCCTCGGCTTTCGCCCGGACGACGAGCGGCTCCGCGATGCGCTGCAGATCATGGAGAAGGAAGGGCTCGACTATCACTTCGAGAAGACGACGCTCGGCGAGGAGCCCGAGGTCCATCCCAATACCGTCCGCATCACCGTCCATCGCGCGCATCGCCATCATGTGATGCTCGGCGCCTCGCTCGGCGCCGGTCGCATCAAGGTCTCTGAGATCGATGGCTACCCAGTGGAGGTCGACGGCTCGCACCACACCATCGTGATGGTCGCCGAGGATGTGAAGGGATCGATCGCGCGGATCGCGGGGATCCTGAGCGAGGCCGATGTGAACATCGCGACGCTGCGGCTCTCGCGGAAGCACCGCGGGGGCGATGCCTTCATGGTGATCGAGGTCGACGAGCGGCCCGCCGATGACGTGGGCGCGGCGCTGAGGGCGCTCCCGTGGGTGCGCTGGACGCACCGCATCGAGAAGGTGGGCGGCTGATGTATCACAGCTTGCATGAGGCGATCGCCGACGCCGAGGCGCGGGGCGTCTCCCTCGCGACCGCCGCGCTCGACATCGAGGCGCGCGACCAGGGGCGTCCGGTGGCGGAGATCCGCGAGGCGCTGCTCCGTGCGCTCAACGTGATGCGCGGGGCGGTGAAGCAGGGGCTCACCGGCGACCTCCGCTCGAACTCCGGCCTCGTCGGTGGGGATGCCGCCAAGCTGCGCACGGGCCCCGAGGGGCCGCTCGCCGGCACGGTCTTCCGCGAGGTGCTCATGCGCGCGATCGCGGTGCAGGAGGTGAATGCGGCGATGGGGATCATCGTCGCCGCACCCACCGCCGGTGGGGCGGGGGTCCTTCCCGGCGTGCTCCTCGGGCTCTCCGCCAAGCAGCAGTTCTCCGACCAGGCGATGGTCGATGCCCTCGCCACCGCAGGACTGATCGGTGCCGTCGTCGCGCAGCGCGCCTCGCTCTCCGGCGCCGAGGGCGGGTGTCAGGCAGAGACCGGCGCCGCCGCCGGCATGGCCGCCGGCGCCGCGACCCAATTACTCGGCGGCACGCCAGCGCAGGTCGGCCATGCCGTCGCGCTCGCGCAGCAGGGCACACTCGGACTCGTCTGCGATCCCTTGGGTGGCTTGGTCGAGCTCCCCTGTGTGTTCCGCAATGCGACGGGGGCCGCGATCGCGTTGGCCGCCGTCGAGATGGCGATCGCCGGCATCACCTTCGCCATTCCCGCGGATGAGGTGATCGATACCATGGGCGAGATCGGACGCGAGATGGATGTCCGCTACCGCGAGACCGCCGGTGGGGGGCTCGCGGCCACACCCACCGGTCGTCGCCTCGCCAAGGAACGGCTCACGCAGATCAAGCGCGCCTGACGCACATGTCCGCGACCCTCTCCCTTCGCTCCATCTGATGAACGACGCGCTCACTCGAAAGGTCTGGGTCGTCCCGGGATTCACCGCGATCCTCGTCACCGTCCTGTTGCTCTGGCTGGCGGGATCGGTGGCGGATCTCCTGCTGCTCCTCTTCCTCGCGGCCCTGATCTCCGTCTACCTCTCCGCGGTCACCGACCACCTGGTCGCGTGGACGCGGTCGCCGCGGGTGCCGGCCTTCCTCGTCGCCCTCTTCCTCTCGCTCGGGGCGCTCGTCGGCGTGGGTGCGCTGCTGATTCCTCCGGTGATCGATCAGACGCGGCAGATCGCCGCCGCGCTCCCCGCCCTCGTCCCCGCTTGGGAGCAGGGGCTCGAGCGGCTCCTGTATCGGATCCCTGGGATGGCCGATGTCTTCGTCTCGGGGGAGCATCGCATCTTCACCGTCGCCCTCGAGGAGGCGGAGAAGCTCGTCACCGGGATTTTCCCGCGGCTCTTCGACACCCTGCACCTCGTCGTCAATCTCGTCGCGGTGTTCGTGATGGCGATCTATCTCGCGCTCACCCCGCTGCGCTACCGCGAGTTCCTCCTTGCCATCACGCCGCCCCGCCATCGCGTGGCCGCCGCCGATGTGCTCGATGCCCTCGCCGAGACGCTGCGCGCCTGGACCATCGCGCAGCTCATCGCCATGACCACGCTGGCGGCCCTCACCGCCATCGGGCTCTGGCTCCTCGATGTCCCCTACTGGCTCGCCTTCGGCATCTTCACCGGGCTCGTCGCCGTCGTCCCCTTCTTCGGGACCTTCGTCTCCACACTGCTGCCCGCGCTCTTCGTCCTGCCCAGCGACGGAGGCGGCGTCCAGGCGCTCCTCGTGATCCTCCTGGGGACCGTGATCCACGTCATCGAGAATCAGTTCCTCATCCCGGTCATCATGCACCGACGCGTCGACCTCCCGCCGGTGCTCACGATCATGAGCGTGTTGATCTGCGGTCGACTCCTTGGGCCGTTCGGGCTACTCGTCGCGGTGCCGACCCTCGCGGTGGTGATGGTCCTCGTGCGGCGCGTCCTCATCGCGCGGGTCTATGACGATGTCGATGCGGCGCCAGCGGTCGTCCAGCCGGTGCTCTCGCGACGGCAGCGCAAACGGATGCGAGACGCGATGCCATGATGACGGGGGCGAGGGACCATGCGTGCATCATGCCGCCATGACCTCCCTCACCACCACATCGACGGCGCTGACGCCGGTCGTCGAATTCCTCAACGTCTCGCGGCGCTGGCGTCCCGGGATCCTTGGCATCGCCTCCGAGGTCGACGCGCTCACGCGCGTCACCTGTCAGCTCTTTCCAGGTGAGCTCGTCGTCCTCTCCGGCGCCGCCGGTGCGGGGAAGAGCTCGCTCCTGCTGCTCGCGGCGGGTGAGGTGGCCCCCACCTCCGGTGTCGTGCGCTGGGCCGACCGAGGAGAGCCAAGCGCCGTGCGCCCGCAACGAATCGGGCCACGACCATGGGAATACTCCTTCCTGTCGGTGCGGCAAGCGATCGCCTTCCACGCCGATCAGCTACTGGTGCAGGATGCGCGACTCCATCCGCCGACGCGCTTCCTCCCCTTGCTGCGTCGCGTCGGACTTCAGGGACGCTCACGCACCCGGCTCGGCGAGCTCTCCGCGCTCGATGCCTTCCGGGTGGTGGTCGCGCAGGGGCTGCTTGCGCGGCCGGCGCTGCTCTGCTGTGATGAGCCCTTCGCCTACTGTGGGCCGACGGAACGAGCGCAGGCCCTCCAGCTCCTCCGGCGCGTCGCCAGCGCCGGGATCGCGGTCCTGATCGCCACGCGCGACGCGGAGGCGATCAGGTCAACCGGCGGGATCGATCGGATCATCCGGCTCCGCGCCGGGCGCATCGTGCCGGAACGCCCCGCTGCGGGACAGCGCCCGCTCTTCCCACCACCGAGTCTCACCAAGAGGCCGCGGCCTCGACGTCTCCGTCCGCACACGACATCGGCTCCTGGTGCCGAGCCCACGATCGCGCGGGTCGCCGAGGAGCGATCGCCCGTCTAGCTTTCCGGCGATGGCTCCGTTTCGTCTGTTCAATACGCTCTCACGCTCGATCGAGCCCTTCGCTCCGGCGGATGGCCAGACCGTGCGTCTCTACACCTGCGGGCCGACGGTCTACAACCCGGCGCACCTGGGGAACTTCCGCACCTTCCTCTTCGAGGATCTGATGCGGCGGGCCATCCGGCTGCGCGGGTGGCAGGTGGAGCAGGTGATGAACCTCACCGACGTGGACGACAAGATCATCGTCCGTGCCGCGCAGCAGGGGAAGACGATCCGCGAGATCACCGATCCCGTGGTCGAGGGGTTCCACGCCGATCGGCGCTATCTGCGCATCGAGGATGCGGAGCACTACCCGCGCGCGACGGGCTACATCCCGGAGATGATCGCGCTCGTCGAGCGGCTTGTCGCCAACGGGGTCGCGTATCAGGCGGAGGATGGGTCGGTCTACTTCGCGATCGACAAGTTCCCGGCATACGGACGACTCTCACGGCTCGACACGCGCGAGATCCAGAGCGGGGCGCGCGTCGCGCAGGACGAGTACGCTAAGGAGAACGCGCAGGACTTCGCGCTCTGGAAGTCGGCCAAGGCCGAGGATGAGGCGTGCGGCGCGGCGTGGGATTCGCCGTGGGGGCGTGGGCGTCCGGGGTGGCACCTCGAGTGCTCCGCGATGGCGATGGCCCTCCTGGGGGAGACCCTCGACATCCATGCGGGCGCCGTCGATCTGATCTTCCCGCACCACGAGGACGAGATCGCGCAGAGCGAGGCCGCCACGGGGAAGCCCTTCGCGCGGTGCTGGTGCCATGGTGAGTTCCTCCTCACCGATGGGACCAAGATGGCCAAGCGCGTCGGCAATGTGCAGAACGTCGCCGACCTGCGGACCAACGGGGTGAGTGGGGCCGCCGTGCGCCATTTCGTCTTCTCTACGCACTATCGCAAACAGCTCAATCTCGCGGCGGAGGCGCTCGAGGGATCGATCGAGGCGGTGCGACGGTTGCGCGACTTCGCCGACCGCCTCGCCTCGGCGTCTGGAGGGACGGCGGCGCTCGAGGATGCGGCCGATGCGTTGGAGACCGCGGTGCGTGAGGCCATGGCCGACGATCTCGACGCACCGGCGGCCGTCGCCGCCCTCTTCGAGTTCGTGCGCGCCGCCAACCGCGAGCTTGATCGCGGGGGGCGTGAGGCGGGGCCGCTCGCGCGGGCCCGCGAGGTCTTCGCGCTGGTGGATGGGGTGCTCGACCTCATCCCGGAGCCCGCGCAGGCCGATGCCGAGCTCTCTGCCTGGGTGGAGGAGCGACTGGCTGCACGCCGCGAGGCACGGGCCCGCCGGGACTTCGACACGGCGGACGCGATCCGCGACGAGCTCTCGGCCAAGGGGATCGCCATCGAGGATGCCGGGGGGACGACGAGGTGGAAGGCAGGGCTCAGGTGACTGGTCCCAGGGCACAGGTACTCTGACCCCAGGTACCTGGTACCTCCGATTGACCCCTCCCCCTCGTCCTACTATCCTTCGACGCTCGCGTAGGACATCGGTATCGCCGACGTAGCTCAGCTGGTAGAGCACCCGATTTGTAATCGGGCGGTCGCGAGTTCGATCCTCGCCGTCGGCTCTGATGGGATCGAGTCGGAGACGGGGTCCGCGGGGTGGGGTACCCAAGTGGCCAACGGGAGCAGACTGTAAATCTGCCGGCATCCGCCTTCGAAGGTTCGAATCCTTCCCCCACCATTGGTCTGTAGGGCAGTCGGTGAGGGGCGGGGAGGGTCAGTATCAGGAGATCGCGGGAGTAGCTCAGCTGGTAGAGCGCAAGCCTTCCAAGCTTGATGTCGCGGGTTCGAGCCCCGTCTCCCGCTCTGGCAGGGAAGAGGTCGCAAGTATCAGTGAACAGGGCCTTCTGTCCCCTGGTCCCTGACCTCTGCGGTTACTGCACGCATAGCTCAGTCGGTAGAGCACATCCTTGGTAAGGATGAGGTCACCGGTTCGATCCCGGTTGCGTGCTTTGGACGGGGCGTGGGCATCGGAGAGGGTTCCGGTGCCCCCGCCTTCGCCGTTAACGGCAGGGATGGCCGGTCCGTCGCCCCCCGTACTCGGCGCGCTACCTGACCCCTGACCCCTGAAACCTGGAACCTGACGCCAGGCAGCCCCTAAGCCCCCTTAGGTACGGGACTTGCAAGCCGCGCACCCCCCATCTACCTTTCGAGGCTCGCTACCCTTTTCCCGATTCGGGGTCAAGGGAGGCCCGGCATGTCCCATTTGGGAGATGCCTGCGAACCCGTGACCGAGAGAAGCCGCCATGCCACGCGACAAGATCATCCTGGCGTGCAACGACTGTAAGAATCGCAACTACTTCACCACCAAGAACAAGCGCCTGCATCCCGAGCGCGTCGAGTGGAAGAAGTACTGCCCGCGATGCAACAGGCACGTGGTGCACAAGGAGACGAAGTAAGGTGGCGCAGGAGATCGCGACGCCCGCTCCGGGACTCGCGGCCCGCCTCGTGACGTTCTACCACGACGTCATGGCCGAGCTGCGGAAGGTCACGTGGCCCGATCGGCCGCAGGTGCAGCAGCTCGCGATCGGCGTGATCGTGCTCTCGCTCGCTATCGGGGCACTCATTGGCCTCCTCGACGTCATCCTTCAGGGGCTGCTGGTCCGGTTCATCCCCTCGCTCTTTGGGGCCTGACCGCGTGAGCCATCGCTGGTACGCCATTCAGACCACGTCGGGCCACGAGAACAAGGTCCGCTCGTTGTTGCAGCGCAAGATCGACGCCGATCCGGCGCCGGCCGAGGCGCGGCGCATCCGGCAGGCCTTGGTCCCGACCGAGCAGGTGGT
>VHBP01000025.1 GCA_016871915.1 Gemmatimonadota bacterium
GGAGATGGGATCATCAGGGGTGAAGGCCTCGGGCACGACCTGCCGGACCATCTCGGCCCCGGTGGCATACTGCGCCCGCTCCATCTCGCTCCCATCCGCGCGCAAGAGATAGACCGCCCCCTTCACGACGACCGAGCGCCAATCGAAGCGCGCGTCGACCTCATCCACCTCGAACGCCACCCACCGATTGTGCGAGACCGCTTCGAGTTTCGTCCCAGGGGTGGTCCGACCGTAGAGCCATCCCTCCGCGTAGGTGTAGTGGATCGGCTCGATGTCGACCCGATCCTGGTGCGCGAAGGCCAGGCGTCCCACCTGATGACGCGCCAGCAGGGCGAGCGCGTCGTCGCGGGTGAGCTCGCGGAAGGTCGGTCGTGGCGTCGGCATGGTCGGAGCTCCCGTCAGACGGTCAGGGTGTGATACGCCGCGCAGACCCGCTCCAGCGCCTCCTCCGGCGTCGCACTATCCGCCGAGAGGTGGCCCATCTTCCGACCGGGGCGCGCCTCGTGCTTTCCGTACAGATGCACGCGCACCCCGGGAATCGCCAGCGCCTTCGTGAAATCCGGGGCACCATGCGCCCAGAGATCGCCCAAGAGATTATGGATCGCGGCCGGGCGCACCACGGCCGTTGCGCCCAGCGGGAGCCCGGTGATCGCCCGGACGAGCTGCTCGAACTGGCTGGTGGGGTGCGCCCGCTCCGAATGGTGATAGGTGTTGTGCGGCCGCGGGGCGAGCTCGTTCACCAGGAGCGTCCCATCACGCAGCACGAACATCTCGGTCGCGAGCAGCCCGACGATCCCGAGTCGCTCGGCGATCCGCTGCGCGAGCATCGCGGCTTGCGTCTCGAGCGCGGCATCGACACCGGATGGGGTCACCGCCCAGGTGAGGACGCCATCGGTGTGGAAGTTCCGCGAGGTAGGGTAGGCGACCATCACCCCATCGGCCCGGCGCGCGACGAGGACGCTGATCTCCGTCGCGATATCGAGGAAGGCCTCCACCACACAGACCGGGGCCCGCAACGTCTCGAACGCCTTCGCCCCCTCATCCGACGTGCGAACACGGATCTGCCCGCGGCCGTCATAGCCCCCCATCGCGCTCTTCACGATCGAGCGACCGAGCTCGGTCACCGCGGCGCTCGTGCTCGCGGCATCGCGCACGGTGCGGAAGGGGCCGAGGGGGAAGCCATTCGCGAGCAACCACTCCTTCTGCCGGGCACGCTCCTGCACGATCACTACCGGCTCGACCCCGGGATGGAGCGGGGCGATCGCCGCCACCGTCTCGAGCGAGGCGCGCGGGATCTGTTCGATCTCGAGCGTCACGGCGGAACAGCCGCGTGCCAACTCCGCGGCCGCGATCGCATCGGCCCAGGGCGCGGTGATCAGGTGGGACGCCACGGGTCGGGCAGGGCAGTCGCGCTCGGGATCGAGTACGCGCACATCGTAACCCATCGTGCGAGCCGCCATCGCCGTCATGCGGCCGAGTTGGCCGCCGCCGAGGAAGCCGAGGGTCGCGCCCGGCGGGACGGGCGCCGGCGTCATGGGAGGGTCTGCGCGCGGACGGTGTCGGCGCGCCCGGCACGCCAGGTGCGCAGCCGCTCACGCACCGCGGGGTGATGCGCCCCGACGATCTCCGCTGCGAGTACGGCAGCGTTGGTCGCGCCGGGCTTCCCGATGGCGAGGGTCCCGACGGGGACGCCTGCCGGCATCTGCACGATGGAGAGCAGGGCGTCGATCCCGTTGAGGGCGGTGACGTTCACGGGGACGCCGAGCACCGGGACCAAGGTCTTCGAGGCGACCATCCCCGGGAGGTGGGCCGCGCCGCCGGCCCCGGCGATGATCGCGAGCAGACCACGACCTTCCGCGGCCTCGGCGTAGGCGAACATCTCATCGGGGGTCCGATGCGCCGACACGACCTTCGCCTCGAAGGGGATCTCGAGTTCCGTGAGGAGGTCGCAGGCGGCGCTCAGGGTCTCGTAGTCGGTCTTCGAGCCCATGATGACGCCGACGAGGGGCGAGGCGGAGGCGGTCATGGGAGAAAAATAGCGGGTCGGGGGAGGATGAGGTGGGACCGCGAGGCCCGGGACACCTCCGTCAGCGTGTCCAGATCACCACCGAGCCGCATCCGTTGAAGTCGGTGAAGCGGGGCGGGGCGACGTTCGCCACGTAGGCCTCGATCCGCTTGGCGTTCCGGATATAGAGCGACTGCTCGTCAGGCTCGAGGTTCCGGACATTCACGCCATCGATCCAGAATTGGGGGCTGCAGAACTGGCTCATCGTACCGGCCGTCATGGTGACTCGCCGAAAGACGATCTGTCGAGTGAATGCGTTCCCGATGACCTGGGCCCGCGGGATCATATTCCCGACCGCATCGACGGAGATGATCGGGAGGCGGCCGAGTTCCTTGTCGCCCAGATGAGTCCCAAGGCCGAGCCGACGGCGCGCGTCGAACTCGAGCTCCTCGACGCTCACTTCCCGCCCTTCGATGAACACGGCGGCGAGCTGCGGTGGGATCCGCGAGAGCTGAAGGGTATCGAGATCTACCACGGCCTCGGTGGGCTCGATGTCGAGGGTGCGGGGTTCGAACCCGAGGGCACGCACCAAGAGTTGCGAGGAGCGCCGTGGCCACCCGTCGAGAGTGAAGGTGCCGGTGCTATCGGTGCGAGCGGAGAGGAGGGAATCGCCGAGCGGGACGATCGCCGCGAGGGCGATGGGCGCCCCCGACTCATTCAGGACGCGCCCGCGCAGCCGTGTAGTCAGGGTCACAGGGGCGATTGTGAGGTCGCGGCGCTGCACGGCACTCCCGATCCGGACGACGACTTCGCTGCTCCGGCCTCGCTCGCCCGCGGTCGCGCGGACCGTAACCTCGCTCCCCACGGGGACACCGCAGAGGAAGAACATCCCGTCACCGGAGGTGGAGTCGATGGTCGCCATCGGTGACCGATCGAGCATCCCGCGGCCGAGTCGGGTCTCCTCCCAACGGGCGCTGACTCCTGCTGATCCGATCGGCTCCCCGTCGGCTCCGCGGATCTCGCCAAGGAGGATCCCTTGGCCATCAGGGAGCCTCGTGCCGCACCGGGCCGCCTGATAGGTGGCGAGGGAGGGCGTCGCGAGCGTGATGGTAATGCTGCCGGCAGACTGCGCGGGGATCGCTCGCTCGATCGCCGGGAGGCCAAGGGAGTCGAGCCACGGGGCCCAGTAGCCGAGCCGCCAAGGGCCGGCGCCGAGACCCTCGAATTGGAAGCGCCCTTGGCGATCGGTCGTCGTAGACCGTGACGCGCCGAGTAGTTGAATGGTGGCGCCGACAATCTGACCGCCACGGAGCGAGTCGACGAGGGTTCCGCGGATGGAGACCTGTGCTTCGGCAGGCCGCGCCGACACCCGCAGCAGACCGGCGGTCGCTACAGCGATCCAGCGCCGTCGCCGCACGCTCACCGCGCCGGCGCCTTGATCTTGGACATCCCACCATCCACCGGGATCACCTGACCCGTGACCCAGTCGCTCGCGGGGTCGAGGAGCCAGCGGGCCGGTGCAACGAGATCCTCCGCTCGCCCGATCCGCCCCGCCGGATGCATCGCCACCGAGGCGGCGAGCGATGCTGGATTCCCGGTGATTCGCGCCGCGAGCGGGGTCTCGACGAGGCCCGGGGCCAGCGCGTTCACGCGCAGCTTGCGGGGCGCATAGGTGGCGGCCGTACTTCGCACGAGCCCAGCGATCGCCCCCTTGGCCGCGGCGATCGCCTCATGGTTCGGGAGCCCCGTCTCCGAGGCCGCGCTCGAGAAGAGGAGGACGCTCCCACCATCGGTCATCACGCGGCCCGCCGCCCGCACCGCCGCGAACGCGGTCTGCACGTTGACCCGAAGCGTCTCGGCGAGCTCTGCCTCCGAGGTGAGATGCGCGGGCTTGAGGAGGATCGACCCGACGGCATTCACGATCCCCGCGACGCGTCCATGGCGGGCCTTGGCCTCGGCGACGAGCGCCTCGACCGCGGCGAAGTCCGAGGCTTCCACGGCGTGTACCTCAGCGCCCAGCGTCGACGCGAGCGGAGTCAGCTTCTCGAGGGTGCGGCCCGCGAGGACCAGCGTGGCGCCGTCGGCGGCGAGGGCCTCGGCGATGCGGGAACCGATCCCACCGGCGGCACCGAGGATGACGAATGCACCAGCGTCGGCGAGGGGGCGTGAAGAGGAAGGCATATGGGTGCGAACGTTCGGTCTCGAGACGCCGTTCCGTGAATGACAGCGGGCCCCTCACAACTGGTGAGAGGGGCCCGCACACGAGAGCGACCGCGACAGGACTCGAACCTGTGACCCGGTGATTAACAGTCACCTGCTCTACCAGCTGAGCTACGCGGCCAGAATTTGGAAAGGTAGTCGCGGTGGAAAGGGGCTTCAACCCTTTCGAGGGCGCCCTCGGGGTCGGCTCCCGACTGGAGTACCCCTCGGTGGGGTGGCTCCCCCGTCGAGGAGGGGCGCCAGGAACCGCCCGGTGTATGAGGCCGGCACCTTCATGATCTCCTCCGGCGTCCCCATCGCGACCACCGTCCCCCCCGCGTCGCCCCCTTCGGGGCCCATGTCGATCAACCAGTCGGCTCGGGCGATCACGTCGAGGTTGTGCTCGATCAACACCACGGTGTGGCCCGCGTCCACCAATCGGTCGAGCACATCACAGAGCACTTCGATATCCCGCGCGTGGAGCCCCGTCGTGGGCTCATCGAGGATGTAGAGCTTTCGCCCACGCTGCTTCGCAGCGAGCGCGAGTTCGCGCGCGACCTTGAGGCGCTGTGCCTCGCCACCGGACAGCGTCGTCGCGGGCTGACCGAGGCGAAGGTAGCCGAGCCCGACCTGCTGCACCTGCCAGAGCGCCTGGCCGAGCTTCTCCTCGTGCGGGAAGAAGCGGATCGCCTCATCGACGGTCATCTCGAGGACGTCGGTGATCCGCTTCCCCATGTAGGTGACGTCGAGGACCTCCGGCTTGTAGCGCGTCCCTCCGCAACTCTCGCAGGGGACGAAGACATCGGCCATGAAGACCATCTCGACCTCGAGGGCACCGGCGCCCTCGCAGGTATCACAGCGCCCTCCGGCCACGTTGAACGAGAAGGTGCCCGCCGTGTAGCGGCGTTGCCGCGCGAGGGGGAGATCGGCGAACAGCTTCCGGATCTCGTCGAAGGCCTTCACATAGGTGACGGGGTTCGAGCGCGGCGACCGTCCGATCGGCTCCTGATCGATCAGCACCACCTCGTCCAGTAACTCGGCGCCATCGAGTCGCGTATACTCGCCGACCGTCTCGCCCAGGTGCTGGCGTGCGCTGTGCTCCCCGGTGAGGTGATGCTCGAGCGCACGGTAGAGGATGTCGTGCACCAAGGTGCTCTTCCCGGACCCTGAGACGCCGGTGACGACGGTGAGGGTGCGCATCGGGATCTTCGCGGTGACATCGCGCAGGTTGTGGGCGCGGGCGCCGCTGATGGAGAGCCACTGTGGTCCCGCACGGCGGCGCGTCTCGGGGCGCGGGATGGTGCGCGCTCCCGTGAGGTACTGCCCAGTGAGCGGGGATTCCGATGCGCGCGAGGTGGGTCCGCTGAAGACGAGTTCGCCGCCATGCGTCCCGGCGCCGGGGCCGAGCTCGAGCATCCAATCGCTCATCCGCATCGCCTCGAGATCATGCTCGACCATTAAGACGGTGTTCCCGCCGTCGCGGAGGCGCGCGAGGAGGCCGAGGAGGCGATCGAGATCACGCGCGTGGAGCCCGATGCTCGGTTCGTCGAGCACGTACAACGTGTCCACGAGGCGCGCGCCGAGGGAGTTGGCGAGTCCGATGCGTTGGGCCTCGCCCCCGGAGAGGGTGCGTGTCGCGCGATCGAGCGAGAGGTAGGTGAGCCCCACGTCACAGAGGAAGGCGATGCGGTCGCGTGCCTCGCGCAGGATATGCCCCGCGATCGCGCTTTCCTGCTCCGAGAGGGTCAGCGCATCGATCCAGGGGCGCAGTGTCCCCACCGGCTTCGCGGCGACGGCGGCGATCGTCTCGCCTCCCACACGCACCTGGAGGGCGGCGGGTTGGAGTTTGGTCCCGCCGCAGGTGGTGCAGGTCTGTGCCGTCTGATACTGCCGTAGGAAGACGCGGATGTACTGCTTGTACTTCTTGGGCTCGAGCGCGGCGAGGAAGGGGAAGATCCCCACATAGCCCTTGGCCTTGCCGTGCAACAGGCGTTCCTGCTGCGCTTTGGTGAGCGACTGCCAGGGCCGGTCGAGCGGGATCCCCTCCTTCTTCGCGAACTCGGCGAGGGCGCGTCGCTTCCCCTCGTAGCGGGGCATCGTCCAGGGTTGGAGCGCCCCGTCGCGAAGGGAGCGCTCGGGGTAGGGGACGATCAACGAGGCGTCGTACTCGAGGGTCGCGCCGAAGCCGTTGCAGGTGCCACAGGCGCCGCGCGGATTGTTGAAGGAGAAGAGCTGCGGCGTCGGGGCGGGCGCCACGTAGCCGTCGTCGGGGCATCGGAAGGCGGTGGTGAAGCGCCGCACCGTCGCACGGTCGGCGCCGGCCTCGTTGGCTCCCACATCACCGATCAGCACCACCGCATCGCCATCCCCCTCGGCGAAGGCGGTCTCGAGCGCCTCCACCAATCGCGACCGCCCCTCCGCACTGATGGCGAGTCGATCGGTGACCACGGCGAGCGACTTGACCTTCGCGAGGTTGGGCTTCGCCTTCGTCAGCTCATCGAGATGATGGACCGCGTCGTCGATGAGCACGCGCAGGAAGCCCTTCGCCTGCAGATGCGAGACGATCTGCGTATGCGTGAGCTTGGACGATCTGGCGAAGGGGAAGGCGATGTGCAGGCGCGTCCCAGCGGGGAGGGCGAGCAGCTGCTCCGCCACGCGTTCTGCTGACTCAGGCCGCAGTACCCGATCGCAGGTGAGGCAGTGCGTGTGACCGACGCGCGCCCAGAGGAGGCGCAGGTAATCGTAGATCTCCGTCGCCGTCCCGACCGTGGAACGCGAGGTCCGCGTCGGGTTCTTCTGCTCGATCGCGACGGCAGGGGAGAGTCCCTCGATCCGGTCGACGTCGGGCTTGGGCATGCGCTCGAGGAATTGGCGCGCATAGGCGGAGAGCGACTCCACGTAGCGGCGCTGCCCCTCGGCGTAGATGGTATCGAAGGCGAGCGACGACTTCCCCGACCCCGAGGGCCCCGTGACGACGGTGATCGCCCGTCGCGGGAAGTCGAGGTCGAGGTCCTTGAGGTTGTGGAGCCGAGCCCCGCGGACGACGATGCGGTCCTTCATGGGAGGGGAAAGGTAGTAGAAGGGTCGCAAGGGGTGGCGCATGCGCCCCTGGCGATGCGACCTTGCGAGCATGCCCCCCGCCTCACCCGTGGAGTCCGTGATGCCGTCGTCCGTCCTGTCCCTTCGGTCCGCCCTCGTGGCGGGCCTGCTCACCCTCGCCGCGGCGCCGATGGCCGCCCAGCAACGTCCCCCGGCCGATCGCCCGGTGATGTCGTTCGAGGCATATAACCCGCGCTCGACCCTCAAGGTGCCGGGGGGGGAGGTGCTGCGCGCGCGCTTCCCCTTTATCGACATCCACAATCACCAGCCGCGTCGGACCGTGGCGAGCGTCGATTCGCTCGTCGGGCAGATGGATGCCCTCAATCTCCGCATCATGGTCGACCTGAGCGGTGGGACGGGCGACGCATTGGCGGAGAAGGTCCGGACCTATCGGACCAAACAGGCGGGGCGCTTCGTGGTCTTCGCGAACCTCGACTTCCGCGGGATCGATGCTCCCGATTGGAGCGCCAAGGCGGCGGCGCAGCTCGAGCGCGATGTGAAGGTCGGTGGGGCGCAGGGGCTCAAGATCTTCAAGAACCTCGGGATGGATGTGCGTGACGCACAGGGGCGCCGCTTCCCGACGAACGATCCCAAATTCGATCCGATCTGGGCGAAGGCGGGAGAGCTTGGGATCCCGGTGCTGATCCACACCGCGGAACCGGTGATGTTCTTCGAGCCGGTGGACGAGCGCAACGAGCGGTGGCTCGAGTTGACGCTCTATCCCGGGCGTCGCCGTCCCGTCCCGGAGAACCCGGCGTTCGAGCCGTTGATGGCGGAGCAGCACGATGTGTTCCGGAAGCACCCGAAGACGACGTTCATCAACGCCCACCTCGGGTGGTACGGGCAGGATCTCGTGCGGCTCGGGCAGCTCATGGAGCGCTACCCGAACATGGTGACGGAGTTCGGTGCGGTGATCTTTGAGCCCGCGCGGCAGCCGAAGTTCGCGCGGCAGTTCTTCATCAAGTACCAGGACCGGATCCTCTTCGGGAAGGATTCCTGGGTGCCAGATGAGTACAAGACCTACTTCCGCGTATTGGAGTCGGGGGACGAGTACTTCCCGTATCACAAGAAGTACCACGCCTTCTGGTCGATGTACGGCCTCGAACTGCCAGACGAGGTCCTGAAGAAGGTCTACTACAAGAACGCGCTCCGGGTCGTCCCGGGGCTCGACGCGAAGGCCTTCCCGCGCTGAGCCGAGCAGGGCGTTCACCGGCGCGGTCGTGACGACCCCGGACGAGGAGGTCGTCGGCCGCGCCTTCGACCGGCGACTCGCGCGGCGCCTCTTGGCGTACGTGCGGCCCTATGCGGGGCTCGTGATCGGGGCGCTCACGGTGCTGATGATGGAAGGGGTCCTGCAGCTCGCTCCGCCCCTCCTCACGCGCCATGTGATCGATGTCGCGATCCCCGCCGGCGATGCCGCGGGTATCCGAGATGCGGCGCTCCTCCTCGTCGGGGCGCTCCTGTTGCAGGTGAGCTGTGGGTACCTCGAGACGCTCCTCACCGGGATCCTCGGGCAGAAGGTGATGCACGATCTCCGCCGTGAGCTCTTCGCGCGGTTGCAGCGGCTCCCGATCCCCTTCTTCGATAAGCACCCTGTCGGGCGGCTCGTCACCCGAGTCACCTCCGACGTGGAGTCGCTCAACGAGCTCTTCGCCTCCGGGGTAGTGGCGGGGATCGGCGACCTCTTCACCCTCGCGGCGATCACCGTAATGATGGTGCTCGTCGATTGGCGGCTGGCCCTCGCCGCCTATCTGGTGGTGCCGGCCTTGCTCTGGGTCTCGAAGGTCTTCCGCGTGCGGGTCCGCGAGGCGTATCGCGACATCCGCAAGCATCTCGCGGCGATCAACGCCTTCCTGCAGGAGCGGGTGACGGGGATGCGCGTGGTGCAACTCTTCGGGCGCGAGCGCGATGAGGTCGCGCGCTTCGCCGCCCTCGATCGGGCGCACCTCGCCGCGCACCTCCAGTCGATCACGGTCTACGCCCTCTACTTCCCCGCGATCGAGATCCTCACGACGGTCGCACTCGCCGCGTTGATCGTCTCGGCGGCTCCGCGCGTGGAGGGGGGACTCCTCACGGTCGGGACCGTTGCGGCCTTCCTGCAGCTCGCGCGGCGATTCTATCAACCGTTGCAGGACCTCTCCGACAAGTACAACACCTTGCAGCAGGCGATGGCGAGCTCGGAGCGGATCTTTCGTCTCCTCGATACACCGGTCGCGCCCGGGACGGAGGATGTCGTCCGGTCCGCGACCCCGGTCACCCGCGCGGGTGGGGTCACGGTGACCTTCGAGGAGGTCTGGTTCTCGTATGAGGACGCGTCGGCACCGACGACCTGGGTGCTCAAGGGGGTCTCGTTCACCGTTCGGCCTGGCGAGACCCTCGCGCTAGTGGGGCATACTGGGGCGGGGAAGAGCACGATCGTGAGCCTCCTCCTCAGATTCTACGACCCGCAGCGCGGGCGGATCCTCCTCGACGGGCGCGACCTGCGGGAGATCCCCGTGCAGGAGCTGCGGCGTCTCGTCGGCTATGTGCAGCAGGACATCTTCCTCTTCGCCGGCGACATCGCCGCCAACATCCGATTGGGGAACCCGGTCACCGACGAGGCGGTGCGGGCCGCGGCGGCTCGGGTGGGGGCGGATCGGGTCATCGAGCGTCTTCCCGAGGGCTACGGCCACCGTTTGGGGGAGCGTGGGGCGAGTCTCAGCGTTGGGGAGCGGCAACTCCTCTCCTTCGCCCGTGCGATCGCCGCCGACCCCGCACTCCTTCTCCTCGACGAGGCCACGAGCGCCGTCGACAGTGAGATCGAGGTAGCGATCCAACGGGGGGTCGCCACACTTATGCAGGGGCGGACCACGATCGCCATCGCTCATCGGCTCAGCACCATCATCGGCGCCTCGGAGATCGTGGTGCTGCATCACGGGGAGGTGCGCGAGCGCGGGACGCATCGGGCCCTCCTCGAGGCCGACGGCCTCTATGCGCGGCTCTATCGGCTCCAACTCGGGGCTGAACCCCACAGATCGGGTGCCGTGTCCGCCGGCCCGACGCGCTGACGCTTGCCGCTCCCCCGTCGGGGTCCGTAGCTTCCCCCTATGGTGTCCCTGCGTAGCGCGCCCCGATGAGCGGTCCCGTCCGCGTGCAGTTGGTCGAGCTCAGCTCGGGCATCGCGGTGCCCCTGACCGAGGATGGGGTGAGTGCGGGCGGACTGGGCGCGGACATCGTCCTGTGGGAGGGGGCGACCCGCCGAGCCTTCGTCGATCCCATCGACGAGGGGTTCGTCGTCACCGATGGCGGGCTCGAGGTCCTGACGGTGAACGACGCACCAGTGATCGGGCAGCGCATGGCCCGGCTGGGCGACCGTGTCGCCTTCGGGGCGGTGACCTATCGCATCCAAGAAGTGGTGCCGCCGGTGGTGACCGAGGTGGTGCTCGAGACCGATTCGACGCAGGCGATCGCGCGCGCCTCGGAGGAGGTCGCCGCTCGGACGGGGCAGGTGCCGACGCGCTCGTCGACAGTCCGGTCGATCCTCGGATGGCTGCTGGTCCTCGTCGTGGTCGTGGGGTCCGGCGCGGCCGGCTACATCGTCGCCGCGATGCTACGCGATGGGCGCTGACCCTGTGGAACTTCGCATCGGGGCACGGACCGACGTCGGGAGAGTGCGCACGGGGAACGAGGACAACTTCTTCGTCGAGGCCGATGCCCGTCGCGGCATCTTCATCGTCGCCGACGGCATGGGAGGCCACGCGGCCGGTGAGGTCGCGAGTGAGATGGCGGTCCAGATCGTCGGGCAGCGCCTCCTCACCGTCGGTTCGGTGCACGAGGTCGATGCCGTCCCCGTGCTCACCGGTAGCCTCCAGGAGGCGAACCGCGAGATCTATCAGCGCATGCTCGCCGAGCGTGACAAGCAGGGGATGGGGACGACGGCCTCCGTCTTGCTCATCTCATCGGCGGGCTTCCTGATCGGACAGATCGGGGATTCTCGTGTCTACCTCCTGCGGGACGGCGCGCTCACGCAGCTCACCAGAGACCACTCCTACGTACAGGAGCAGGTGGACGCAGGCGTCCTGACCCCGGAGCAGGCGCGCCATCACCCGTATAGCAATGTGATCACACGCTGTGTCGGGTCGAATGATGAGGTCGAGGTCGATGTCTTCACTGGTCCGGTTCGCGTCGGGGATCTCTTCCTCGTCGCCTCGGATGGCCTCACCGGGATGCTCGACGATGGCCTGATCGCGCGGCTCCTCTCGGCGAACGCCGGCCCTGGCCGGAAGGTCGATGCGTTGATCGACGAGGCGAACGGTCATGGAGGCCTCGACAACATCACCGCCATCGTGATCGAGGTCGTCACTGCCGACGAGGCGTCGGATGTCTGAGGCGATGGAGACCGTCGGCGAGGTCGCCGAGCTCTATCTGGGGAACATCCTCTATGCGATCGAGCGCTGCGCGATGCAGCTCGAGGGGGAGGGAAAGCCGACCGATGCGCAGTTCTATCGTGGGATCGGCCGGCTCCTCGCCGATGCCCATGGCCGCGCACGGCCTCCGCGCGGTATCGACTGACCGCTACGCCCCCGCGAGCGCGGTGAGCACGGCCTCGCGCGGGAGCTCGCACCGCGTCACGGTGAAGACACGCAGCCAGCGCGCCGACTGATAGAGTTGGTCCGCGAGGATCGGCAGGTTGATCGCCCCGGCGATCCCCGAATCGGTGAGCCGACGGACCGTACCATCCCGCGTCACGAGCGGGAGATCGAGCCCCAACATGCGTGCCTTTCGTGGGTAGTCGATCAGGAGCTCGCCAGGCTGGAGCCCATGTGTCTTGGCGAGGGCATCCTCCGCGATCCTTATGCGCGCGCGATCCTCGGCGATCCACTCGAGATCGATTCCGGTGAGCTCGGCGGCAGGGGCCTCACAGGCACGCTTGAAGAGCCGGCGCTCGCGGATCGCGGTCAGGAGCGGGGAGGCGCCGCCGACGGTGAGCGCATCGAGGAGCCCCTCATCGGTGAAGCCGACGAGGGCGTTGGCGTGGACACGTCCGGTCAACAGCCCATCCTCGACGAGTCGCTTGTACATCGCCGTCGCACTGCGCACTGCATGCTGCCAGTAGACGTTCCGGTACATCTGGTACTTGGCGAAGAGGAGCGACTCGAGTGCGGAGAGCCCCTTCTCGCGGATCCCGACGGCGAGGGCGCCCGTGTCGGGGGCACGGACGATGCAGAGGGCATGACGCAGGCGCTCCACATCGATCTCCCCGTACGCGACACCGCACATCATGGCGTCCCGCTTGAGATAGTCGGTCTTGTCGAGGTCGATCGAGCCGGAGATCAGGCCTTGCAGGGGGGAGTCGCTCGTCCCGCGCACCAACGCGAGGATGCGCTCGGGAGCGTCAGGAGCGAAGTCCTCGCGGAGGATCGCGCCGACCGGTCCCTCGCAGAGGAGCGAGGCGGCGACCTCCTCATGATGCGGGACCCCGATCTCCTCGAGCGCATGTGAGAAGGGATAGTGCCCGATGTCGTGCAGGAGCGCCGCTGCCTCGACCAATCGGCGGTCGAGGGCAGGGACCGCGGTGAGTTCGCCGGCGTCCTCGAGCGCACGCACGGTGAGCCGCGTGAGGTGGAACGCGCCCAATGCATGCTCGAAGCGCGAATGTGTCGCGCCAGGGTACACCAGATGCGCCAAGCCGAGCTGGCGTACATACCGCAATCGCTGGAATGGCGCCGCGTCGAGCAGCCGGAGATACGGCCCCTCGACGCGGATGTTGTTCCAGAGCGGATCGCGGAGGGTCGGCAATCAGCCCTTCGGGCCCGCCGCGCGGATGGCCGGTGAGACCGCGTCGCCGAACTTCTTGATGTTCTCCTGGAACATCCCGGCGAGCTTCGTGGCCTGCGCATCGTACGCGTTGCCGTCCTTCCAGGTGTTGCGCGGCTGGAGGATCTCGCTCGGGACCCCCTCGACCGAGCTCGGGATCGGGAGCCCGAAGATCGGGTCCGGGGTCACCTGGGCCTGGTCGAGCTTCCCGGCGAGCGCGGCGCGCACCATCGCCCGCGTGTAGGAGAGCTTCATACGCGAGCCCACGCCGTACGCCCCACCGCTCCACCCGGTGTTCACGAGCCAGACCTGCGCCTGGTGCTTGTCGAGCAGCTCACCGAGCATCTCGGCGTATTTGGTCGGGTGCCAGACGAGGAAGACGGCGCCGAAGCAGGCGGAGAAGGTGGCCTGCGGCTCGGTCACGCCCCGCTCCGTCCCGGCGAGCTTCGCCGTGTAGCCGGAGAGGAAGTAGTACATCGCCTGCTCCTTCGTGAGCTTGGCGATCGGCGGGAGCACGCCGAAGGCGTCCGCAGTCAGGAAGACGACGTGCTTGGGATGACCGCCCTTCCCGCTCGGGACGTGATTGCGGATGTAGTGGAGCGGGTACGAGGCGCGGGTGTTCTCCGTGATCGCTTGGCTGGCGAAGTCGACCCGCTTGTCGCCCGGATGGAGGACGACGTTCTCAAGGATCGTCCCGAACATCTCGGTGGTGGCGTAGATATCGGGCTCCTGTTCGCGCGAGAGGTTGATGACCTTCGCGTAGCAGCCCCCCTCGAAGTTGAAGGTACCGTTCGCGCTCCACCCATGCTCATCATCGCCGATGAGCCCTCGTTCCGGGTCGGCGGAGAGGGTGGTCTTCCCGGTCCCAGAGAGCCCGAAGAAGAGCGCCGTGTCGCCAGCCGGACCGATGTTCGCCGAGCAGTGCATCGAGAGGACGCCCTGCTTGGGGAGCATGTAGTTCATCACGGTGAACATCGACTTCTTGAGTTCGCCGGCGTAGCGTGTCCCGCCGATGAGGATCATCCGCTTGGCGAGGTTGAGGACGATGAAGGTCCCCGTGCGCGTGCCGTGCCTGGCCGGATCGGCCTGGAACTCCGGCGCATGGAGGATGCTGAAGTTCGGGACGAAGCCAGGGAGCGCCTCGACGGTTGGCCGGATGAACATGTTGCGGACGAAGTTCGCATGCCACGCGTTCGGCGTGACGTAGCGGCAGGAGAGGCGATACGCCTCGTCGGCGCCACAGTAGAGATCCTCGACGAAGAGCTCGCCGAGCCCGTTGAGGTAGCCCCTCACGTCGGCGAGGAGCAGGTCGAAGTGCGCTTCGGTGATCGGCTGGTTGACCTTCCCCCAGTCGACATCGGCCTCAGTCGAGGGCTCCTTGACCACGAACTTGTCGTTGGGGGAGCGGCCGGTGTGGGGGGAGGTGACGGCGACGAGGGGCCCCAGGTGCGCGAGCTCGCCCTCGCCGCGACGGATCGCGGCCTGGATGAGGTCAGGGGCCTCGAGATTCCAGTGGATGGTCCCGGAGGGGGTGAGGCCCTGCGCGGTGAGACCGGTATGACTCTGGCGGTTGGGCGCCGAGGAGGACGGGGTCATGGGAGGGGGTGGAGAGGGAAACCCCAAATATGTCCACCTTTCACCCCCCTCCCAATGGGGGTCACCCGCCGGCGCGGCGCTGCTCCTGGGCGTCGATAACAGCGACCGCCGTCATGTTGACGATCTCCTGCACATCCGCCCCCTGGTCCAAGACGTGTACAGGGTGCTGCATCCCGACCAGGATCGGACCGATGGCGGTCGCGCCCCCGAGTTGGGCGAGGAGCTTGTAGGCGATGTTGCCGGCGCTGAGGTTGGGGAAGATCAGGACGTTCGCCGCCTCGCGCAGGCGTGAGAAGGGATACCGGCTGGCGAGCACCTGCTCGCTGAAGGCGGTGTCGGCCTGCATCTCACCGTCCACGATCAGCTCCGGTTCGCGGGCGCGGAGGAGCTGCACCGCGTCGGCCATCTTCTGCGCCTCGGGATGCTTCACCGAGCCGAAGTTGGAGAAGGAGAGCATCGCGAGGCGCGGGGCGATCCCGAACACCCGGGCGAGTCGGGCCGCAGCCGCACCGATCAACGCGAGCTGCTCCGCCGTCGGGTCGATGTTCACCGTGGTATCGCCGAAGAAGACGACATGCTTCTCGAAGACGAGGAGGTAGAAGCCCGCGGCGAGGCGGACATCGGGATGCGTCCCGATCACCTCGAGAGCGGGTCGGATGGTCTCCGGATAGTGCTTCCCGACCCCACCGACGAGCGCATCGGCGTCGCCACTCGCGACCATCATCGCGCCGAAGGTCGTCGGGCGTCCGATGCGTTGCTGCGCCTCGGCGAGCGAGAGCCCCTTCCGTTGGCGCCGTTCCCAGAGGAGCTGCGCGTACCGATCGCGTTGCGAGGCGGTGCCGGGTTCGACGATGGTGATCCCATCGAGTCGCACGCCGAGTTCCTCCGCGAGGAGGCGCACGCGGTCGGTGCGGCCGAGGAGGATGGGGTGGGCGATCGCCTCATCGACGATCTGCTGTGCGGCGCGTAGGACCTTCGGATCCTCGCCCTCGGGGAGGACGACGCGACGTGGGTCCTGCTGGGCGCGCGCCATGATCCCGCGCATGATCCCGCGCGCACGACCGAGGCGGGACTCGAGTTGGTTGCGATACTCGTCGAGATCGATCATCTCGCGCGCGACGCCACTCGCGACGGCGGCCCAGGCGACGGCGGGGGCCACGCGGAGCAGGGCGCGCGGATCGAAGGGGAAGGGGATCAGGTAGGTCGGCCCGAACGTCACATGGCGCAGCCCGTAGAGCGCGGCGAGGCTCTCCGGCACATCCTCCTTGGCGAGCGCCGCGAGCGCGCGCGTCGCCGCCATCTTCATCTCCTCATTGATCTCGGTCGCGCGCGCATCGAGCGCGCCACGGAAGATGAAGGGGAAGCCGAGGACGTTGTTGACCTGATTGGGATAGTCAGAGCGGCCGGTGGCGATGATGGCATCGTCGCGCACGGCACGCACCTCGTGCGGGAGGATCTCCGGCACGGGATTCGCCAGGGCGAAGATGATCGGGGCCTTGGCCATGCGGGCGACCATCTCGCCGGTCACCGCGCCGGCCACCGAGAGGCCGACGAAGACATCGGCGCCGTCGAGGGCCTCGGCGATGGTGCGGGCCGTGGTCGTGGAGGCGAAGCGCGCCTTGTAGGGATCCATGTCCTCCACACGACCCGCGTAGATCACCCCCTCGCGGTCGCACATCACGATGTGCTCGCGCTTCACCCCGAGGCGCACGTAGTGCTCGGCGGTGGAGATCGCCGCGGCACCGGCGCCGGAGAAGACGACACGAATCTCCTCGATCGACTTCTCCACGACCTCCAGCGCGTTGAGGAGCGCGGCGCCGGAGATGATCGCCGTCCCATGCTGATCGTCATGGAAGACGGGGATCTTCATCGTCTTCCGCAGGGTCTCCTCGATGATGAAGCAGTCGGGGGCCTTGATGTCCTCGAGGTTGATCCCGCCGACGGTGGGCTCGAGGAGCTGACAGAAGCGGATCACATCCTGCGGGTCCTCGGACCCCACCTCGAGGTCGAAGACATCGAGGTCGGCGAACTGCTTGAAGAGGTTCCCCTTGCCCTCCATCACCGGCTTGCCGGCGAGGGCGCCGATGTTGCCGAGCCCCAAGACCGCGGTTCCATTGGTGACGACCGCGACCAGATTACCCTTCGCGGTGTAGGTATAGGCGTCGTCCGGGTTTGCCTGGATCTCGTGGCAGGGCTCGGCGACCCCAGGGGAGTAGGCCAGCGCGAGGTCGCGCTGATTGGCCAGCGGTTTGGTGGGAACGACCGCGATCTTCCCGGGGCGGCCCTTCGCGTGGTAGTCGAGCGCGTCCTTGCGTTTCATAGGTCCGTCCAATTTAGCCGGGCCCGGTCGGTCCCGGTGTCGGATTCCCCTAGCGAGCTGCGACATCCTCGATTAATTCTTGTCAGTCGATGCGGTCCACCCCCCTCCACCCACGCCTGGATCTGCGCCGCCTCCTTCGGTGGCGGGCCGGGCGGAGGCTTGCCCTGGTCTGGCTCGTGAGCCAGACGGCGGGTGGGGTGGTGATGCCGATCGCCGATGCCCTCGCGGGGCACGGCACGGCGGTGGTGGCGCATGTGGAGGACGATGCGGGGACGCACTGTCCGCTGGCGCACTCTGAGGTCGGGTGTCACCTCGCCGCGGTCACCGATATGCCGAGCGTGGGCGAGCTCGCCCCGGAAGGGGAGCCGCGGTGGCAGGTAGTGGTCTCGCGTCCCCGCGCCTGGGACGCGGCCCCGCTGGTGGGCGCCCTGCGTGCCGTTCCGCTGAGCCGAGGCCCGCCGCTGGCGTGAGCACCTTGATGCGCGTTCCTCGCGCATCCTGACATTCGGGCCGCCGATCGGGCGGCCCCTCACCTCTCCCTCATAAGTTCAGGAGACGCCGTATGCGGGCGTTTCGTACAGCCCTCGTGGCTGTGTGGTGTCTTATGCCAGCCGTCGTGTCGGCGCAGGGCACGCGCACCGTGGCCGTCACCGGCACCGTCCGGGATTCGGCTACCGGGGCGCCGTTGCCCGGTGCGGTCGTGCGTCTCGTCGAGTTGCATCGTGAAGGGCGTGCTCGCGAGGACGGCGCGTTCCTCATCGGGGCCGTCCCATCCGGCCGCTATCGGTTGGTGGTGCAACGCATCGGGTACCGGGCCGCGGATCTCCCAATCGTGGTCGCTAATCAGGCGGTCGCGCTCACGGTCGCATTGCGGGAGCAGCCGATGCAGGTGGCGGCGACCGTGATTACCGGGCAGATCTCTGAGCGGGGATCGAGCGATGCGATCACCGCGACGAGTGTCCTGAGTGAGGCGCGCCTCGATCGGCGTCTCGATGGCACCCTGGGCTCCACGATCGTCGGGACCCCTGGCGTCGCGATGGCGCAGATGGGGCCGGCCACGGGACGCCCGGTGATCCGCGGGATGGGCGGGGATCGCGTCGTGATCCTCGAGGATGGTCAACGCCCCGGGGATCTCTCGTCGACCTCGATGGATCACGCGGTCGCGATCGACCCACTCACCGCCCAGCGGATCGAGGTGGTGCGCGGGCCGATGTCGCTGCTCTACGGCTCGAGCGCGCTGGGCGGCGTGGTCAACCTGATCCGTCATGAGGTCCCGACCACCGCCACCGAGCATGCGCACGGGACCCTCAGTGTTCAGGGAAGTTCGGCGAACGGCGGCACGACGCTCGGCGGCTGGGCAGAGGCGCCGTTGGCGGGGCTCACCGTGCGGGGCGAGGGCTCCTTCCGAAACACGGGGGATCTCCGCACCCCCGTGGGGGTCCTGGGCAATACACAGTCGATGCTCGCGAGCGGGACTGTGGGCGCCTCCGTGGTCCGCGATTGGGGCTACGCCGGCGTCGCGTATCGCTTCCTCGGGAACGAGTATGGGGTTCCCGGTGGGTTCGTGGGCGCCCACGAGGGCGGTGTCGATATCGCGATGCGGCGACACTCCGTACGCGCCGAGGCCGACTGGCATCCGGCGGATATCCGCTTCGAGAGCGTGCGGGCGACGGTCACCTTTACCGACTATCTGCATGATGAGATCGAAGAGGATGGCGAGGTCGCGACGCGGTTCCAGCAGCGGATGACCGTCGGGGAGGTCGTCGCCCGGCACCGACCGATCGGCGTCATGAGCTCCGGGGCGCTGGGGGTCCGGGCGCAGTATCGGGATTTCTCCACGGCGGGGGCGTTGCGCACCCCGTCGACCGCGGATTGGTCGCTCGCCCTCTTCGCGATCGAGGAGTGGGGGACGGGTCCGCTCCGGGTTCAGGCCGGCGCGCGCTTTGATCATGCGCGATTCACCCCGCTCGAACGCAGTAGCATCTCCGCGAGCGGAGTGAATGTGCCGACCATCGCCAGAGACTTCGGGGCGCTTTCGGCCTCGCTCGGCGCGATCTACCTGTTCGCGAATGGGGTCCGGCTCGGCACGAGCATCAGCCGGGCGTATCGCACCCCGGACTTCAATGAGCTTTACTCCGATGGACCGCACCTCGCTGCCTACAGCTACGACGTCGGCAATCCGCGACTGCGGCAGGAGACGGGGATCGGTGCCGAGCTCTTCGCTCGCGTCGAACGGGACCGCCTGCGCGCCGAGGCCGCCGTCTATGTGAACCGGATGGCGGGCTACATCTTCCCCCGCAACCTTGGCGAGCTCGGGCGTCAGGGCGAACGCTGGAAGTTCCAGTTCGTCAACGAGGACGCGCGGCTCGCGGGCGCCGAGGGCGAGTTCGAATGGACGCTCCGTGAGCACGTCGTGCTCGAGGGCACCCTCTCGTACGTCCGTGGGACGATCACCGGGAACCGGGATACGATCCCGGGGCTCAACGGGGAACCGGATCGCCTGGCGTCGGGCGATCTCCCGCTCATCCCACCACTCAACGGGCGGATCGGTCTCCGGCATGAGACCGCGCGGTGGTCGGCCGGTGGCGGTCTGCGCGCCGCCGCACGACAGGATCGCCTCGGCGACTTCGAGACCCCGACGGCAGGGTACACCACCGTCGATCTCTTCGTCGGACGCCGCTTCCTCGTGGGGGGGCGTCTCCATGGCGTCACCCTGCGCGTCGACAATCTGCTCGATGCGGAGATCCGTGATCACCTCTCGCGTACCAAGCTCATCATCCCGGATGCGGGACGGAATGTCCTGCTCCTCTATCGTGTGCAGTTCTAGCTCATCATCCACATGAACGTCCTCACCTACGGCACGTTCGACCTGCTCCACCACGGGCACCTGCGCCTGCTGGAGCGGGCCCGGGCGCTGGGCGGCCACCTCACCGTGGGCGTGTCGACCGACGCCTTCAACGCGGTCAAGGGCAAGTGCTGCCACGAGGATTTCGACACGCGGGTCCGCCGCCTGGCCGCGCTGCCCTGCGTGGACCGCGTGATCACCGAGCGTGACTGGGCGCAGAAAGCGGACGATGTGCGCCGCTACGGCATCGGGCTGTTCGTGATGGGTGACGACTGGGCCGGTGCCTTCGACTTCCTGCAGCCGCTGTGCGCGGTGCGCTACCTGCCCCGCACGCCTGACATCTCGTCGACCCAGCTGCGCGAGCTGCTGCTGAAGGAGCAGGTCGGGTGAGGCTGCTCCTCGCGCTGCAGCACGCCTACTCGGTGCCCGTGCTCGCACCGCTGGTGACTGAGCTCCTGCGCGGCGGGCCGCCAGCCGACTGGCGCGTGTACGCCACGGGTGAGGCGCGGGCGCACCTCCCGAAGGCCTGGCCCGAGGTCACGCGCGTGACCGACCTCGCCGCCGCCCAGCGCTTCGCGCCTGACGCCGTACTGACCGCCGAGAACCACGTGGACTTCCGGCTACCCGGCCTGAAGGTGCAGCTGTTCCACGGGGTGGGCGTCGAGAAGGCGTCGCACTACGTCATCCGGCACTGGTTCGACCTGTATTGCACATCGGGGCCCATGGTCACCGCGCGCTATGAGGCGCTGGCCCGCCAGCACGGCTACTTCCGCGTGGCCGAGACGGGCTGGCCCAAGTTCGACCACATCCTGGCCACGCAGCCGGCGATCGGCGCCGCTGATCCGTACCGGCACGGTGGTGTCCGCCGCGTGGTGCTCTACGCACCCACGTTCAGCCGGCGGCTGCAGTCGGCCGACGACCTGAGCGCGCTGTTCCCGCAGGTGATCCGCGATGACGAATACTGGCTGCTCAAGTTCCACGAGCTGATGCCGCCCGCGCTCATCGAGCGCTTCCGCCGTTTGCAGGGCCCGCAGCTGCAGCTGCTCGGCCCCGGTGACATCACGCCCGCGCTGCACGCGGCCGATGTGATGATCTCGGACACCTCGTCGGTGGTGTATGAGTTCCTCTGCCTCGGCAAGCCGGTCATCACGTACCGGGCCAGGGCCAACGTCGACAAGGCGCTGAACATCGAGCAGCCTGAGGCACTGCGACCGGCGCTGGACCTGCTGCTCGCGGACCCCGACCACGGCCGGGCCGCGCGGGAGGCGATGCTGCAGCAGGTGAATCCCTACCTCGACGGCCGCGTGGCCGCGCGGGTGCTCGATGCCGTGGCACAGGCGCTCGCCGCCGGGCCACCGCGCGGCGCACGCAAGCCGCTCAACCTGTTCCGCAAGGCCCGCTACCTGTGGCAGTCACAGCGCCGCGCCTTGGCCGGAGCACGCTGACCATGGGAGGCTCTGCGCCCCTGGTCGGGCGACGCCACGCGGCTGCCCTGCGCATGCTGCACTGCGTCTGCCGCCTGCTGGACGAGGCAGCGGTGCCCTACGTGCTGGAGGCCGGCACGCTACTGGGCGTGGTGCGTGAACAGCGCCTCCTGCCTTGGGACACGGACGTGGACCTCACCGTGCCGGCCGAGCATGTGGACGCGCTGCTGGCGCTGCGGTCGCAGCTCTGGTGGGCGGGCTATCGCACGCGGCTCCGGCCGCATCGCGTCGCACAAGGGCCGTTCGCCGTCGGGATGCCGCGGCTGCTAAAGGTGCAGACGCGACGCTGGGGCTTCTTCAAGGGCGAGAGCCTGCTGGACGTGTTCATCAAGTGGCGCGAGGGCGACGCCTATCACTGGGTGGTCGGCGACCATGAGCCGTTGTGGAAGCAGGCGCCGGCCGCGTTCTATGAGCAGCGTGCCCGGCGACACTTCGACGGCTATGACTTCCTGGTGCCTGCCGACGCCGAGGGGTACTTGGCCTATCACTACGGACCGGACTGGCGCACCCCGGTGACCACCTGGGACTATCTCCGCGACGACCACTGCGTGAAGGTGCCGCTGTGAGCCGCGCGGCGTTGCCCCTGCACTACGTGGCCAACAGCGTGTACCAGTTCGCCTACGCCCTGCCGGTGTACGAGCGCGTGGGCGGCATCTTCGTGGTGCCCAGCGTCAAGAAGTGGTGGCACCTGCAGCGCTTCCTGCGCGGTCGCGCCCGGCCGCAGGACCGCACGCCCTTCGGTGCGCCACCGGTGCGCGTGCTGCCGCGGGCCCGCTGGCCCGAGTTGGAGGGCTCGGTGTTCTACCTGGCCAACGCCATCGACCCGGACCGGCGCAACCCACGGGCCGTGACCATCTTCCACGAGCACGGCACCAGCGACAAGCGCTACGAGAGTGGCGCGTCAGCCGGTGGGCGCAAGCTGGCGTCCTACGACCACATCTTCCTGTCTGGGCCCAAGAACCGCGAGCGGCTGCTCGACACCGACTTGCAGTTGCCGGATGCGAGGCTGGTGGAGATCGGGGCGCTGCGCTTCGACGACTGGGTGGCCGGTCGCTTCACGCGCCGTGCCGCGCAGGACACGCTGGGCGTCGTGGACCGGGACCGCCCCAGCGTGCTGTACGCGCCCACGTGGCGCTTCGGTAACGGGACGCTGCGCCGCTATCTGGACCGCTTCATCGAGCAGCTCACGCCGCGTTACAACCTCATCGTGCGGCCGCACTATCACGACCGGCGCTGGGGCGCGGCCCGCTGCCAGTGGGCGCGCTGGCGCGGGGTACGGCACCTGTACTTCTCCGAGCCCGCCGACCTCACGCAGCATGACACCTACGCTGCCTTCGCGGCGTCGGATCTGCTGCTCAGCGACCTGTCGTCGGTGGTCTACGAGTACCTCATCACGCGGCGACCCATGATCGGCATCCGCACGGACTTCGAAGCACGGCACCGCATGCCGGCATCGATGGACGCCTTGCAGCACGTGCCGTTGTACGACGGCACGCAGGACCTGGTGACCATGATCGACGACGCGTTGACCACGCAGCAGCAGCGACGCGACGACTTCGACCGCCTGCTGCGGGCCTGCTTCTACGCGCCCGACGGTGGCGCGGCGGACCGGGCGGCGGGCTTCCTGCGGGGGTTGGGCGCATGAGCGGGACCCATGCTGAGGCGTCGGTGCGCAGCGCCGTGCTGCTGGCCGCTGGGCGCGGCTCGCGCTTGGGGGCGCACACCGATGACCGGCCCAAGTGCCTGGTCGAGGTCGCGGGCCGCTCCATGCTCGAGCGGATGCTCGGCGAGCTGGTGGCGTTGGGTGTGCAGCGCCTACTGCTGGTGGTGGGCTACCGCGAGGAGCTGCTGCGGGCGCGGCTGGGCTCGCAGTGGGGGCCGCTGACCGTGGAATACCTGCCCAACCCGGACTGGGCGCGGACCAACAACATCGTGTCGCTGGCGCTGGCGGCCCCGCGGCTGGACGAGGACTTCCTGTTGCTGGAGAGCGACGTGCTGCTGGCGCCGGGCCTGCTGCCCGGGTTGCTGCCGCCCAATGCGGCAGCGGTGGCCCGTTGGCGCGAGGGGATGGACGGCACGGTGCTCGACGTGGGCCCCGACGGCCTGGTGCGCCGGGTGCTGCTTAAGACCTCACCGGACCGCCCTGCCGACTTGCGCCACACGCAAAAGACCGTGAACCTCTACAGCTTCCGCGCCGACGACTTCGCGCGGGCGGTGCGGCCGCGGCTGGAGGCCCGGGTGCAGGCGGGCGACGTGCAGTCGTACTACGAGGCGGCGTTCGCTGATGCGGTGGCGGACAGCGCGCTGGCGCTGCGGGCGGTGAGCTTCGATCGCGGACGCTGGGTCGAAATGGACGATGCCACGGATCTGGCGGCGGCGGAGCGGGCGTTCGGGCCGCAGCGGAGCGGGCAGGGGTGACGGCGGGCGTCCTGCTTCCTTCGGTCGGTGACGGTCCGCTGCCGCGGGGCGTGGGCTTGCCCGGGTTGCGGTTCCGGAGCGCGCCTGCGCGCACGGTGCAGGTGCTCGGTGCGCCCGACGAGGCCGGCGGCTGCTATGTATACCGGCTGGCGCAGGGCGATCTGGTACAGATCGGTGTGGCGGGCCTGGTGTCGCTGGCGGATTACCGCTCGGGGCGGATCAGGCGGCATGAGCAGGTGGAGCGCAGCGACGTGCGTCGCCGGGTGCGTCGCTGGCTCGCGGATCCGCTACAGCGCAGCCCCGTGCTCGTGGGAGTGCGGGACGATGCCGCTGTGGCGCAGCTGATGGCCGACGACATGCAAGGGCCGGTGCTGGCGTCCTGCGTGACGGAGCAGGGGGTTGAGCACACCGTGTGGCGGGCACGCGACCCTCATGCGTACACGGCCGCCTTCACCGCGCACGCGGCGGCCTGGATCGCCGACGGCCATCACCGCTTTGCCTCGGCGGCCCGGGTGGCGGCCCTGTGGCGACGCGCGCATCCCCCCGCAGCGGGTGAGGCGCCGCAGGAGCAGCTGCTGGCCGTGCTGATGCCGGTGTCGTCGCTGCGCATCCTGCCCTACCATCGCCTGCTGTGTGGTGTTGGGCCGGGGCAGGTGCGCGCCCTGTTGCAGCAGGCGGCGTCGGTGGGTCGGTTACAGGAGGGGATGGACGCGGGGGGGCCGTGCCGCGGGGCGGTGGGACTGTACGCCGAGGGGCGTTGGTGGACGTTGCAACGCCCGGTGTCGGCTGAGGAGCAGGCGCATCCACTCCGGGCGTTGGACCACGACTGGGTACAGCGTTGCCTGCTGGGCCCGGTGTTGGGGCTGCGTGGGGGTGTCGCTGGTGACCGGGTTCAGCCTGTGGCGGGGCAGGCAGGCGTGGCCGCGCTGGCGGCGGCGGTCGACGCTGGCGAGGCCGACGTGGCGCTGGCCATGCCAGCGGTGAGCATGCCCGAGGTGATGCGCGTGGCCGATGCGGGGCTGGTGATGCCGGCCAAGTCGACATGGTTCGCGCCGAAGTCCTTTGCGGACGTTTTAGCGGGATTTCGGGATTACAAGGAGACGTAAGAGGACGCTGCACCGAACGTTCGGCTAGCTCTGTCTATCAATATCAGCAAGCACGAGTTTACCATACATCAGCTCAGAGGCTCATCCATGTCGCACCACATCTTCGCTCGTCGTCTTCGTCCCCTCATGGTCCTCGCCGCCCTCACGCTCGGCCTCGGGGCCTGCAAGGACAGCACCGGTCCTGATGATCACGGGCATGCCGAGGAGGTCCATGCCATGCGGATCACCCTCGCGAACGGCACCTCGGTGACCGTGGGGGAGACCGGGACCGTCACCGGTACGTTGACCATCCCGAGAGGGGTCGCGACCGCCTTCACCGTCACCTTCCTCGACGACGACGGGGTGGTCGTGGACGACCTGAAGGCCACGGAGTTTCAGGCGTCGGTCTCGCCGAACGCGGGGATCACCTTCGTGCGCACCGGGGCCTTCACGGGGACGCTGCAGGGAGCGACCGCTGGCACGGTGATCGTGCGCTTCGGTCTCTTCCACGTTCCGCACAGCCATCATGACTTCGGCCCGTTCCCGGTCCCAGTGACGATCGCGGGTGCGGCCTGAGGTCTAGAGCCCGGCGTACCGGCGGAGCTTCTCCAGCGTCCGCCGGTCGTTGGTGACCATGTCATCACCTTTCGGGGTCTCGAGGATCTTCGGGACCCCGCGCAGTTTCGGGTCGTTCATGATTCGCCGAAATGGCTCGTCACCGATGTGCCCTTCGCCGATCAGGGCGTGCCGATCCTTCTTGCCACCGAGTGGGATCGCGGAGTCGTTCAGGTGGATCACGCCGAGTCGGTCGTAGCCGATCAGATCGGCGAAGCGCTGCCAGACGCCATCGTAATCGCTGACGAGGTCGTACCCGGCCGCGAAGATATGCGCGGTGTCGAGGCAGACGCCCAGTCGTGGCTGCAGCGCCGCCGGGATGCGCGCGAGGAGGGCAGCCATCTCCTCGAAGGTCGAGCCGAGCACCGTGCCCTGACCCGCCGTGAGTTCCATGCAGAGCCGAGTGGGCCCAACCTCGGCTTCTAATGCTTCCGTGATCGCATCGGCGTTGCGCGCCAGGCCACTCGCGCGATCATCCATATAATTGCCAGGATGCGAGACCAAGGCATGCAGCCCGAGCGCATGACAGCGCTGGAGCTCTCGGCGGAAGCTGTCGAGCGAACGGGCGCGGAGCGTGTCGTCGGGCGAGGCGAGATTGATTAGATAGGAATCGTGCGCGGTGGTGAAGCGCACCCCGCTTCCCTCCAGCTGTGCCTGGAAGGCGGCCGCCATCGCCGCATCGATCGTCGGCTCCTTCCATTGGTTCGGCGTCTTGGTGAAGAGCTGTATCGCCGAGGCACCGATCGCGTCGGCGCGCGCGGGGGCCTGGTCGACGCCACCGGCGCTCGAGATATGCGCCCCGAGGGGGCCCAGCTCGACGGTCCCGCGCATCGCTCGCTTCGCTGCCGGTCCACTCGTGCTTCTCGTGCTCATCGCTGCCCTCGGAGCCATTCGAGGGGGTCGACCGCGATCCCGTCGCGCGGGCGCATCTCGAAGTGCAGTCGCGGCGGGAGATCGGGGTCGGCCTGCCCGACGGTACCGATCACCTCGCCCTTGGTGATGCGCTGCCCGCGCCGAACGCGGGCGCTGGCGAGTGACGCATAGAGCGAGTAGGCGCCGCCGCCGTGTTGGACGAGCACGGTGAGACCGTAGGTCCCCGACGGCTCGGCGAAGACCACCTCGCCCGCGGCGACCGCCTTCACCGGCGTCCCCTCGGCGGCCCCGATCCCGATCCCGTTCCATCGGATCGAGGTGTTGTTGGGATTCACCAGGCGCCCGAAGCGGTAGACGATCTGCCCATCGACTGGCCAATCGAGGCGACCAAGGTCGCTGGTGGTGACGGAGGGTGGGAGCGGGGCGGCATTGGGACGTGCCTCGGCGCGCCGACGGGTGGCCTCGAGGGCGGCGATCACCCCGGAGAGGCGCTGCTCATCTCGCTGGACCTGTCGCAGGCGATTCTCCGCCTGCTTGGCTTGCTCCTGGAGCTGCGCCAGGGTGCGTCCGCGCTGGAGCTCGAGGCGCCGGAGGCGCTGCTCCTCCTCGACCTTCTGTCGTCGATTGAGTTCCACGTCGTTCTGCAAGCGGACCAGCAGGGATCGTTGCGAGTCGATCTGTCCGGTGAGCGCCTCGACGCGTTGCACCAGCGCGCGATCCCGTTGGGCGACGAGGTAGAGGTACTTGTAGCGCGCGACGAGGGCCCCGATCGATTGGGCCGACAGCAAGGCCTCGACGGCGTAGAGCGGACCGCGTTTGTAGATCTCGTGGACACGGTGCCGCAGGACGGCGCGCTTGATCCGCAGTTCGTCCTGCGTGCGCGCCAGCCCCATGTTCACGTTCTCGACCTCATCGTAGAGCGAGCCCAGCTGCTGGTTGAGCGACCGGACCACCTGCGAGGTCGCCCGCGCTTGTCGCTCGAGGTTCGCCCGTTCGGCAGAGACATCCCGTGCGCTCGTCTGTAACCGACGCATCCGTTGCTCGAGGTCGCTGCGTTCCTGCCGGAGGCGCTCGAGGGCGAGCTGCTCCTGTCGGAGGCGCGCCGCGGTCTGCTGAGCGGATGGGGGAGTCGTCGTCGTGCGCGGCGTCGATCGCGCCTGCGCCGTGAGCACGCCTGTGAGCCCGATGAGGCAGGCGAGCCCCCAGGTGAGACGCGCCATCAGCACGCGCGCCGTCATGCCCTTACGCCACGCGGCGCAGGTGCCGATCGACGGAATAGGCGCTCCCGAGGAACCCGATCAGTGCCCCCGCGAGGAGCCCGAGGATGCTGTGACCGAACCCGAAGAATTCGGCCTGGATCACCAGGCGCTCGAGTGCCGCATAGGTGACGAACGAGAGGCCGAGGGCGATGACCCCTCCGAGGAGACCTTTGAGGAGTCCTTCGATCAGGAACGGGGCGCGGATGAACCCGCGCGTCGCACCCACGAGGCGCATCACCTGGATCTCTCGTGCGCGGGCAAGGACCGCCATGCGAATCGTCGATCCGATGATGATGATCGAGACGAGCGCGAAGGTCGTCCCCAGGGCGATCCCGACGAAGGTGGCGATGGTCCGCAGCCGATAGAGCTTCTCGACCCATTCCTCGCCATAGCGGATATCATCGATGAAGTCGTATTGCGCGAGGCGCTCCGCGACCGCCCTGACCTGGTCTGGCGCTCGAAACCCTTCGCGGAGCCGTACCTCGATCGAGGCCGGAAGGATCCCCGACTCAAAGACGTCCTCGAACTCCCCCAGTTCGCGGCGAGCCCGATCCAGCGCCTCCGTCTCGCTCACCAGGGTGACACGCTCCACCTCGGGGAAGGCCTGGACGTCACCCACCGCGGCGCTCGCCGCGTCCGCTCGCGTCCCCTCGGCCACGAAGGCTCGGATCTCCACCCGGGACTCCACCTGCCGAAGCGCGGAACGGAGGTTGAGGGCCACGAGTCCGAAGAGGTCGAAGGCGAAGAGGGAGAACGCGATGGTCGTGATGCTCAGTACGCTCAGCATCGGGGCACGACGGAAGGAGAGGAGTGCTTCGCGCAGGGCGAGTCTCATGACGGGGATCCACCGAGGTCGGTCGCGCTCGAGTCCGACGGCATCGTGCCGGAGTCGAAGACGAGGCGCCCATGATGTAGTTCGAGGGTGCGGAACGAGGTCGCGCGGACGAGGGCGAGATCGTGCGTCGCCATCAGGATGGCGGTGCCGGCGCGGTTGATCTCGCGCAACAGGTCG
>VHBP01000026.1 GCA_016871915.1 Gemmatimonadota bacterium
TGCCGCAGCGCCACGTTCAACGAACGGATCCCACCGCCGACCGGCGTCGTGAGCGGGCCCTTGATGGCGATCTTGAACTCGCGCACCGCCTCGAGCGTCTCGGCGGGCATCCACTCCCCGGTGGTGGTGTGCGCCTTCTCACCCGAGAGGATCTCCATCCAGTGGATCCGGCGCTTCCCAGCATAGGCGCGCTCCACCGCCGCATCGAAGACGCGGACGCTGGCGCGCCAGATGTCGGGACCGGTGCCGTCGCCTTCGATGAACGGGATGATCGGCTGGTCGGGGACGCGGAACTCGCCGCCGGAGGCCTCGATGCGCTCACCCTTCGCGGGGACGCGCGCGAACTTGTAGGTCGTCATGTCGCGTGTCGGTTGGGGGAAGAGTCGAAAATTAGTAGCTTGACCGGATGACCGCGCCCCCACGCGAACCCGCACCGCCCTTCGCGCCGCCCTTCGCGCCGCCCATCGCGCTCCCCCCGGCGGCGAGGCCGGCGCAGCTGATCGGCCGGGCGCTCCTGCTCCGGTGTCCAGCCTGTGGCACGCCCGGCATACTCCGGAATTGGTTGACGCTGCGCGCCCGCTGCCCAGGCTGTGCACTGAAGTTGGACCATGGCACCCCCGGTCACTTCGTGGGCGCGTATCTCGTGAACCTGATCATCGCCGAGCTGTTCTTCGCCGTCGGGCTCGGCGCCTGGCTCCTCGCCGCGTGGCCTGACGTCCCCTGGGATCTCGTCGAGCGGGTCGCCGTGGTCGCGATGCTGATCGCGCCCCTCGTGCTCTATCCCTTCACGCGCACGGTCTGGCTCGCAGCCGACCTCATCTTCGATCCGCAGCGCCCCGGGGATCGATAGCAGGCGACTCGTCCGGAGCCAGCGGGCGCGCGAGATCGATCGAGAAATGGACGCGGGTGGTGTCCGCCACGCGTGTGTCGGTGCGGTGCTCCAGCCGGTCGCGCCTCGTCTCGAGGACGAGGAGCCCCGGCGCACTCGTGCGTCGGAGCGAGCGTTCGACGCGGAGGTCGGCGACGGAATCGATGGTCAGCGTCCCCTGTTCCGCCTCGAGCCACCGCGTGAGCGCCTCGGCGAGTACGCGCTCACGCTCGTTCGTCACCATCGCGTCGAGCCCCACCCGTTGCCACTCGATGATCGCCTGCGGATGCGCCTCGACGCCGGCGGCCGACTTCACGATGCGATAGATGCTCTGCGGATAGGTGCGGACACCCAGCGCGATCTCGTCGGAGGATTCGAGCAGCGCCAGCCGCTCGGCGAACCTGCGGCGGGCACAGGCGAAGGTCAGTGAATCCCCGCCGTCCTGATCGCAGGCGCGCGGCCAGAAGGCGACCCAGAGGTCCTGCCCGGCCTGCAGCGAATCACGCGCAGCCGGCGAGAGCGAAGTGCGCAGCGAGTCGTACCGCACCGTCAGCGCGGCCTGCATCGGACGGAGGCCTGCCGTGTCACACGCCGCCATCAGGAGCCCGAGCGCGGCGACGGACCGGAGGCGACGCCTCATCGACGCACTCACCGCCGCCAGACGGCATCAGGGGAGGCATTCCCCAGGCGATCGACCGCGGCGACCGCCACCCCATCGATCCGCGAGCCGGTGAAGGTCACGGTCCCTTGTGAAGTGCGGACCAGACGTGCCTGCCATCGCCCGGCATCACGCCACCGGATGAACCACCAATAGGCGTCCGCTGCCCCGGTGAGACGCACCTGCACCTGCTCCGATGTGCGCGTGACCGCGAGCTCAGGGGCGGCTGGCGCCGTCGCATCGAGCCAGATCGTGGCCGGGGGGATCGCGGCGTTGGCATAGTGCGTCTCGATGAGGGTGCTCCGGAACCCTCCGCGATCCGTACGGACACTGCTTCCATTGTACAGGATGGTCCCCGAGGCCCCGCCGATGCGCGTCGCCTGTTGCTGCCGCACCAGGGTGATCTGATTGGGGATCTCCATGCTGCTGAACGCCGAGCTCGTGCCATCGGCGACGCGATACGACGCGAGGCCGGGCCAGAGATGCCGTCGCTTGTCGTTCTGCTCCCGCCACCAATCGAGCAGTGCCGGGAAACTCTGCCCCGTGGAGGCGATCGACCAGTAGAGCTGGGGCGCGAAGTAATCGACCCATCCCTCGGCGAACCAGCGCCGCGAATCGGCGTAGATCGACGCGTACGCATCGAGCCCCGTGACACCCGCCGGATTCCCAGGACGCCAGATACCGAAGGGACTGATCCCGACCTTCACATGCGGCGAGAGCGCCCGCACCTCCTGATAGAGCCGCTCGACGAAGCGATTCACGTTCGACCGGCGCCAATCCCCCTTGGTCAGCGTCCCGCCCTCAGCGACGAAGCGCGCATATCCCGCGCTGTCGGGGAAGTCGAGATTCGGACAGTTCGGATTGGGATAGGGATAGAAGAAATCGTCGAGGTGCACCGCATCGACATCGTACCGGCGGATCACATCGCTGATCACGGCGATCGCGTGCGCCTGCACATCGGGCTCGCCGGGATCAAACCAGAGCTGGGTGCAGTAGCGGCGGACGAGATCAGGGCGCCGCTTCGCGAAATGGCTCTCCGCGAGGCGGATCGTGTCACTGAGGTTCCCGGCACGGAAGGGATTGAACCAGGCGTGGAGCTCGAGCCCGCGCGCATGCGCCTCCTGTACGGCGAAGGCGAGCGGATCGTACCCCGGGTCGGTCCCCTGCTGGCCCGAGAGGGACCGCATCCAGGGCTCGAGCTGCGAGGGATAGAGCGCATCCCCGGCGGCGCGCACCTGAAGGATCACCGCGTTGAGCCGTGTCTGCTCCGCGACGCCGAGGAGGGTGATGAGCTCCTGCTGCTGGGTCTGTACGGGCAGCGCGGCCTGCGAGGGCCAGTCGATGTTGGCGACCGTGGCGATCCACATCCCCCGGAACTCCCGCTGGATCGCGGGGACGACGAAGGGGGGCAGGTCGTCCTCGGGCGACGGAGGCGTCGAGGGGGCCGTCGGCGCGGCGCAGGCGGCGATCAGGACGAGCGCCGCACATCGTAGTGCCCGGAGTGGGAATCGAACCCACATGAGGTTGCCCTCGGGGGATTTTGAGTCCCCTGCGTCTGCCGGTTCCGCCATCCGGGCCACTCCGAAAGATAGTGAGGTCCAGCGCGCGATGCGGAGAATATGCCGCTAGGGCAACGCGATGGGGAGCGAGGTATAGCCGCGAAACTGGAATCCCGCCCGGCGGATCGCACTCGGGAGCGTGGTGAGCATCGGGAGACGCTCCGCCAACGCCGCGACGAGCACCGCGAGTTCGAGCCGCGCGAGGGGGGCGCCGAGGCAGAAGTGGATTCCCCCACCGAATGAGAGATGCGAGGGCTCCCCACGGGCGATGCGAAAGGCATCGGGGGCGTCGTAGCGTCGCGGGTCACGATTCGCCGAGCCGATGCAGAGACCGATCCGCTCGCCCCGCGGGATCTCCACACCACCGTACGTCACCCCCGCCTCGAGCACCCACCGCCGAAAGAGCTGCAGCGGCGGGTCCCACCGCAGGATCTCCTCGATCGCCGCATCGACCGGGACCTTCCCCGACCGCAGTGCCTGCCATTCCGCCGGATGGGCGGCGAAGGCGGCGATGCCGTTCGAGGCGGCGTTGACCGAGGCCTCATGCCCCGCCATCAGCAACACCATCACCGTGCTCGTGATCTGCGCATCCGTCAGTCGCTCGGCGTCGACCATCGCGTCGAGGAGTCCGGTCAGGAGATCCTCCTGCGGTGCGGCCCGTCGCGCCGCGATCAGCCCCGCGACAAGCTCGGTGAACTCCCGCACCGCGTCATCCGCCTCGGCGCGTTGCGCCTCCGACGCCGCCGGTTCGTACATCTGCACCACGGCGTGCGAGAGGCGGAGCACCTCGGCGTGCTGCTCCGTCGGCACGCCGATCAGCGTACAGATAATGCCCAACGACAGCGGTTCGGCGAGGTCCTGCACGACATCGAGCTGCCCACGCGAGGCGGCCCGCGCCAACGCCGCATCGACGAGCGCGCGGGCCGGTGCACGCAGGGCCTCGACGGTCCGCGGGGTGAAGGCGAGCGAGACGAGGCGACGGAGCTTGGTGTGGTCTGGGGGCTCCACCGCGAGCAGATCCCATCGCGCGTAGGCCGCGAAGTGCGGATAGCGCGGGTCGCGCCAGGGCTCGAGCGCCTCCGGGCGCGTGAACTCGTCCGCCGCGTACCGGTGGGAGAAATCGGAGCCGAGTCGACGATCGCGCCACGCGGCATGGACATCGGCGTGGCGGGTGAGCATCCAACAGGCCTCACCGGCGAGGTGCGCGATCGGCGTCGCCTCCCGGAGGCGTGCGTAGGTGCCGTAGAGGTCCGCGGCGACCTCAGGGGCTGCGGGATCGAAGGTCGGGCGCGTCATCGCGCGAACGATAGCGCCACCCCACCTTCGAGGTCACTCCGGATCGGGGGGCCGGCGGAGTTCGAGTCGCGGTCGCCAGAGCGGCGGGCCCTGCCCTGACATCATCCTGGGCGGGGGCCCCTGCCCGGGCATCGGTCGGCCCTGCACCTGCTCCGCGCGCAACCGCATCTGCTCCTCGATCCCGAGGAACTTGGCCCGCTGGAGCGGCGTCAGGAACGCGGTGAGCTCCTGCTGTTCGGTCTCGAGGAGGAGGACGCGTGCCCGCTGCACCTCAATCATCCGATTCAGGAGTGAGGTGAGCTCGGCATCACGCGCCGAATCCCCGGCGGCGATCTGCGCTCGCAATGCGGTACGGACCGCGCGTTCCTCGGCGACGAGGGCGCGCCGACGCGGCTCGAGGCGCTGCGAGAGCGCAGTGATCCGACGCGACTGATCGTCGGTGAGCTCCAACTGCCGCTGGAGCACCTGGGCCATCAGGGCCCGAGCCCGTGCCTCGAGCGAATCGCGCTGCGCGGTCGTGACGGGGCGCTGCCCCTCGCGCGGTCGCCCCTCCCGCTGGTCGATGACGAGGGTGCGCCCCTGGGACCGGACCACGGCCGGCGCGGTCAGGCTCACCGCGAGGGTGAGGATGCACCACAACCGTCGATTCATGGTGGTACGCATCAGAGCAGCTCCGGGGAATCGATGAGCGGAAGAGCGATAGTGGCCGGCTCGGCGCGAACCGTGGCCTCCACCTGATCGAGTTCCTTCAAGAAGGTCTCCAGCTGCGCCGAGGAGAGATCGGCGAGCCCGCCGGCGAGATCGATCGAAGGAGCAACGGCGTGCCCACCCTGACCGCCGGTCATCTCCGCCGCGACCATACTATCGAGTCGACCATCGACCGCCGGCGCATGGCCCGTGCCGCGGAGCGCGGGAATCGACAGGGAGACGACCACGAGGATCGAGGCCGCCGCCGCGAGCAGCTGCCGCGAGGCCCACCACCGCCGGGTCCGCAGCGTGATGACGCGAGGTGCGGCCACCGGGGCGCGCTCGGCTTTCGCGCTCGCCCCGATCACGGCTGCGGCGATACGCGCCGCATCCACCACAGGGGTCGCCTGATCGAGCACCGCTTGCGCGGTCGTGAGCAGCTCGAGCTCTCGCGTGCACACCTCGCACGAGGCGAGATGCGTGCGCACCGCCTCGGCCTCCGCCGCGTCGAGTCTCCCGGCCCGGAAGGCCGGGAGCGCCTCCTGCATCCTCACGTCCTCGCATTCATGCATCGGTCACTCGCTCCTTGATCGTCTTCAGCGCGTTGTGGTAATGCACCCGGCAGGCACCGGCCGAACTCCCCACCATCTGCGCGATCTCGTTGTACGGTAATCCTTCGGTCACTCGGAGGGTGAACACCTCCCGCTGCATCGGTGAGAGCCCCTGCATCGCCCTCCACACCTGCTGCATTCGCTCATCGCCCACCATCCCATCCAGCGCATCGAAGGACACCACCAGATGATCCTCCTGCACCTCGACGTCATCGCGACGCCGTCGCTCACTTCGTCGATGGTCCAGCACCAACCGCTTCGCGATCGTGAAGAGCCAGGTACGGAAGAGACTATCCGACCGGAAGGTCTCGATGGCCTGAAACGCCCGGACGAAGGTGTCCTGCACCAGCTCCTCCGTCCGCTCCCGCTCCCCCAGACTCACGACGAACTGCGCGACGGACTGGGCATGTCGCTCGACCAACGCCGTCGCCGCCCGTTGATCCCCCGACACCCACCGGCTGATCAGCGCCGCATCCGTCGTCTCCGAGGTGGTGCCGCTCGAATCGCCCATGGTCTCGCCAGATGAGACGCCGGCGGACAGCCGGCGTTAAGATTCCCGGGTGACCCGCCCTGAGATCATCGCCCACCGCGGGGCCTCCCGGGATGCCGCAGAGAATACCCTGCTGGCCTTCCGCCGGGCAGTGGAGCTGGGGGCCGACGCCTGCGAGCTGGATGTCCACCGCACCGCAGATGGGGTCATCGTGGTCCACCACGATCCGACCCTGGCCGACGGGTCTCCCATCTCGTCCCTGACGGCGGTTGAGGTCGCCACGCGGTCGGTGCGCGGGGAGCCTATCCCCACGCTCGAGTCGGTATTCGAGTCGGTCGGGGATCGGCTCCGCGTCTATTGCGAGCTCAAGGGCGCTGGGACCGCGGAAGGGACCCTCGCGGTCATCGCCAGGCAGCCCCGACGGGCGCGACTCCCCTTCGATACCGCAAGGGACCTCGATCTCGGCCCCGCCGCCGTCCACGCCTTCGATCATCGGCAGGTGCAACAGGCGGCCCAACGGGACCCAGCGATCCCGCGGGGGGTCCTCGAGGTCAGCTACCCGATCGATCCGACCGTCGCCGCGCGCTCGGTGGATGCCCGTGATTGCTGGCGACAGGTCGACTGCATCGACGAGGCCTTCGTCCGCGCCGTGCACGCCGAACGGCGCCGCGTGATCGCCTGGACGGTCACCAGCGCCGCCGCGATGCAGCGCCTGACTGCCTGGGGGGTCGACGGCCTCTGTACGGACGACGTCGCCCTCGCGCGCTCTCTGTTCCTTGATCCCTGATCCCTCTCACCTAAATCCCTTTCGAGATGACGCATCGATCCCTCAGCCTCGCGGAAGGCTCAAGGCTCAAGGCTGAAGACTGAAAGCAAGAGCGCCCCGACTCGGATGAGTCGGGGCGCTCTTCGTTGCGACCAGGTGCGCGCCTTACGACGCGGCAGACACTGGGTACACAGAGACCTTGTAGCGGCTCTTCGACTTGTGCTCGAACTTCACGACGCCCTCGATCAGCGAGTAGATCGTGTAGTCGGTGCCGAGCCCGACGTTGTTGCCGGGATGCCACTTGGTGCCGCACTGACGGACGATGATGTTGCCGGCGATCACCTTCTCACCGCCGAACTTCTTGATCCCGCGGTACTGCGGGTTCGAGTCACGGCCGTTGCGGGAGGAACCTACGCCTTTCTTGTGTGCCATTGGGAGTCTCGCTCTCGGTCAGCCGAGGGTGATGTCGCGGATCCGGACCTCGGTGAACCCCTGCCGATGGCCCTGCTTCTTCGCGTAGTTCTTGCGACGCTTGAACTTGAAGACGACGATCTTCTCCCCGAGGCCGTGCTTGACGATCTCGGCGGAGACCGACGCGCCCTTGAGCGTGGGGACGCCGACCTTGACGTTGGCGCCGTCGGAGCCGAGGAGGACCTCGTTGAACTCGACGGAGGCGCCCGCCTCACCCGGGAGGGTGGGGAGTCGGAGCGTGGAGCCCTTCTCAGCGCGGAACTGCTTCCCGCCGGAGCGGAAGATGGCGTACGACATGGGGATACCTAGGGTCTGGTTTGGTCCGAGCCATGAAGAATAAGGGGGGAGGCGGGACGGGGTCAAGTCCTTGAATCGCAGGTAGCTAGAGGCTGAAGGCTGGAGGCTGAAAGTGAACGACCGCCCGCTTCCAGCTTTCAGCGTTGAGCCTCCAGCCTCCAGCCTTCAGAATTTAAGCCACCGCGTACTGGCTCGTGATATCCCGCCCCGCCCCCTTCACGACCAGCTTGAACTCGTCCGGCTTGAGGAGGGGGTCATCCCGCATCTCCACCGAGAAACCCACCCCCTTCTCGAGGCGCTTCACGAGCTCCTTCTCCTGCTCCAGCACGTAGAAGGCCACATCGGGGGGGAACTTGATGACGATCGGGTCCCGCCGCCCCTCGCTCGCCAGCCGCCGGACCGCCCGCTCCATCCGCCGGACGATCGTCTCGGCCGTGAAGACGCGCCCCGTCCCCTGACAGGTCGGGCAGGACTCGGTCATCGCATGGAAGTGGCTCTGTCGGACCCGCTGGCGGGTCATCTCGATCAGCCCCAGGTCACTCACCGCGTACGCCTTGGTCCGCGCCCGGTCCCGACCCAGATGGGTCCGGAGCTCCTGGAGGACGCGGTCCCGGTTGGCCTTGGTCTCCATGTCGATGAAGTCGCAGACCACGATCCCCCCCACATCGCGGAGCCGAAGCTGCCGCGCGATCTCCTTGGCCGCCTCCATGTTCGTCTTGGTGACCGTCTTCTCCGGATCCTTCTTCCCGGTAAAGCGCCCCGAGTTCACGTCGATCGAGACCAGTGCCTCGGTCGGCTCGATGATCAGATAGCCCCCGCTCGGGAGGTCGCAACGCCGCTTGAAGAGATCACGGATCTCGGTCTCCACCCCTTCCTTGTCGAAGAGCGGGACCTTGTCCTCATAGAGCTGCACGCGATCGATCAGCTCCGGGGCGATCCCCTTCAGATACTCGACGATCTCGTTGTAGATCTGCTTGGAGTCGACGGTAAGGCGGTCGACCTTGGTCGAGAAGAGGTCGCGGATGATCCCCCGCGTGAGCGAGGTCTCCCGGTGCAGGAGCTTCGGGGGGCTCCCGACGAACTTCTGCTTCTTGTTAATCTTGTCCCACTGCCCGATCAGGGTCTGGAGCTCGCGGGTGAAGGTCTCCTGCGTGACATCCTCACCCACGGTGCGGACGATCACCCCGCCCTTGTCCTTCGGGAGGACCGACTGGACCTGCTCGCGCAGGCGCTGGCGCTCGGCCCGCACCCCGATCTTCCGGCTCACGCCAACGCGCGAGGCGAAGGGCATGTAGACGAGGAAGCGGCCGGCGAGGGAGACCTGCGCCGTGACCCGTGGGCCCTTGGTGGAGATCGGCTCCTTGGAGACCTGGACGATGAGGGGCTGCCCACGCTTCAGGACGTCCTCGATCTTCGGCGGATCCTTCCGCCGGCGGCGACCGCCGCGCCCACGCCCCCCCTTCTTCTTGGGCTCGCTGAGGGACTCGCCGGAGGCCTCAGCCTCCGCGGCGTCGGCGGCGTCCTCGCCCCCCGACTCCTCGTCGCCCCCCTCATCATCATCGTCGTCGTCCCCGCCCTCGTCGTAGACGAGGTCGGAGTTATGAAGGAAGGCGGCCTTCTCGGTGCCGATGTTCACGAAGGCGGCCTGGATCCCCGGCAACACCGCCTCGACCTTCCCGAGATAGATGTCTCCGACCATCCGCTTGTTCTCGGGACGGTCGACCTGCAGTTCAACGAGCTGTTCGTCCTCGATGATGGCGACACGGATCTCGCGTTGTGTCGCGCTGATCAGGATCTCGCGCTTCATGGGTACCTGGAGCTGATGAGCCCCCGGCCCGCCACCGGATCGACCATGGAGCGGCCGCTCGATCGCACCCCGCGGTCTCGCCCCGGAGGGCGTCCGCGGCGATCGAGAGCTGTCGGCGCTGCATGCGATCCATCATCAGGTGTGTCGGGTCCGGAAGAAGCCGAGGCCCAAGGCCCCAGCAGACCAAGCCCCTCGACATTCGCCGAGGGGCGCCATAGACGTGCCTGTATGGGTAGTGCCCGCCTGTCAGATTGACAACCCTTTCAGGAGATGCCGGGCGATGACCATCCGCTGGATCTCGCTCGTCCCCTCCCCGATCTCCCCGATCTTCGCATCCCGCATCATCCGCTCCACGGGATAGTCTTTGGTGTAGCCATAACCGCCGTGGAGCTGGACGGCGGTGATCGTCGCCTTGGTGGCGAGCTCGGAGGCGAAGAGCTTCGCCATCGAGGCCTCCTTCCCATACGGATGGCCGTGCTGGGCGAGCCAGGCCGCATGGTAGGTGAGGTGATGCGCCGCCTGGAGCTGGGTGGCGAGATCCGAGAGCTGGAAGTGAACGCCCTGGAACTCGGCGATCGGACGGCCGAACTGTTTCCGCTCCGAGGTGTACGCGAGCGCCTGCTCGAAGGCCCCTCGCGCGAGCCCCAAGGAAAGCGCCGCGATCCCGATGCGCCCCGCATCGAGGGTCTTCATGAAGTTGATGAACCCCCGCCCTTCCTCGCCGAGGCGGTTCTCGACCGGCACCTCGACATCCTCGAAGATCAGCTCGCGGGTATCGGAGGCACGCCACCCGAGCTTGTCCTCCTTCTTCCCTGCCCGGAACCCCTTCATCGGGGTGAACGCCGGGTCGTGCCCGATTCCGAGTTCACGGATCGTCTCGAGGTCGCAACTCTCCTTGGTCAGGATGAAGCTCGAGATCCCCTTGGTCCCCTTGCTGGGGTCGGTGACCGCGGTGACGACGAAGACCTCGCCGACGCCGGCGTGCGTGATGAATCGCTTGCTCCCGTTCAGGAGATAGCGATCGCCCGTCCTCACCGCCGTGGTCTTGGTGCCGCCGGCATCGGAACCGGCGCCCGGCTCGGTCAGCCCGAAGCCGCCGAGGACACGGCCGCTCGCGAGGCTGGGAAGGAAGCGCGCCTTCTGCTCCGCACTCCCGAAATTCACGATCGGCGAGGTGCCGAGGGTCGTGTGCGCCGAGATCGTGATCGAGTGCGAGGCGCAGACGGCGGCCAACTCCTCGATCGCGATCATGAAGCTGATGGTGTCGAGTCCGCTCCCGCCGATCTCCTCGGACCACGGGATCCCGAGGAGTCCGAGGTCGGCCATCTTCTTGACGTTCGCCCAGGGAAACTCCTGGGTCTCATCGAAGTGCCGCGCGACAGGGGCAACCTCATCACGCGCGAAGGCGCGCACCATCTCGCGCGTGGCATGGTGATGGTCGTCGAAATAGAGCGAGGTGTCAGTCATCGGTCAGCGTGGGAGGGGGAGGCTGCGGCGTGCCTCAGGCCTGATGATGGCCTTGAGGGAGACCCCGTCGAGCCTTTCGAGGGGCCGGACCCCCACCACCTCGGCGAGGGTGGGGCCGATGTCGACCACGCGGATGTTCTCCATGCGACGCCCCGACATGAACGGCGACCCCCAGAAGATGATCGGCACCCGCGCATCATAATCGTGGGGCGTGCCATGGGTCGCGGATCCCGCGTTGCCTCGATAGCTCGTCGGCGTGAGGGTGACGGTGACCAACACGTCGCCCCCCGGTCGGTAGTTGTGCAGCCAACGCCGACCGATCGCGTCTCTGACGGTATCGGTCTTCGCGAGCCGGTCGATCACATCCGCCCGCATGACCCCGTTCACTCGGCGCGCCGCCTTGGCGAAGGCATCGGCGATGCCAGGGAGCGCCCGCGCCCCATCGGGCGGGAGCTTCGTGCGATCGACGCTGAGGACATCCCCGTCAAAGCTGAACGCCTCGGCGGGAAGCTTTGCCTGCTCGACACGGGCAGCGAGCACCGTCATGGCCGGATCGAAGTCGTCCATCATGACTCGCATCGCCTTGCGATTATCATCGAAGCTGGAGCGCGTCTCAGGGATCGGCGCCACGCCGTGATCGGAGGTCAACGCGAGGACGATGCGATCGGCGCCACGCAGCGCGACGAGGCTGTCCAAAAAGACGCCGAGCGCCCGATCGAGTCGCAGGACCTGATCATGGACCTCACGACTGTCCGGGCCCCACCGATGACCGACGCCATCCAACGTGGACAGGGAGACCGCGAGGATATCGGTCTGCGGGCCCGCGCCGAGGTCGAGTGCTCGGACGCCGCGCCAGGCGAAGTCGAGCGTGAGCTCATCCATAAACGGGAAGCTCACGATGAGATTGTTCGCTCGCATCGCATCCTGCGGCATCACGTGCGGGAAGAAGACTTCCTGACTCCGCACCTCACCGGGCGTGGAGTCCGGCTCGGGATACGCGCCTTCCGGCAGGAGCAGCGACCAGCTCTTTCCCGCATAGCGACCCACCACCCGCTCCTCGGCGTTGAACGCCGAGACCCACGACGCGAGGGAATCGCCGTAATAGGTACTCGTCACGAAGCGTCCGCTCGCCGGGGCGTACCAGTAGACGGGGTGTTTGCCGCGGCCGACCGGGAGGATCGCCCCGCGGTCCTTGCGAGAGACGGAGAACACTCGCGTGCGGGGATCGTGGGCCGTCATCCAATCGACGAGGGTCGTCCCCTGAAACCGGAATGGCGAGGCCCCGATGCCGTCCGAGCCGACGAGTGGGGCGGCACTGGTGTTGACCCCCGCCGCGTTCTTCGCGATCCCCGTGGAATAGGGGAACCGGCCGGACAGCGTGGAGGCATGGCCTGGCGCCGTCTCCGTATTCGCGTGGTCTTGGAAGCCGTTCCGGTAGAAGGCGCCCTCATCTACCAGGCGTCGAAGACCACCAGTCAATTGCTGGTGCCAGCGCTCGAGATATTCGGGGCGCATCTGATCTATGGTGATGAGCACGGCGAGCGCTGGTGGCTGGCGATCGGCGCTCACGCGCATCGGCGACTGGGCCCCGAGGCCGACGGCAATGCTCGCGAGGACCGGCAGGAGCGCGCTGCGTGCGCGCAGGCGAGGAGCGGTCATGAGGGAAAAGTACCCCGGAGGCCTGCTCGCGGTGGAGTTGCCGACGGTAACGGCGGAAGCCACGTTTCCCCATGCTTGGCTCTTCCCTTCACCCCACTCGGCATGCCGCGTCGCTTTCACCCTCTCGCGCTCCTGATCGGCCTCAGCCTCAGCGCATCGCTGCCCACCGGGCGGATCCACGCCCAGGTCCTCTTTCGCTCCACCGCGCCCGTCGCGATCACGCTGACGACGAACCTGCGCGACATCGTCCGCGAGCGGGATTCGACCGCGCTCCGCTGGTTCGGGGCGGAGATGGCATGGACTGACGAGGGGGCCGACGCGAAGCCCCGGGCGATGCCGGTCGAACTCCGGGCACGAGGCCACTTCCGCCGTCAGGCACGCAACTGCTCCTTTCCGCCGCTGTTCCTGCGAGCGGGCAAAGAGGCGCGTGAGGGGACGATTCTGCAAGGGAATCCGCGGTTGAAGGTGGTCACCCCGTGCCGCCCAACGACCGCCGAGTACCAACAGTACATCCTGCTCGAGTATTTGATGTATCAGACGTACGCCATCTTGCACCCGATCCACCACCGCGCTCGCCTCGCGACCATCACGTACAAGGATTCCACCGATCGCGTGAAACCGATCACCGTGACCGCCTTCCTCTTGGAGACCGAGGAGGAGGTCGCGGACCAGCACAAGCTCACCTCGCTCGACCAGACCGGGGCGCTCTTCGCCGACTTCGATCCGCAGGCGCTCAATCACATCGCGCTCTGGGAGTACTGGATCGGGAACACCGATTGGTCGGTCGCGGCGCTGCACAACATCGAGCTCTTCCGCAATGAGGCGGGGACCTACTATCCCGTCGCCTACGACTTCGATTGGTCAGGCGCCGTCAATGCCCGATATGCCTTCCCCAACCCGATGTTGGGGATCAAAACGGTGCGCCAGCGGCTCCATCGTGGCCCCTGTCGCTCGGCCACCGAGTGGGCGCCGACGATCGCCTACTACAAGGAGAAGCGGGCAGCCGTCGATTCCCTCTGGGCGGCGAGCGTCCCCGGGCTCGAGGATAAGAGGCGCGACGACACCAAGGCCTTCCTCGACGAGCTCTGGCCTATCCTCGACGACCCGAAGAAGTTCGACCGCGCCGTCGTGAAGGCGTGTCAGCCGCAGGGGAACTGATCCGCGTCCCGAGACAGTTGTCACACCCGGTACACCGGGGGCGCGCGGCCGGGTCGCCGAAGTAGCGGAGGACGAAGGCGCGCCGACACTGGTCGGTGTACGCGTATCGTTGCATCTGCTCGAGCTTCTTCATCTCGGCGAAGTGCCGCCGCTCGAGCGCGGCCCAGTCGATCCCCCAGGCATCGATCGGCGCCTTGGGATCGGCGAGGGTGATCCCCTCACCGAGGCGTCGCCAGACCACCATCTGGCGCGATTGCAGCGCCTCGAGCTGCACGAGGGCCCCATGCGCTCCGCCGATTCCCGGCTGGACCGCATCGAGATTCGCGACGATCCCCTGATGGAGCCGGGCCTTCGCCCGTTTCCAGAGGGAGCGCAGCAGCGCGAGGGCCAACCCGTCGACGACGGGATCGAGCTCGGCCTTGATACGATCCGGCGTTGCCAGGAGTCGCACGTAGGCGTGCGTGCGCGAGGGATCGGCGACGGCGAGTGCCCCCGCCTTCGCCAGGACCTGAAGCGATGACTGGACCTGGCGATCGCTGACCTTGGTCTGCTTGTTGGTCGCGGTCGCGGCGATCCCCGCGGCATCGTCAGTCACGAGCCCATCGGCCTCGGCGAGCTTGCGACAGGCTTTGTACACCGCCGTCACCACCGCGCGTGAAGGGATCGCCGAGTCGATGAAGAACTCGTGCGTGAAGCGGTCGGGATAGGCGTGCAGAAGGATCGCGGTCGCCGGCGCGCGATCGCGGCCGCCGCGCCCCGCCTCCTGATAGTACGCCTCCAATGTCCCCGGCATCGCGTAATGCACGACGAGTCGTACGTTTGGCTTATCGATCCCCATCCCGAAGGCATTCGTCGCGACGATGACCTTCGCCCGCTCGGTCATGAAAGCATCTTGGACATCGGCGCGCGTCGCGTCTTCCAATCCAGCGTGATACCCGACCGTGGGGATCTTGGCGCGCTTCAGCATCTGCGCGATCCGCTCGACGGTGCGGCGCGTCGAGGCATAGACGATCGTGACCCCGTCCCCTTTCTGCTGCCGGACCAAGTCGATCAACGTCGCATCTTTGGCGGTGTCGTTCTTCGTGGCCACCACATGATACGTGAGGTTCACCCGGTCGAAGCCGGAGATGATCACCCGCGGATCGATGAGCCCGAGCTGTTGAACGATGTCGTCGCGAACTTCTGGAGTCGCCGTCGCGGTGAGGGCCATGGTCGGAGGATTCCCCAACTGCTCGCGCACCTGCTTGACCCGCAGATAGCTCGGGCGGAAATCATGCCCCCACTCGCTGATGCAGTGTGCCTCATCCACGGCGAGGAGGGTGACGCCGACCGCTCGGAGCTTCGGTGCGAGGGAGCCGAGGTCGAAGCGCTCCGGCGCGAGATAGAGGAGGCGGATCGCCCCCGCCTGCACCCGCTCCATGCGCGCGGAGATCTCCGAGGCGGAGAGGGTGCTATTGAGATAGGTGGCCGGGAGCCCTCGAGCCACGAGGGCATCGACCTGATCCTTCATCAGGGAGATCAGCGGCGAGATGACGACGGTGAGACCACCCAGCGCAAGCGCGGGGACCTGGAAGCAGAGCGACTTCCCACCGCCGGTCGGGACGACGACAAGGGTGTCCCGCCCTTCGAGCACCGACGCGACGGCCTCAGTCTGTCCGGGACGAAAGTCTGGATAGCCAAAGCGCTCCGCGAGCAGGCGGCGGGCATCGTCCAGCGTGAGCGCGGGGCGCGTCATGAACGCATGCTGGAGGCGATGGTCGATGCCAGTGGCATCATCCCAACGCGAGCCGAATCACACGGCGCGAGCGAAGTGACCGCGTGTGAACCCCTCGCCCAGCAGGACGCGAACGCGGCGCTGCGGGCGCGCCCCCGTAGCGATGGCGTCGAGCTCGGCCCGATACCCGGCGATGATCGCTCCCACGTCGTCCGTGGGGAGATTGAAGAGGAGGCGGAACCCGCGGATTCCCTGTTCCCAGAGAGGCGGGAGGAACTCGGTGCCATCTATCGGGCGGGAGTGCAGGAGCCGATTCCGACAGGCGTAGTCGGTGGCCACCGGGAAGACGTAGCCGGTCGGATCGGTCAGCCGCGTGTCGGTGTGCTGCTTGGTGCAGAGATCGCGGCAGTACGTCGGGGTGCGATCGAAGGCTGCGCTCAGCACGCAGTGTTCGAGCGTCATCCCTTCCGGCCGCCCGAAGACGACAACTTCGAACCGATCGCCCCGCCACGGCGCCACGAGCTCGCCGATCTCCTCAGTGGTGAGTTCGATCGACGGGGTGATCCGCGCGGCCCCGAGATCGAAGAGCTCGGAGGCGGTGTGCGCATTGAAGCAGTTCACTGCGTAGTCGGCGACCACATCCCGCCCGGCGCTTCCGAACTCATGCACGAGGCCCACATGTCCCGAGAGGACCGGGGTCCCGAGCGCGAGCCACTTCTCGAGCTTCTTGCGATCGGCGGGGCGGACGATGGTGGGCAGCCGCAGCCTGAAGGACTTCCCGGCCGCTGCGATACGGTCGACGAGCGCCGAGACGGCGCTCACCGCCGGGAAGGGATGACGCAGGAAGGGGTCGAAGACGATCTCATCGGCGCTGGCGGCCAGGGCAGCATCGGCGTCCTCAACTCGCCAGACCTCGGCGATGAGCCGTGCGGTCGAGGCGGAGTTCGGCGAGACGAGGGACGGCGAAGCCCCTCGAGGCTCATCGACGCGAGTCGGTGTCACCGGCACGGCGCGCACGACCTCCGCGACCAATAGGCGGCGCGTCTCAAGCTCGCTCTCGCGCGCCCAATCCCGCTGCACCATCAAACCATCGACGGCCGCTTGCCGCAATCGGTTCAACTCGCTCACCGGGAGGAAGAGCCCTGCCCCGAGCCCCGCCGCATCGAGATCCCCGAGCGCGAACGGCGTCTCGCCGAGCCGGCCGAACTGTTCGCGAAGCTGCGCGACATCGAGGGCGCGAGAGGTCGCCGGGGTGAGCGCCACCTCGCTACGCACCACCACCTCGCTGTCTGCCGTCGAGACGATCGCCTTGAGTGGCGATCCGGCCGAACCGAAGCACCGCACATCGAGCCGCGTCCGCCGCTTGAGTGGCTCGCGTCCCACCTGCACGAAGCTCGCGCGCGCCCGTTCCAAAAGCGCCGCGTGCGAACTGCGCACCACACGCCACCCGATCGGGACCCGCTGCCGCGCGTTGACCGCCTGCCGCCAGACCCCCGGCTGATGCGCGAGGGTGCGCACCGCCCCGGCGGCAAACCCCATGCTCTCGAGGTGCCCGCCCGCCGGCGGCTCGAACCCGAGCCCATCCCCCGCTTCGATCGGCGCGGCGACCTCGATGATCACCTCGCCATCGGCACTCCCGACGACCACACCGAGTTCGACCCCGCGGTTGTCGGGCTGGGTACGGGTGATGTAGTGCCGCCCATCGCGCCCCCCGTACATCCCGCCAGTGAAGCCGCGCGAGAAGATCTGGACCAGCGGCTGGACCTCCTCCATCGTCGGCGTGGTGAAGACACCCCGCTGGACGTCCTTCAGGAACTGCCGATACCCGCGCGTCACCGTCGCGACGAACTCGGGCTTTTTCTTCCGTCCTTCGATCTTGAGGCACCCCACACCGGCCTCGACGATCGCCGGGAGATGTTCCCAGGCGCCGAGGTCGCGCGCCGAGATCAGGTAGCCCCGATCGAGCTCGGCGCCGGTCGTCGCATCGTTGAGGACGTAGTCCTTGCGACAGGACTGCGCGCAGGAGCCGCGGTTGGCCGAACGCTCGGAGATCATCCCCGACATGTAGCACTGCCCCGAATACGAGATGCAGAGCGCGCCGTGGATGAAGGTCTCAAGCCCGAGCCCCGGCACCGCCTCGCGGATCGAGCGGATGTCCTCGAGGGTGTTCTCGCGCGCGAGCACCACGCGGTCGATTCCCAGCCGGGCCATGACGCGCGCGCCGGAGGCGTCGTGCACCGTCATCTGCGTCGAGCCGTGGACCTCGAAGGTCGGATAGGCGCGCTGGATGGCGCGGATCAACCCGATGTCCTGCACGATCGCCGCATCGATCCCGCGGTCGATGCACTCGCCAAGGTAGAGGAGCGCCTCGGTCAGCTCAGCCGGCTTGATCAACACGTTGAGTGTGAGGTAGATCCGCGCCCCCCGCTCGTGCGCGATCAGGCAGGCCTGTTCGAGCTCATCGAGGGTGAGCTGCGCGCCATCATCGCGCGCGTTGAAGCGCGAGGCGCCGCAGTAGACCGCATCGGCCCCGTTCGCGACGGCGGCGCGGACGGCTTCGAGAGTGCCGGCGGGGGCGAGGAGCTCAGGGAGGCGGGATGCGGCCATCCCGGAAAGCTATCCGCGCGAGGCCAGCAATTCTCGGAGCTGGTCCAGATGGCGCTCTTCGTGGCGCGCGACGAAGAGGGCGAATTGCCACCCGTCGAGTGGTCCGAACATGGGGTGCGTCGCCTTCACGATGGTGAGCTGCATCCCGAGCCGCTCAAGGAGCGTGAGGAGCTCGGCCCGTCCCTCCTTCCAGCGCGCACGCTCCCCCGCGAGATCGAGCCCACGCGGGGGACGAATCCCCTCAGGCGCCTCGACCTTCCGCGAGCGATCCCGAATCGGGTATCGGTCGATTGATTCGAGGAGCCGGTCAGACGAGGGGCCCGGAGGGATCGTCGCCATCCGTGGGAGCGCCGCCGCGCCCTGCTCGATTCCGCGCATCACCCAGTGCTGGACCTTGGAGAGATGCCAGATGATCTGCACGGGGCTCCACTGCCCCTCGGGGGCCGCATCGATGGCCGACGCCGGCAGGGCATCGAGGATCGCGTCGTACTCGGCCATCACGCGCGCAAGCTCCCTCGCGATCACCGTCACACGTGGATCCTTCGGCAGAGTGTACATCAGGCCTCCAAAGTCAGGGACGGCGCTCGCAGACCACCGGGATCCCCGGGGCCGGGCGGAGCGTGACGGCGGCCTGCGGGCGTACCGCGGTCGCGGGAACGGTGAGACGGAACCGCCAGCGGCGGACCAGCGCGGCGATCACGAGGATCCCCTCGGTCCACGCGAACTGCTCGCCGATGCAGACGCGCGTCCCCCCACCGAACGGGAAGTACGCATGCCGATGATTCGGCTCCGCACGCGGGGCGAGCCACCGGTCGGGATCGAAGCGCAGCGGCTCGGTCCACCACCGGGAATCGCGCTGCGTCACCCACGGGCTCACGACGACCTGCGCCCCGATCGGGATCGCCTGCCCCCCGAGGACGATCGGCTCAATCACCTCACGCGACGTGGCGTAGGCCGGCGGCCGGAGGCGCATCGCCTCGCTGAACACCGCTCGCGTGTACGGGAGATTCGGCAGATCGGCCATCGTGATCGGCCGATCCCCACACGCATCGCGCACCTCGGCGGCGAGCCGCGCATCGATCTCGGGATGCTGCGCGAGGAACCACCAGGTCCACGCGAGGGCGTTCGCAGTGGTCTCGTGCCCCGCGAGGATCAGGGTCATCACCTCGTCGCGGAGCTGCGCGTCGGTCATCCCCGATCCATCCCCCTCGGCGTCGCGCGCCGCCATCAACATCGAGAGGAGGTCCCCCTGGTCGCGCCCCGCGCGACGATGCTCCTCGATGATCGCGTAGATCGCCGCATCGAGCGCCGGCACGGCTTGCTTGGCCCGCCGCATCCGCGGGATCGGGAGATCGTAGAGCCGCTCACCGAAGAGAATCAGCCAGATCGAAAAGGAATCGAGGACCGCGGTGAGCGCCTTCCCAAGTTCCGCGGCTCGGCCCTGAAGATCGACCCCGAAGAGGGTGCGCCCGACGATATCGAGGGTGAGTTGATGCATCGCCCGTGCGAGGTCGAGCGACTGCCCATCGCGCCACGACGAGGCCACGACCTCGGTGCGCGCGACCATCTCCTCCGCGTAGCGCGCGATCCGCTCGCGATGGAAGGCGGGTTGGGCGAGGCGGCGTTGCCGCAGATGGAACTCCCCCTCGCTCGTGAGGAGCCCGTTGCCGAGGACGAAGCGGGTCCGTTGGAGACCGAGCCCCTTCCGGAGGCTGCGCGGATGCCCCGTACGGACCTCACGCGCGAGATCGGGATGCGAGGCGAGGAGGATCGTCCGTCCGGTGAGGGCCCGCGCGACCGCAAGATCGGGATCGCTCGCCGCCATCAGCTCGATGTTGCGTATGAGATTCCCACGCGAGCGGAGAAGCTGCTCCCCGGGGAACCGGTTGCGCAGCGTGGAGCGGAGCGTGGAGGTAGGCGTCACGCGCGATGCCTCAGTTCAGGTCGGTGCGCGTCACCGAGGGGATCGTCATCACGAAGTCGGCGCCGAAGGCGCGCGAGGGCGTGTGGAACCCCGCTGGGACACCTCCCGCGAGAATCCGCATCGCGGCACGCACCGCCGCCTGCGCGGTGAGGACGTACCCAGTCGGCGCCTCGAGGATCGCCCGCGCCGTCCGACCCTGCGCATCACGGACCTCCCCGTACACGTAGCTGCGCGTGCGCTGCAGCGCCTCGGGGCTCGGTCCCGCCGGCATCGCGCGCACCCGTGCCCGCGCGCGCCGCTTCATGAACTCGGTGCGGAGGAGCGGGGCGAGCCACCGCGAAAGCCGCATGGCGCGGATCGCCGAGGGCGAGGTCGCCATGTAGGTGATGATGTCGGGGATCCCGGTGCTGTGGTACGCCGTGGAGACGTCGCCCCACGGGATCGAGACGCAGAGACGGTTCTTCCCGCCGAGCGGGAGCTGCCGCGTGCGCCACGCTGGTGGGACGGGGACGATCTTCCCACCGGTGCGAATCGCACCTGGAAGGCCAAGCCCTTCGACGACGGTGAGCGCGGTACCGTGTGAGGGGCCAGTGCCGCCAGAGAAGGCGAGCTCAAGGTGGGTCGCCGAGGGGAGGCGCTGGTGGAGATACGCCGCGAGACAATCGGTGGGGACCACATCGAAGCCGACCCCTGGCATCATCGTGATCCCCTTCGCCTTGGCCTGCGCGTCGAGCGCGGCCACCCGTTCGAAGACGGCGATCTCCCCCGTGATGTCGAGGTACGACACGCCGCGCCGGAGACAGGCGGCGGTCATCGCCTTCACCGTATGGACGAAGGGGCCCGCGCAGTGGAGCACCACCGTGACGCCGTCGAGCGCCGCATCGAGCGCCGCGGCATCATCGAGGGCGACGGGGCGCGCCTCACACCCCACCGACTCGGCGAGCGCGTGCACCGCCGCCGCGGTGCGCCCGGAGAGGATCGGACGCAGGCCGAGGCGGAGCGCCTCATCGACGATCAGTCGGCCAGTGTAGCCGGTGGCACCGTAGATCAGGAGCGACATGGGAGCACGAAGGGACCGAGGTGAGACCCGGCGTGCTGCCAGGCGGCGCGGAGGGCCATCGCCAGGGTGGCGCGGGTCTCCTCCGGATAGACGATCGCATCGATGTAGCCACGCGCGCCGGCGTACCGCGCATCGAGCTGGTGCTCGTAGTCGGCACGCATCTCCTCGACCGCACCCTGCAGCGCCGCACTGGGTTCGACGCCGGACTGCTTGGCCTTCGTGAGCGCGGGGCCGTGCACCGCCGCCACCGCCGCCTCCCCTTCCATCACCGCCATCCGCCCCGTGGGCCAGGAGAAGATGAAGTCGGGGTCGAACCCCTGTCCCGCCATCGCGTAGTAACCGGCGCCGGAGGCGTGATTGATGGTGAGCACGAGCTTGGGCACCGAGGCCGTCGCCATCGCCTCGACCCAGCGCGCCCCGGCACGGATGATCCCCTCCTGCTCCGCCTCCTTCCCGACCATGAAGCCGGAGACATCCTGCAGGAAGAGCAACGGGATCCCCTGGCGATCGCACCGATCAATGAAGAAGGCGACCTTCTCCGCGCTCTCGGGATAGATGATCCCCCCGAAGCGCGGGGGCTCGCCCGCCCGCCCCTTGATGAGCCCACGGGCGTTGGCGATCACCCCGACGGGAATCCCCTCGATCCGCGCATCGGCGCAGAGGAGCTCCTTCGCGAGGTTCGGCTGGAACGCATCGAGGGAATCGGCATCGACGAGCGCGCGTAGCACCGCATGGATGTCGTACGACATCCGATGATCGTTCGGGAGGAGATCGTAGAGCCCATCCGCATCGGCCGCGGCCTGTGCGGTCGCATCATGCGGTGCGGTGCGCGGCGGCGGGGCGAGCCGCGCCACGAGCTCTCGCATCTTCACCAGACATGAGGCGTCATCTTCGCACGCGTAGTGCGCCACCCCGCTCACCTCGGTGTGCATCGTCGCCCCACCGAGTGTCTCCGCATCGACGCTCTGCCCCGTCGCCCCCTTCACGAGGTTCGGGCCGCCGAGTCCCATGAAGGAGCTCCCCTTCACCATGAGGATCACGTCGCTGAGGGCCGGGAGGTAGGCGCCACCGGCGATGCACTGTCCCATCACGGCGGCGAGCTGCGGCACGCGGAGATAGCGCCGCATCAGGGAGTTGTAATAGAAGATGCGCGCGGCGCCGTACTGCCCCGGGAAGACCCCGCCCTGATACGGGAGATTCACGCCGGCGGAGTCCACGAGATAGAGGATCGGGATCCGGCACCGCATCGCGCATTCCTGTGCGCGGAGGATCTTGGGGATCGTCTCGGGCCACCAGGAGCCCGCCTTCACGGTGGCGTCGTTCGCGACGACCACGCACTCGCGCCCGCGCACCTGGATTAATCCGGTGATGACCCCAGCGGCGGGAGCCTCACCCTCGTACTGATCGTGCGCGACGAGGAGTCCGAATTCGACGAATCGGCTCCCGGGGTCCATGAGCGCCGCGATCCGCTCGCGCGCGGAGAGTTTGCCTTGGGCATGCTGCTTGGCGATCCGCTCCGGACCACCCCCCTGTCGCAGTCGCTCCTCGAGGGCGCGCGACGCCTCGGCCATCTGCCGGAGGCGCGACGGGCCGGCCCCGCTCACGCGCCCTGCGCCTGCCGCGCCGCGAACCACTCCCGGATGTAATCGATCAGCGCGGTAGTCGGCGTCCCGGGACCGAAGAGCGTGCCGATCCCCTGCTGCTCGAGCGCCTCCATGTCCTCCAGTGGGATGATCCCGCCCCCCGTGATGAGGACATCATCGCGCCCCTGCTCGCGGAGGAGCTGGAGGACGCGAGGGAAGAGGGTCATGTGCGCGCCGGAGAGGATCGAGAGGCCGACGACATCCACGTCCTCCTGCACCGCGGCGGAGGCGATCATCTCGGGGGTCTGGTGGAGGCCGGTGTAGATGACCTCCATGCCGGCATCACGCAGGGCGGCGGCGACGACCTTGGCCCCCCGGTCGTGACCATCGAGACCGGGTTTGGCGACGAGCACACGGATGGGGCGGGACATGGGCGAAAGCTACCTGCCCTTTCGCGCCACCAGCAACATCTCTGTCGACCGCCGATGCAGCGGCGCGTCACCGAAGCCGTCGTAGGCCGCGAGGACGGTGAAGCCGGCGTCCTCCATCAGCGCCGCGAGTCGATCCGCGGTGTAGAGCCGGATCCGATGCGACCGCCGCTCGACCTTCCGCCGCCGGGTCCAAGTGGAATCGATCATGAGCAACCCGGACACCGGATCGAAGCCCCGGTCCTGACGCACCGTCGTCCCGTCCGCGGTCTCCCAGCGGTCGGTGCCGACGAAGCGAGCCATGATCCCATCGCGGCTCCCCCCCTGCCAGAGGAAGGTGCCGCCGCGGCGGAGCACACGCGCCACCCCACGGATCACCCGCGCGTCATCCGCGGGATCATCGAAGAAGCCGAAGCTCGTGAAGAGATTCACCACCGCATCGAAGCGACCCCGCCAGAGGGTCGGGAGCCGGCGCATGTCGCCATGGTGATAGCGGAGCGCCGGGCCGGTCGCCCCACGCCGAACGCTGGTGGGGATCCCTGCCTCGCGACCCGACTTTCGCGCGACACGCAGCAGCGGGCGCGAGAGGTCGAACCCCGTCACCTGGCATCCACTGGCGGCGAGCAGCTGCGCGTGCCGTCCCTGTCCGCAGGCCAGATCGAGCACCTTCGCGCCCGCCGGGAGGGCCAAGAGCTCGAGTAGACGGGCGACCTGCGCCCGATCGCTCGCCGGCGTGAAGAGGGGAGAGAACTCGTTGAGGTACCCCTCGTCGAAGTACGTCCGCCACCACGCCATGCGCGTCGCCTTAGAAGAAGACGGGCTCGCGATACGCCCCGAAGACATCCTCGAGCGCGGCGCGGATCTCATACAACGTGCAGTAGCACCGTGCGCACTCGAGGATGAACGGCACCACATTCTCCGTCCCGCGCGCCGCCTCGCGGAGGCGATCGAGCGCCGCCGTGCATCGCGCGTTGTCACGCGTCTGCCGGAGCCGCGAGAGCGCCGCGGCCTGATCCTTCGCCGCCTGCTCATCGATCTTGAGGAGCGGGATCTCCAACGCGCACTCCTCGGTGGTGAAGGCATTCACCCCGACGATCAGCCGCCGATACTGCTCGATCTCCCACTGCTGCCGGGCCGCCGACTCCGCGATCTTCTTCTGGAACCACCCCGTCTCGAGCCCCGGCACCACCCCGCCCTGGCCGGCGATCTCCTCGAAGAGCCGCTCCGCCTCTGCTTCCATCTCGTCCGTGAGCTTCTCGATGTAGTACGAGCCACCGAGCGGGTCGATCACATTCGGCACCCCGGTCTCATACGCCAACACCTGCTGCGTCCGGAGCGCGACCTCCACCGCCTGCTCCGTGGGGAGCGCGAGGGTCTCGTCCATCGAGTTGGTGTGCAGCGACTGCGTGCCACCCAAGACCGCGGCCAGCGCCTGATAGGCGACGCGCACCACGTTGTTCATCGGCTGCTGCGCGGTGAGGGTCACCCCTGCCGTCTGCGAATGGAAGCGCATGATCAGCGAGCGCGACGACGTGGCCCCATACCGCTCCTTCATGTGCCGCGCCCAGATCCGCCGCGCCGCGCGGAGCTTCGCGATCTCCTCGAAGAAGTCGTTATGGATGTCCCAGAAGAAGGAGAGGCGCGGGGCGAAGTCATCCACATCGAGCCCACGCGCGATCCCGCGCTCCACGTAGGTGAAGCCGTCCGCCAGGGTGAAGGCGAGCTCCTGCGCCGCCGTCGCCCCCGCCTCGCGGATGTGATAGCCGGAGATCGAGACGGTGTTCCACTGCGGGACCTCCTTCGCCCCGAACTCGAACATGTCGACGATCAGCCGCAGCGCCGGCTCGATCGGGAAGCACCAGGCGTGCTGCGCCATGTACTCCTTGAGGATGTCGTTCTGCACCGTCCCGCGGAGCTGCGCGAGCGGGACCCCCTGCTTCTCCGCCGCAGCGAGATAGAAGCACCAGAGGATGATCGCCGGCCCGTTGATCGTCATCGAGGTGGAGACCTCGCCGAGCGGGATCCCCTCGACGAGCTGCTCCATGTCGGCGAGCGAGCTGATCGCCACCCCGCACTTCCCCACCTCCCCTTCAGAGCGCGGATGGTCGGAATCGTACCCCATCAGCGTCGGGAAGTCGAAGGCGACGGAGAGCCCCGTCGTCCCCTCCTTCAAGAGGAACTTGTACCGCGCGTTCGTCTCCTTCGCCGATCCGAAGCCGGCGAACTGCCGCATCGTCCAGAGCTTCCCCCGATACCCCGTGGGATGGATGCCGCGGGTGAAGGGATATTGACCAGGCACCTCGAAGGCGGTTCCCGCCGAGCCTTCGAGATCGAGCGCGGTGTAGAGCGGCGCGACCTCGGTGGCGGAGTTGGTGTAGGCGAGATCGCGGACCTCGCCCTTCGCGAAGCGGGCACGCCATGCCTCGACCTCCGCACGGAGCCGGTCGAGTTCGTCACGCATCGCGGCGAGAGTCGGATCGAGTTCGGTCGGGGTCGTCATGTCGGGCTTCCCGTGAAGGTGCCGGCGGCGACGCTCCGGGCGAGGAGTGCCTCCGCCACGGTGAAGGGAGTCACCTCGCCACGCTCGAGCGCGGGAAGCTGCGCCTCCACCCACTGCTGGATCCCCTCATCACGCCAGAGCCGACGATGGATCCGATGTTCCACCACATCGCGCACGCGGTCCCGTAGCCGTTCGCGCCGACGCGACTGCAGCGTGCCGCTCCGTTCAAGATAGGCGAGGTGCCGATCGAGCGAGGCGATGAACTCTGGCATCCCCTCCCCGGTCGCCCCGATCGTCCGGAGCACCGGCGGGGTCCACTGGTCATCATCGCGGGCGGCCGCCTCCCGCGCCTGTCGCTTCGGATTCAGGGCCTTGAGATCGATCCCATGGTGTGCATCGGGCGCGGCACCACCGCCTCCCCGCAGGCCGAGCATCACCTCGATGTCGTTGCGCAGCCGGTCGGCTCCAGGACGATCGGCCTTGTTCACGACGAAGCAGTCGGCGATCTCCATCACTCCGGCCTTCAGGGTCTGGATCGCATCCCCCGACTCTGGCACCAGGATCACCGCACTCGTGTCGGCCAGTCGTGCGATGTCGAGTTCGCTCTGCCCCACCCCGACGGTCTCCACGAGGATCCGGTCCATCCCAAAGGCGTCGAGCACGTCACAGACCTCGCGCGTCATCGAGGCGAGCCCGCCGAGCGAGCCGCGTGTCGCCATGGAGCGGATGAAGACGTTGGGATGCAGCGCGACGCGCTCCATGCGGACGCGGTCACCGAGCAACGCCCCACCGGTGAACGGCGAGGTCGGATCGACCGCGACCACGCCCACCTTCATCCCCGCCGCGAGATACGCCTCGGCGAGCAGCGTGGTCAGCGTGCTCTTCCCCGCCCCCGGCGGTCCCGTGAGTCCGATGCGCCGCGCCCGCCCGAGCTTGGGGTGCAGCGTCGCCGCGAGACGCTCGTGCCCCTCGCGCTGGTCCTCGATGATGCTGACCGCGCGCGCGAGCGACGCCTTGTGGCCTGCCGCGAATCCCTCGAGCACGCGCTCAATCGCCCCGCCCCCGCTCATCGCTCCCCCGCCTGTGGCTCGTCATGCTCGTCATGGATGTCCCCGACGACCTCCTCGATCAGGTCCTCCAGGGTCACCAGGCCTAACGTCTCCCCCGCTAGACCCTGAACGATGGCGAGGTGTCGGCGATCGCGCAGCATCCGCGTCATCACCGCATGGCAGGGCTCGTCGGGCGAAGCGACCGCCACCGGACGCAACTGATGGAGTGGGGTCTCAGGCCGCGCGATGACATCCCAGCTCGTGAGGAGCCCCTCGACCTGATCGAGGCTCTCGCGATAGACCGGGAGCCGACTGAACTTCGATTGCGCGACCACGCGCGCCACCGTGGCGGCATCGGCGCTTCGTTCGACCCCGACGATCTCCTCGCGCGGCGTCATCGCCTCCCGCACCAAGCGCGCCCCGAACTCGACCACCCCACTGATGATCGCTCGCTCCCCCGCCGCGCCGACGCCTTCAACCTCCCCTTCGCGGAGTAGGTCCTCGAGGGACTCCTGCGGCGTGGGTTCCTCCCGCGGGATGGGGAGACGTCGGTCCACCAAGCGC
>VHBP01000027.1 GCA_016871915.1 Gemmatimonadota bacterium
GAGGCGACGGCGATGGCGTGGAGCCCGTCGACCAATGGCACCATCGAAGGTGAGGTCGTGGCCTATCCCCTCGGGATCTCGACCCCCGAGGCCTTCGATGCCTGGCTCCCGAATGTGCGAGGGAAGTTCTTCGCGATGAACGTCCCGCGGCTCTCGTGCCGCTCGCCGCAGCAGTGGCGCGAGTTCAGCACCACCGAGGAGCTCGAGCGCGTGAACGCACAGCAGCAGGCGATGCAGCTCGAGTGGAACCAGCTCAACGTCGCGATGAGCGGGGGCCGCTCCGTCTGGCAGAAGCTGAAGGACGCCGGCGCGATCGGCGTGCTCACCTTCCAGTGGTCGAACTACCCGGGAACGAACAAGATCTTCGGCTCGCCGAATCAGACCCTCCCGACCTTCGCCGTCACCTGCGAGGACTACGGGCTCGTGGTGCGCCTCGCGCGTAGCGGGCAGGGGCCGAAGCTCCGCGCCTTCACCGATAGCGATCTGATCGGGGAGCGTTCGGTCTTCAACGTGGTCGCGGAGATCAGGGGCCGCGAGAAGCCGAACGAGTACGTGGTCCTCTCGGCGCACGTCGACTCGTGGGCGGCGGCCTCCGGAGCGACTGACAACGGGACCGGTACCCTCACGATGCTCGAGGCGCTTCGCATCCTGAAGCAGGTCTATCCGAACCCCAAGCGCACGATCCTCGTCGGCCACTGGAATGGTGAGGAGCAGGGACTCAACGGCTCCCGCGCCTTCACCGAGGACTATCCTGAGGTGCTCGCCGGTCTGCAGGCGCTCTACAACCAGGACAACGGCACAGGTCGCATCGTGAGCTTCACCGCCGGTCCCTTCCCGGGCGCGGCGACGCGCCTCGAGCGCTATCTCGGGGAGATCCCCAACGAGCTGACGCGCTACATGCGCTTCACCCCGACGAGCGGCCAGTCGACCGGGGGCACCGACCACGCCTCATTCGTCTGCCACAAGACGCCGGCGTTCAGCATGGGTGCACTCGGCTGGGATTACTCCTTCAGCACGTGGCACACCGATCGCGACACCTACGACAAGGTCGTGGAGTCCGATCTGAAGCACAACGCGACGTTGACGGCGATGCTCGCCTATCTGGCGAGCGAGGACCCGGAGCGGATGCCGCGCGATCTGATGGATCCGCTCCCAGGTGGGCAGAACGGACAGCCCGGCGTCTGGCGCGAGTGCCCGAAGGCGCAGCGGTCGCTACCGGCCGCGGTGCGCTGAATGTGCGTGAACCGCGAGCGACCGATCTGGTCGCTCGCGGTTCACGCTAGCGGTTCGCCTGCTCGAACTCCCGCACGAGGGTACGCATCATCTTCTCGCGCTGGTCGTAGAGCCGCTTGAGCTTCCGCGGCTTCCGCTTGGCCAGCGCGTAGCTCGTGAGGATCGGGAGCGCGATCGTCGAATCGAGGTAGCAGACCACAGCATCGGGGAGCTTGTCGGGATCGATCTTCCCCCAGCTGACCGCCTCCGCCGGCGTCGCGCCGGAGAGCCCGCCCGTGTCAGGACGCGCATCCGTGATCTGCAGGAAGTAGTCGTGCCCCTTCTCGTCGATCCCGAGTACTTCTTGGATCTGCGGCTCGGTCTGGAGCGCGAAGTTCTTCGGCGAGCCACCACCCGCGATGAGCACCGCGCTCTGCCCACCCGAGCGCTTGGCGTGCAACACGATGCTCGCGGTCTCGTTCACATCGCGATTGGGATCGATCACGCAGGTCCCACCCTCGAGGGCGAGCGCCGCGATGTTCATCCCAATACTCGAATCGCCCGGTGAGCTCGTATAGATCGGGACGCCACAGCGATACGCCGCCGCGAGCAGTGACTTCTGCGGGATCCCGAGCGCCTTCTCGCGCTCGACGAGGTACTTGCCGCAGAGATTATGGAACTCCGCGCTCGACATCGTGCGCTGGAACTCCGGCGCGCGGATGATCTTCCGGAAGAAGGCATCGGTCGAGAGGAGTACATCGTAGTCAAAGAAGACGTCATAGATGCGGACGACCCCTTCCTCACGCAGCACGGTATCCGAGGCCTGCGGATTCCCGCGGTGCATCGAGAGGCCGAGCCCAAAGTGCGTGTCGTGGTAGAGATTCGCGCCGGTCGAGATAATCCAATCGACGAACCCCGCCTCCATGAGCGGGATGATTATGCTCATCCCGAGACCGGCCGGCGTGAGCGCACCCGTGAGCGTCATCCCCACCGTGACCTGCTTGTCGAGCATCAGCTCGGTGAAGAGGGCGCAGGCCTCGCGAAGCCGCCCGGAGTTGTAGCTCTGGAAGGTCCCCTCGACGAGCTGCACCACCGTCTCGCGCCCGTCGATCTTCCGCGGGTCGATCCGCTTGCCGCGCAGGAAATTGCTCACCGCCTTGGTCCCGACCTTGTGGCTCTTGGCCTCGCGCTGCTCGGCGGCCTTCTTCTGCGCGCTCTTGTTGCCGGCCGCACTCGCGCGCTGGCCCGCGCCCGCACCGTGCCGCGAAGCCTTGAATCCGCCGCGCGCGCGACCTTGGTCCTTCCCACTCATCGCGTCCGTCCCTTAGCCGCCCGTGCCTGGGCCGCCTGTAATTGGAGTGCATAGGCCTCGGCGACCACGCGGGCCGCCTCGGCGGGATCATCGGTCAACGTCAGGAGCTCGAGATCCGGCGCACTGATCTTCCGCTCCTCAAGCACCCGACTCTGGAGCCAGCGCACGAGGCCGGCCCAGTAATGCGTGCCGAACAACACCACCGGGAACTGCGAGATCTTCCCCGTCTGGATCAACGTCAGCGCCTCGAACAGCTCATCGAAGGTCCCGAATCCGCCCGGGAAGATGATGAAGGCACTGGAGTACTTGATGAACATCGTCTTCCGCACGATGAAGTAGCGGAAAGCGACGTTGGTGTCGACATACGGATTGGTGCCCTGCTCGAACGGCAACTCGATGTTGCAGCCGATCGATTCACCGCCGCCGAGCTTGGCCCCCTTGTTCGCGGCCTCCATGATCCCAGGACCCGCCCCGGTGATGACGGAGAAACCGTACTCGGCGAGGAGACGCGCCGTCTCGACCGCCGCCCCGTACATCGGATCGTCGGGATTCGTGCGCGCCGATCCGAAGATGGAGACCCCCTTCTCGATGTGCGCGAGCTTGTCGAATCCTTCGACGAACTCCGACATGATACGCATCACGCGCCAGGGATCGGAGCTCCGGAAGTCGGCGCGCGGGCCGCCGTACTGGAGGAGCATGGCGTCTTCCGTGAGCGCCCACGACGTGTCGCCGATGAAATCATCGGTAGCGGGACGCGGGGCCTTCGGTGCCGCCGGCTTCGCCGGGACGGCGGTGGAGGCGCGCGGCATCGGGCGCGACGAACGGGGACGCTTGGGAGCCATGTGGCCTGAAGTCTATCTTAGGCCGTGGCTCCCTGCGACCGCTGCACCGCGCGATGACCGTCGTCCTCCTGATCGCGGACGGCGCCCGCCCCGACACCCTCACGCGCGCCATCGCGAGCGGACGTGCGCCCGCCCTGGCGCGGCTCGCCGCCGAGGGCGACGAGCGGGTGATCACCTCCGTCTTCCCTTCGGTCACCGGGCCGGCGTACCTCCCCTTCCTCACCGGGTGTCACCCCGGTCGCCTAGGGATACCCGGGATCCGGTGGTGGCACCGCAGCAGCCGCCGCGCCCGGAGCTATGTGGGGATCGAGGCGATGGTCGCCGATCGGGACCTGCACCCCGACCACCCCATGCTCTTCGAATCGGTCCCGCAGGCCATCGCCGCACTCTCCCCCTTCAATCGCGGCCTCACGCGCACCCAGCGTCTCGATGGTTCGGCGGCGTTCTGGCTCCGCCTCGCCTGGCATCACTTCCGTGGCGATCTCCCCGGATGGCTCCGCTTCGAGCAAGAGTTCGCCGCCGCCTTCACACGACGCGTCCGGGAGGAACGCCCCCCGTTCGCGATGCTCGCGCTCCCCGGGATCGACAAGTGCTCGCATCGGTTCGGGCATGAGGCATTCGATGTACTGCACGCCGTCGAGGTGGTCGATGCGACCGTCGCCCAGCTCCAGCGCGACGCCGATCGGGCGGGGCGCACAATCGAGATCTGGATCACGAGCGACCATGGGCATGCCACGGTCACCGCGCACGATGATCTCGCGGAGCATCTGCGCGCGGAGGGGTACGGGGTGCGCGCGCATCCCTGGACGATGACCGGCGGTGACGATGTCGCGGTGATGGTGAGCGGGAACGCGATGGCGCATCTCTATCTCGATCTCGCGTCGCGTGAACGGCATGGCTGGGACCACCACCGTGCACGCTGGTCGCCCCTTGTCGAGTGGTTGCTCCGCCGCGAGTCCTTGGATCTCGTCCTCCTCCCCCTCGGCCCCGATCGCTGCGAGGTCCATGGCCGCGAGCGCGGGATGGCGATCGTCTCGCGCGCCGACGATGGCCACTACGGCTATCGCATGGTGACGGGTGATCCGCTCGGTCTCCTCGCCACCGCCGGACGTGCGAGCGCGCTCGACCGACTCGATACCGCTGCGGCGCATGCCCTCACAGCCGACACCGAGCATCCCGATGCGCTCGTGCAGATCCTGGCGCTCACGAATTCCTCGCGCTCAGGGGAGATCCTCTGCTCCGCCGCGCCGGGGTGGGATTTCCGCGAGCGCTACGAACCGATCCCGCACCGCTCCTGCCATGGCGCGCTCCACCGTGAGCAGATGCGCGTCCCACTTCTGATGTCGCATCGCGCGAGCGGGATCCCACGCCGCACCGTCGATCTCTACCCTAGCCTCCTCACCGCCCTCGGGCAGCGCCCCCGCACGCCGATCGACGGCATCTCATTCCGCTGAGGGCGTGCTCCCGGTCGCGAGCGCCCTGCGCTGCTCGACCGTCTCGTCATACAACGCCTGCAACGCGCGCGCTAAGCGTTGCTGTCGCTCCCGCAGTTCGGTGAGCTGGGAGCCGAGTCGCCGAGTCCGGAAGAAGGTGCGCGCCGACTCCCACGCCATGCGGGTGCGATCCCCCACCGCGAGCGCCGCCATCCCCAGCGGGGGCTGGATACAAAACGCGACGAGGCCCCAGGCGACCCCGAATCGCCAGCCGATCCCGACGCCGACCAGGATCGCCCAGATCAGGAAGACCAACGCGCCGACAAGGACCCGATGCGTGGCGAAGGCATCCATCCCATCGCGACGCGTCATCGCATCGGCGACCCCCTTCGTGATGGCGGTCGGGACCCAGAACACCACCGCTGCCACGAGCGAGATCGGGAGCGCGACGATCAACGGCAACCGCGCCACCGTCCACCGCATCGCGCGGCGCACCGGGACCTGATCTTTGACCTCCTGCGGGGTGAGCCCAGACCGCCGGAGGGCGCGGGCATGCACCTGCAGCGCCTCAGCGACCTCGCGCCAGCGAACATCCTCGCGCGCCCGGAGCGCCCGGAGTGCGGCGGTGATCCGCTGAAGCCGATCGAGCGCGGCGGCCGGATTCGACGTGGCCCCGACCTCCGCGCGCCAGACCGTCTCCGCCGCATGGACGAGCGGGGCGTCCTCCCAATCCTCGAGGTTCAGCGTCACCGCCCGCATCGACTCTTCAATTCGTGCGGTCAGCTCACGCACCGCCTCGGCATCGTCCACGCCGCGCAACGCGAGATCATCCCAGACGCACGGCGTCCCGATGATCACATGCACCTCGCTCCGATACGTCTCGCGATCGGGGATCACCAAGCCGATCGGCACGATCGGGAAGGCCTGCCCGACGCGCGCCGCTGCGCCGAGCGCGATGCGCGCCGCTCCCGTCTTGAGCGGGACGAGCTGTGAGCCGGTGTGGCTGATCCCTTCGGGGAAGATCCCGATCGCGTCCCCCTGCGCGAGCGCGGCGAAGGCATCGCGGAAGGCGTCGGCGTTCTGTCCGACCTTGGTCGGATCGTCCTGGACCCGATAGACCGGGACCGACCCCACCCCGCGGATGAACCACCCGATCATCGGATGCACGAAGAGTGGCGCCTTCGCGAGGAAACGCATCGGGCGATCGGCGGCGAGCACCACGAGCGCAGGATCGATCAGGGAGTTGTTGTGATTCCCGACCAGGAGGGCTGGCCCCTCCGATGGGACGCGCCCCCCAGAGACCGTCACCCGGTAATAGGACCGAGCAGCGGCATTGGAGATCAGCGGGATGGCCGGGTAGAGCCACATGTCGTGGAAGATAGGGGCTACCTTTCCCTGACGATGTTCGGCCTTGCCCTCAGACTCCTCCCGCACGCCCTCCTCCACCCGACGACCGCCTGGGCGCTCCTCGTCGTGGCGTGGCGCTTCCGTCGGAACCGCTGGTGGGCCCGCTTCCCCTTCCTCCCCCTCCCCGCGCGCGACTACGTGCGGTGGCGGATGTACACCGCGTATGGCGATCACGACGCCGTCCCGCCGGTGGAGGACCTGATCCGCTACGCGCACTGGGCCGTCCGGATCGGATGACCGCTGACGGCGCCTTCGAGACCCGACTCAAGGCGCAGGCCCTCGGCCTCGGCTTCGATCTCGCCGGGATCACGACGCTCGGGCCCGCCGAGACCAGCGAGGTCTTCGAGCGCTGGCTCGAGGATGGGTATCACGGCTCCATGGACTACCTGCGGCGCGGCGCCGAGCTGAGGCAGGACACCACGCGCCCCGAACCCGGAATGCTCTCCGCCGTGGTCGTCGGACTCGATTACGGTGGCCGTTCGCCCTCGGGGCCGATCGCGCGGTACGCGCGAGGAGTTGACTATCACCGCGTGATGTGGGATCGGCTCGAGACGCTGCTGGAGTGGGTCCGGACGGAGCGCGGCGCGGCGGTGCGGGGGCGCGCCTACGTGGACACGGGCCCGATCCTCGAGCGGGATCTGGCACGCCGTGCGGGGCTCGGGTGGTTCGGGAAGAACGCGATGTTGATCAACCCGAAGAAGGGCTCGTACTTCTTCATCGGCTCGCTGTTCCTCGATCTCGCGCTCGCCCCTGATGCCCCCTTCACGAGCGATCACTGCGGGAGCTGCACCCGCTGTCTCACGAGCTGTCCCACCGAGGCCTTTCCTGCGCCCGGTGTGCTCGATGCGCGGCGCTGCATCGCGTATCTGACCATCGAACATCGTGGCCCGATCCCCGACGAGTTCCACCGCGTGATCGGGGAGCACCTCTTCGGGTGCGATGTCTGTCAGGAGGTCTGTCCCTGGAACGTCCGCTTCGCCTCACCACCGCCCACGGACGGCTCACTCGCCCCGCACGCCCAGCTCGCCACCACGGATGCCGCGGCGCTCGCACGCGAGTGGCTCACGCTCGATGCGACGACCTACCGCAAACGGTTCCGGGATTCGGCGATGTCGCGAGCGAAGATTGACGGGCTCCAGCGCAACGCAGAGATCGTGCTGCGGAACCTGAGCGCGACGACGCCTTAGTGGGTCGCACCCACGCGGAGCGTCGTCCCCCACGGGTCGGCCACGCAGAACGACCCATCGGCGGGCTCACGCTGGACCACCTGCCCTGCGCGCTCGAGACTCGCCGCCACCGCATCCACATCGGCTGCACCCGGCAGCACCATCGACCACTCCAGCAGGCGCGCCTCGTTCAGCGGTGGCGCCGACGCGCCGGGCCCCGCCCAGACATTGGTGCCGAGGTGATGGTGATAACCGCCAGCGCCGAGGAAGAGCGCCCCCGGATAGCTCTAGACCATACGGTCGAATCCGATCGCGTCGGAGTAGAATGCCGCCCAGCGTGCGAGATCCCCCACATGCAGATGGAGATGCGCCATCACCGTCCCACTCGGCATCCCGACCCAGGGCATCGGTCCCGCATGCCGAGGACTCGCTCGTAAAACAGGACCGAGCGCGCGAGATCGGAGACCATCAACACGGCGGCGCCGAGTCGCACCGCATCGGGCAACCGATGCTGCGGCGTGGCTTCAACGAAGGAATAGATCCCGAGTTCCATGGCAGAATCCTAGAGGAGTTCCATCGGCTCAGCCCAGCCGCGCGCCACGCAACCGGAGGGCGTTGGTCACCACGCTCACCGAGCTGAACGCCATTGCCGCGCTCGCGACCACCGGACTGAGGAGGATCCCGAAGGTGGGGTAGAGCACCCCCGCTGCAACGGGGATCCCGATCACGTTGTAAGCGAAGGCCCAGAACAGATTCTGTCGCATCGTGCGCATCGTACGGTGCGCGAGCGCGAGCGCCTGCGCGGCGGCGCGGAGGTCGCCACGCATCAGCACCACATCGGCGGCATCGGTCGCGACATCGGCGCCACCCCCCATCGCCATCCCCACATCGGCCTGCGCGAGCGCCGGGGCGTCGTTGATCCCATCCCCCACCATCGCGACCACACGCCCCTCCCGCTGCAACCGCTGCACCTCGGCCACCTTTCCCTTTGGGAGCACGCCGGCGACGACGCGCGCGATCCCTGCCTCACGCGCCACCGCCTCTCCCACACGCGTCTCATCGCCGGTGAGGAGCACCACCTCGAGCCCACGCGCACGCATCGCGGCGATCGCCTCACGCGAGGTCGGGCGGATCTGATCGGCGACCGCGATCACCCCTATCGCGCGCCCATCGATGGCGATGAAGAGCACGGTGCGCCCCGCATCAGCGAGCCGATCGGCCTCGCGGGTCAACGCGCCCGCATCGACCCCCTGCTCAGCGAGCAGCGCCGCATTGCCCACCAACACCGCGTGCCCTGCCAACGTCCCACGCGCCCCACGCCCCGTGAGCGAGGCGAACGCCTCCACCTCACTGAGCGTGAGACCACGCGCGGCTGCCTCGCGGACGATCGCATCGGCGAGGGGATGTTCGGAGCGGCGTTCCACCGCGGCCACGAGGCCGAGCATCGTCTCATCGGTCAGTGCATCATCGACGCGCACCAGGTCAGTCACCACCGGCCGTCCCTCGGTCACCGTCCCTGTCTTATCCACCACGACCGTGTCGACCTCGGCCGCGCGCTGCAGCGCCTCGCCGCCTTTGATGAGGACGCCGAGTGAGGCACCCCGTCCCGTCGCGACCATCACCGCCGTCGGCACCGCGAGCCCCATCGCACAGGGACAGGCGATGATCAGCACCGAGACCGCGACCGCCATCGCCCGGACTGGTTCCTGCGCCACGAGCACCCAGGTCACGAAGGTGAGCGCCGCGATAGTCACCACTACGGGGACGAAGATCGCGGAGAGGCGGTCGGCGAGATGTTGGATCGGGGCGCGCGAGCCCTGCGCATCGCGCATTAGCTGCACGATCCGCGCGAGCGCGGAATCCGCGCCAAGGGTGGTCGCAGTCAGACGGAAGGCGCCGGTCCCGTTCATCGTGCCACCGAAGACGCGGTCTCCCTTCTGCTTGGCGACCGGGATCGACTCCCCCGTGAGCATGCTCTCATCGACGGCGCTCTCGCCGCGGAGCACCACCCCATCGACCGGGATGCGCTCTCCCGGCTTCACCGCCACCACATCGCCCGGCACGACCTCGTCGATCGCGACCTCACGCTCCATCAGATTGCGCACCACGCGCGCTGTCTTCGGTTGGAGCTGCACGAGCGCACGCAGCGCGACCGCGGTGTTCCGCTTGGCGCGCGCCTCGAAGGCATTCCCGGTGAGGATGAAGGCGATGATGAGGACGACCGCCTCGAAGTAGACATCGGCGGGGATCCCGCGCGATGAGAAGAACGAGGGGACGAGCGTCGCGACGAGCGAGTAGAGGAACGCCGCTCCCGTGCCGAGCGCGACCAACGTGTTCATGTCGGCGGTGCGATGCGTGAGTCCCAGCCACGCCCGCACATAGAAGTGCCGCCCCGCCGTCGCCATCACCCCGAGTGTGATCAGGAGCTGTACGAGGTTGGCCCACGGCAGGTGATGCATGAGCGGCATCGCCGCCATCATCGCCGCGCCGATCACCCCGGTGGCGATCGCCTTCCGTGTGAACGCGGTGAACTCCTCCGCGGTCTCCGCATCACGCCGCTCCTGCTCCGCGATCGCCGACTGCGCGGAATCAGGGAGCGTCGCGCCATACCCCGCCGCACGGATCGCGCCGACCAATCCCGTCGGTGTCACCTGCTGCGGATCGTAGGTCACGGTCGCGATCGCCGTCATCAGGGTGACCGCCGCCTCGCGCACCCCGGCCTCGCGCTCCAGCGCGCGCTGCACATTGGCCTGGCAGGCGGCGCAGGTCATCCCAGTGACGGGGATGCGCGCCGTCTCCTGATGGAGGGCGCCCGATGAGGCATTCGTGACCGGCTGCGTCATAGGGACAATATACCCCCCTCCCCTATCTGCGTCGAGTAGCTTTCGCGTGTGAGCACCCCCGCGCCCCTCACCGCCGCCCAGCGCCTCGTCGCCTGGCGCCGCGCCCGCCCGCGCACCCCGCCCCTCACCCGGCGGACGGTGCGGGTGCGTGGCCTCGACTTCGCGGTCTGGGAGAGCCCCGCCGTCGCGGGCGCCACTCCCCTCCTCGCCATCAACGGCGGGATGATCTACGGCCACGACCTCCTCTGGCCCGCCCTGGCCCCGCTCGCCGAGGGGCGACAGATCATCCTCTACGATCAGCGCGGGCGTGGGGAGACCCCCGCGCCACCGGGCGCCCGGTCGGCGCGCATCGAACACGACATCCTCGACATCGTCGCCCTCCGCGAGGCGCTGGGGATGACCCGCTGGGACCTCACCGGCCATTCGTGGGGCGGCGGGATGGCGTTGCTCGCTGCGGCGGCCGATCCCGATGGCGTGCGGCGTGTGGTGACCTTCGATGCCGTGGGCGCGACCTCAGGATGGCTCGATGCGCTCCATGCGCGGGCCCTGGCCCATCTCGCCGCGCGCAACGCCACGGACGCGTACGACGCCCTCGCCGCGCTCGATCCCACCGCGTTCTTCGAGCCCGATCCGGAGCGCCACGCGACCTACAGCCGCACGATGTATCCCGCCTGGTTCCATGATCAGCAGATGGCGGTGGCCGGCCCTCCGTACACGCTCAGCGTGACGGGCGCGGCGGTCGCGGCCCAACTTCGCCGAGAGGGATTCGACTGGCGCGAGCGCTACCGCGCGATCCGCGCCCCCGTCCTCCTCATTCACGGCGAGGCCGATGCGCTCCCGATCGCGGAAGCCGAGGCGAACGCCACGCTCATCCCACAGGGCCGCGTGGTGCGGATCCCCGAGGCGGGGCACATGCCCTTCTTCGAACATCCCGAACCGACCTTCGCGGCGGCCCTCGACTTCCTCGCCGAGACTGATACGACGAGCGGGTTGCCCTGACCGGGCGCGACCCGTCATGATGTCATCGACCGATGTGGATTCCCCTCCTCGCCCTCGCCACGACCCTCACCCTCGGTGAGGGCGTCCCCGCCGCCGCCCCGCGTGACGTCGACATGTCATCCGCGCGGCTCGCGAGCGTCGACCGGATCGTGCGCCGCGGGATCACCGTCGGTGCCTATCCCGGCGCGGCGGTGATCGTCGGGCGCCGCGGCTTCACCGTCTGGAAGAAGGGGTACGGCCGCATCAGCTGGAACGAACATGCGCGTCCGGTGAGCCCCGACGAGACGATCTACGATCTCGCCTCCCTCACGAAGGTCGTCGCGACCACCACCGCGGCGATGATCCTCTACGACGAGGGGAAGCTCCAGCTCGATGCCCCGGTGCAGCAGTATCTCCCCGAGTTCACCGGCGCCGGGAAGGAGCGGGTCACGGTGCGGCAGCTCCTCTCGCATCACGCGGGATTGCCCGCTGGCCTCGCGATCTGGCGCACCGCGACCGATCCCGCCGGTGGGCGCCTCCAGATCTTACAGGCGCCCCTCAAGCATGCCCCTGGCACCACCATGCTCTACTCCGACCTCGGCCCGATCATCGCGGGCTGGGTCATCGAGGCCGTCGCGCAGCAATCGCTCGACCACTTCGTGCAGGAACGCGTCTTCACCCCGCTCGGGATGACGAACACCGGCTACCGCCCAGGGATGGCGCTCCGCGCACGCATCGCCCCGACGGAGAAGGGCACGCTCCGCGGGGTCGGGATGCTGCAGGGCGAGGTGCATGACGAGACCGCCTCCCGACTGAATGGCATCGCTGGGAACGCCGGGCTCTTCGGGTCGGCGGGTGACCTCGCGATCTTCGCGCAGATGCTGCTGAATGGTGGGACCTATGGTGGCGTGCGCATCGTCAGCGACACGACGATCCGTCGCTTCATCACCCCGGTGGCGAACGCGCGAGCGATCGGGTGGGAGGTCGCAGCGGGCGAGCGCGGCGCCGGCGAGTTCCTGAGCATGAACGCCTTCGGCCATGTCGGCTTCACCGGGACCTCGCTCTGGATCGACCCCGATCGCGAGCTCTTCGTGATCCTCCTGACCAACCGCGTGCATGAGCCGCGCGCCAAGCGCCCGGGGATCGTGATCGCCGACGTGCGCCACGACCTCGCTGATGCCGCGGCGCTCGCCATCACCGACGCCCCTGAGATCAAGGCGCTGGCCTGGCCGCGCACCTTCCGCGTGGATCTCGCGCAGGGCTGGACCTCACGGCGGACCCCGACGGGTCCGCGCCCCAGCACACGACCTGCCTCCCGCTTGACGTCGCGCACCGCCACCCCGGCGCGCCGCAGGGGCGGCTGACCCTCTGACCGACCTCACTCGATGAGCGACACCCCGATCGACCCCACCCCCGCGTCACCGGCGCCGACCGATGACGGCGCGATGCCCCAGGAAGGCGGCCCCATCTCCGAGGATCAGGTCCGCCTCGCGCTCCGGCGAGTGAAGGATCCCGAGCTCAACCTCAACATCTTGGATCTCGGCCTCATCTACGAGATCAAGCTCGCGGGCGCCGACATCACCGTCGACATGAGTCTCACCTCGCCAGGATGCCCCTCCGGCCCCGAGATCATGACAGAGGCCGAGCAGCAGCTAAAGGCCCTTCCCGGCGTGGGGACGGTCACGATGAATCTCGTCTGGTCGCCGCCCTGGACCCCGGAGCGGATCGAACCACGGGTGCGCGCCTACCTCGGCTTCTAGCGCACGTCACACGCTGGCGACGCGCATCGGGCGCGACGCCTACTCGCGGTAGGGCGAATCCTTGGCGAACGGCGCCAGCGCCTCGACGAAGCCCTGGCCGAGCTCCGCGATCTGCCACTGCCGGAACTCCGGGATCTGCGTGAGCGCCTGCGGCTCACGCGGGAGCAACCGCGCAACCGACTCGATCCGCTCACGCGAACAGAGCACGCCGGGGTCGAGCTCGAGTCGCGCGGCGGCGGCATCACGCACCGCCTTGAGCGCCCCGACCTTGTGATCGAAGGTGGGATCCTTCTCCCATCGCGGTGACTTGGGGAAACGCGGGAGGTCCGCCTCGGGCACGGCGAGGCCGCGCTCGATCGCCGCGAGGATCTCCCCGCCGGCACGCTCATGGATCCCGCGCGGCATCCCCTTGAGGCGCCCGAGCGCGTCTGACGTACGCGGGAGGGAACGCACTATGTCGAAGAGCACCTCGTTGGCGATCACGCGGAAGGTCGCGCGGTCCAGCTTGAGCGCGGTAGCATCGCGCCAGACCACCAGCTCGCGGAAGATCGCAAGCTCGCGCCGCGTGAGGTCGCGCGCGCCCTTCACCTTGAGGAAGGCGTTCGCGGGATCGTCCGGCGCCCACGCGATCGACTCGAGCCGCCGGAACTCCTCCTGCGCCCAGCTGAGACGGCCGCGCTGCCGCAACTCGTCGTGGAGCACATCGCGGAGCCCGATCAGGTGCATCGTGTCCTGCGCGGCATAATCGAGCATATCGGCACTCAGCGGCCGCATCGACCAGTCGGCGCGTTGATGCTTCTTATCAAGCTTGAGCCCGAACGAGCGCTCAAGGAGTGCCGCGAGCCCGAACGCCTTGATCCCCAGGAGCTGCGCCGCGATCCGCGTGTCGAACACGTTGCGGATCTGCCACCCATAGTCCTGGCGCAGCAAGCGCAGATCGTAGTCCGCGTCGTGGAAGACGATCTCGACCTCGGGGTGCTGCACGAGCTCGCCGAGCGTCGGGAGCGTCTGGACCGCCAACGGATCGATGATGGCGTGCTGATCGCGCGTGCTCAGCTGGAGCAGGTAGATCCGATCGACGAACCGGTGGAAGCTCGCCCCCTCGGTATCGAGGGCGAGGACCGGCGCCGTCCGGATGGTCGAGAGCCAGCGCTCGACCGCCGCGTCGGTGTCGAGATAGGTCGCAGGGGGGAGATCGGAGCGAGATGGCGTCACCCGTGCAATCTATCCGGGGGACCCACCCCTCGCGCCCTTGCCGTCGCTCGGCGACGGGCCCTGATTCCCTAGCGACCTCTGCCGCCTACCAGTGACCCACGCCCCGACCTCCCAGACGCCCGTCACGCAAGCCGGACTCGTCCGCGCCGCCCTGCTGGTGGTCCTGACCCTCCTCGGGCTCCAGCTCCTCTGGTCGGCGCGCTTCCTGGTCCTGACCTCCTTCCTCGGGATCCTCTGCGGCCTCGCCGCCAGCGGGGCCGTCGACCGTATCTGCGCGCGGATCCGGATCAAGCGCACCGTCGCCGCCTCGGGCGTCGTCTTCGGGACCCTGACGGTCCTCATCCTCATCGCCGCCTGGTCGGGCCCCACTCTCGTTGATCAGTCCAAGGAGCTCCGTACCAAGCTTCCGGAGGCCGTCCTCAAACTTGAAGGGTGGATCGCCGCTCGGCAGCCGGGGATCCTCGATATGATCGACCCGCAGGATTCGGTCGCCACCGCGGCGCCGATCACCACACCGGACTCGGTGGCGGCGTCACCTGCCGATGGCCGCAGTCGGCTGCTCGGCGCCCTCACCCACTACGGCTCCTCCCTCACGGGACTCGCCCTCGGCGTCCTGCAATCGACCATCGCGGTCGCCGGCGCCATCATCCTCGTCCTCTTCCTCTCGCTCTACGTCGCCGCTGACCCCGACGTCTATCGACGTGGGATCATCGCCCTCGTCCCCGTGAACCGACGCGCCAAGATCGGCGCCCTGCTCTCCGCCCTCAGCGATACCCTCAAGACCTGGTTCCGCACGCAGTTGATCGCGATGCTCGTGATCGGGACCGTCACCACCGTCGCCTTGGCCGTCCTCGGCATCCGCGGGGCGTTCCCCCTTGGGGTCATCGCGGGGATCTTCGAGTTCATCCCGAACGTCGGCCCCACGCTCAGCGCGATCCCCGCCATCCTCATGGGTTTCGCCGACACCCCGCGCACCGCGCTCATTGTGGCGGGGGTCTATTGGGGGATCCAGTTCCTCGAGAACAACCTCCTCATCCCGTACCTGATGAAGGAGCAGCTCGATCTCCCGCCCGCACTCACCCTGGTCACCCAGGTCGTCGCCGCCTACGTCTTCGGCTTCCTCGGCCTCTTCGTCGCGATCCCCATGCTTGCCGCGGTCGTCGTGACGGTGCGCACCCTCTGGGTGGAGGACGATGCCCTCATCGCCCCCGCACACCCTGGCGGCCCCGCGGGGATCGCCTGAGCCTTACGATCGCCCGCAGGGTCGACCAGCTTCGGCCCACCTGTCTCTCTCGCCTGAGTTCCCACTGAGCCCTTCGACGCCCGCCGCCACCGCGCCACCGAGCGCCGCCGAGCAGACCGCCGCCGCCCGCATCGGCGCGATCCTCTTCCGGAACCGTGGATGGCTCCCGGTCCCATTCCTGCTGGTCCCCCTCCTCGCCCCCGGAGGGATGACCCTGCGCACGACGCTCATCGGTGCGGTGCTGATGATCCTCGGTGAGGCGTGGCGGATGTGGGGAGTCGCGACCGCGGGGACCGTGACGCGCCGCCGCTCACGCAACGTGCAGAAGCTCGTGAACCACGGCCCCTTCGCCTGGAGCCGGAACCCGCTCTACGTCGGGAACTTCCTCATCTGGATGGGGGTGATCACCCTCTCCGGCGTCCTCTGGTTCCTCCCCGTCGCGATCCTCCTCTTCGCCGTCGAGTACTTCTACATCGTGCGCTACGAGGAGGGGGTGCTGGAGAGCATCTTCGGGCGCGAGTATCTCGACTACAAGGCACGCGTCCCGCGGTGGATCCCGCGCCCGCCAGCCGGTGGGAGCGCCGGGGAGTTTGCCTGGGCGGAGGCATGGAAGAGCGAGATCAGCACCTTCCTGCAGTACGGGGTGATCATCGGGCTCTTCATCGGGAAGGAGCGACTCGGTCCGCTCTGGTAGCGGTCGACGCGTCGACACCGACTCGCCCACACCAGGGCCGGAGACACGACGGGGCGCCGGATCTCATCCGGCGCCCCGTGCTTCTACGTGGTCGACGGCGCGATCAGCGCGTCGGCTTGTGCGGCTTCGGCTCCTTCTGGAACGCCTCGCGGTTGATCTGCACGTACTGCTTGAGGTTCCCCGGCACGTCCTCCTCAGGGAAGATCGCCGTCACCGGGCATTCGGGCTCGCAGGCGCCGCAGTCGATGCACTCGTCAGGATGGATGTAGAGCATCTCCGGCCCTTCATAGATGCAATCCACCGGGCAGACGTCGACGCAGGACTTGTCCTTGGTGTTGATGCAGGCTTCGGTGATCACGTACGGCATGGCGTCCTCGATGAGATGCGGTCGGGCCGGAAAACGAACCTCTGGAAGATAGCACCCGGAAGACGGCGGGACACCCCATCGCGTCACAGCGCTGGACAACCCCCCGCGCCGCCGATAATTCCACGGGATGCGCCTGACCCTGAATGGCCGCCCCGTGGACGCCGACCCGCCGGGCGAGACGACCCTCCTCGACTTCCTGCGCGACCATCGTGGGCTCACCGGGACGAAGCGCGGCTGCGACCGCGCCGAGTGCGGGACCTGCACCGTCCTCCTCGATGGGGAGCCGGTCTATAGCTGCCGCACCCTCGTCCATCGCTGTGACGGCCGAACCGTCGAGACCATCGAAGGACTCGGCACTGCCGATGCCCCGCATCTGTTGCAGGAGGCCTTCGTCGCAGAGGATGCGACGCAGTGTGGCTTCTGTACCCCGGGGCAGATCATGGCGGCGGTCGCGGTGCTCGCCCGCGACGCGAATCCCACCGACGAGCAGATCATCGCCGGGTTGAGCGGGAACCTCTGCCGGTGCGGGACCCACCCCAAGATCGTGCGCGCGGTGCGGCGCGCTGCCGCCGCGATGCGCACGGCGTCCCATGGCTGATCCCATGAAGGGCACGCCACGATTCGTCACCACGACGGTCGAGGTCGAGGGACGCACCGAGGAGCGCGTCGTGGAGGTCCCCGCCTTCCCAGTGGAACCTTGGGGCCCCGAGGCGCAGCTCAAGCACGTGGGCGCACGTGCCCGTCGCGCCGACGGCCTCCTCAAGACGATGGGGCGCGCGCCCTATGTGACCGATGTGCGGCGCCCCAATCAGGCGTACGCCGCCATCGTGCGGAGTGACGTCGCCCGCGGCCGCGTGCTCTCCATCGATACGGCCGCCGCGCGTGCTCTCCCTGGCGTCCTCGACATCATCACCCACGCCGACGTCCCCGCGCGCACGCGACTCTTCCTCCCCGAGATCACCTACCTCGGCCAACCCCTCGCCGCCATCTGCGCCACCACGCCGGCGATCGCCGAGGCCGCCGCCGCGCTCATCTGCATCGAGACCGAGCGACTCCCCCACATCACGACCGTGTCCGAAGCGGAGACGAGCACCGCTCTCGCGCGCCCCGGCCACTCGCACAACCTGATGGGAGGCGGCCCCAAGGTCGTCGAGCGTGGTGATGTCTCCGCAGCGCTGGCGGCCGCCGAGGTCGTCATCACGCGCGAGGTGCGCACCCCCTGCGCCTTGCACAGCGCCCTCGAGCCGCATGCGGCCGTCGCCGAGTGGGAAGGCGATCGCGTCACCGTCTGGGAGAGCACGCAGGGGATCTTCCGTGTGCGCGACAACGTCGCGAAGGCCTTCGGCCTCTCGCTCGCGCAGGTGCGCGTGATTTGTGAGGCGATGGGTGGGGGCTTCGGCGCCAAGAACAATGCGGGCGCGCACACCTTCATCGCCGTCGCCTTCGCCAAGCGCCTCGGGCACGCCGTCGCCTGTGTCGTCGATCGCCCCGGTGAACAGATCGACACGGGGAACCGACCGAGCACCTGGCAGCGCGTCACCATCGCCGCGACCCGCGACGGCCAGCTCACCGCGATCGATCTCGAGGCCACCGTCCCGCTCGGTATCTCCGGTTGGGAGGAGAGCCCCGGCGACATCTATCACGAGCTCTACGCCTGTCCGAACGTCCGCACGTCGGTCCGCATCGCATACGTGAACACCGGCGCGATGGCCGCCTTCCGCGCGCCCGGCCATGCGGAAGGGTCTGTGGGACTCGAGATGGGGATGAACGCACTCGCACAGGCCCTCGCGATGGACCCGCTCGCGCTGCGCGAACGGAACATCGCGACACACGATCAACGTCGAGGGCGTCCCTACACGGGCAATCGACTCGCCGAGTGTTATGCCGAAGGGGCACGGCGCATCGGATGGGCAGCGCGTGCGACGCGCGCACCTAGCGCCCCGCATCGTCGCCGCGGGTTCGGTGTGGCCTCACAGGTCTGGTCGACGGGGGGCGGACCGCCGGCCTACGCCACCGTGCGGCTCAACCCTGACGGCACCGCCGAGGTGCTCGCGGGATCACAGGACCTCGGTACCGGTACACGCACCATCCTCGCGCAGGTCGCGGCCGAGGCGCTCGGTCACCGACTCGATGCGGTGCGTGCGGTGATCGGTGATACCGCGACCGGCCCCTACAACGGAAACTCGTGGGGCTCGATGACCGTCGCCTCGCTCACGCCCGCGGTTCGCATGGCCGCAGAGGATGCGCGCCGTGCCCTGCTCGATGCCGCCGCAGGGATCCTCAACGTCGCCGTCGATCGCCTCGCCACCCACGAGGGCCGCGTCGCGGTGCGCGACGACGAGCGCTCACTCGCCTTTGGTGAGGTCACCGCGAAGCTCGGCAACGTTATGATCCAGGGCCACGGGAGTCGTGGGCCCAACCTCGATGCCGCGGGGATCGTCACCACCGGCGCACAGTTCGCCGAGGTCGAGGTCGACACCGAGACCGGCGTCGTGCGCGTCCTGCGCATCGTCGCCGTGCATGATGCAGGCCGCATCGTGAACCCCACCCTCGCCGAGTCTCAGCTTGAGGGCGGCATCATCCAAGGGCTCGGCTACGCCTGCTTCGAGGAGCGTCCACTCGATGCGCGCATGGGACGCCCGCTTGCGCTCGGGTTGCACGACTACAAGATCCCGACGCACGCCGATATCCCCCTCATCGACGGCCACTTCCTCGACGGGGCCGATCCGCAGGCCAACACCGTCGGGGCGCGTGGGATCGCCGAACCCGCGATCATCCCCACCGCACCGGCGATCGCCGGCGCCGTCGCCGATGCCCTTGGCGTCGAGGTCCCCGATCTCCCGCTCACCCCGTGGCGTGTGCTCGCCGCGCTCCAGCGTCGTTCCCCCTGATCTGATCCCCTCATGACTCGATCGCGCTCGTTCGCCGCCATCGCCCTGCTCGCCGCTGCCCTCGGCGCCGGCATCCCCGCACAGGCACAGCAGCGGAGCCCGTCGGCCGCGCCGGCGTCCGACCTGATGCCGCGTCTCCTCCCCGCCCCACGGGAGCTCGTGAGTGTCGGTGTCCCGCAACGCTTCCAGACGACGATCGGCTTCGAAGGTCTCCGCTCTGACGTGGATCGGAGCGCGGCACGTGAGTTCGTGGAGGCGATGCGAGAGCGTGGGATCCGCGCCGAACTCAACGCATCGGGCCGTCACTGGCCGGTGGAGATCATCCGTCGAGACACGCGCGAAGCGGAGACCTTTCTCACGCGGCAACGACTCGTCTTTGATCCCGCGATGACGGCGGAGGGGTACATCCTCCTCACGAATACGGATGGTGCGCATCTCATCGCCGATAGCGATGCGGGCGTCTTCTATGGCTTGCAGACGCTGAAGCAGCTCTTCGCCGGTGCCCGGGATGGCCTGCGCCTGCACTCGGTCACGATCCGCGACTGGCCCGCGATGCGGTGGCGCGGCGTCCACGACGATCTCTCGCGCGGCCCCGTGCCGACGCTCGACTATCAGAAGCGACAGATCCGGCTCCTCGCTTCCTACAAGGTCAACGTCTTCTCGCCCTACTTCGAGCATACCCTCGCCTTTGCCTCGCACCCGCTGATCGCACCACCGGGCGGCGCGATGTCACGCGAGGACGTCAAGGAACTGGTCGCGTACGCCAAGCGCTTCCATGTGACGATCATCCCGGAGCAACAGACCTTCGGGCATCTCCATCATGCGCTCAAGCAGGAGCTCTACGCGCCGCTCGCCGAGACGCCGCATGGGCATGTGCTCGCGCCCGATCAACCGGGCTCGCTCGCTCTCACGCGCGAACTCTTCGCAGAGATCGACTCCCTCTTCCCCGGTCCCTTCCTCCACCTCGGCGCCGACGAGACCTTCGAGCTCGGGAAGGGTCAGACGAAGGCACGTGTCGAGAAGGACGGGATCGGTCCGGTCTATCTCAAGTTCCTCGCCGACATCGAGGCCGCCCTCCGGCGCCCCGGGCGTCGCTTCCTCTTCTGGGGCGACATCGCGATGAATCATCCGGCGCTGGTGAAGTCACTCCCACAGGATCTCATCGCGGTCGCCTGGTCGTACGAGCGGGCCTCCGGCTTCGAGCGCTTCCTCAAGCCGTACACCGATGCGGGGATGGAGACCTGGGTCGCGCCCGGCGTGAACAACTGGAATCGCGTCTGGCCGAACTACGCGATGACATTGCCCAACATCCAGGGCTTCGCACGCGAGGGACAGGCGGCGGGCTCGACCGGGCTCCTCAACACCAGCTGGGATGACAACGGCGATGCGCTCTTCGAGCAGACCTGGTATGGCCTGCTCTTTGGCGCGGCGGCGGGGTGGCAACCGGGGGAGTCGAGCATACCCGCCTTCCAGCGGAGCTTCGGCCTCCTCTTCCACGGCGACACCACCGGCCTGATCGATGCCGCACATCGGCATCTCATCGAGGCGCACCGCCTCCTGCAGTCGACGCGCGCCGGCGACGCCTCGAGCTATCTCTTCTTCGTCGATCCATTCTCATCCGAGGGGGTCGTCGACCTTCAGCGGCTCCGCCCGCAGCTCACCGCCGTGCGCGTGCAGGCCGAATCGGCGGTGGTAAAGATCCTCCAGGCCCGTCAACAGCAGCGGCATCTCCGTGAGCTCACGGCACTCGATGCCATGGAACTCGGCGCGCGACGCATCGACTGGATCGGCGCCAAGTTCCAGACCGCCGACGAGATCGTCACCGCGTACATCAAGGCGACCGAGCCGGGCCGCACCAACGTGTCGTGGGTCGATCTCGCCGAACTCTCTGGCATCAACGGGCGCCTCCAGGACATGCGGGACGGCTACGTGCTCACCCGCGAGCTCTTCGAGCGGAGCTGGCGGGCGGAGAACCGTCCATACTGGCTCCAGAACAACCTCGCCCGGTACGACGCTGAGATCCTGACCTGGCTCCAACGGATCAACGCGATGGATCAGGCGCGGCGGCAGTTCAGTCGGGACCGGGTCCTGCCGACCCCGGAGGAGCTGGGGATCCCGCGGGCCCTGCTCCCGGCGCCCCCCGCTCCCCCGGCCCCTCCAGCGGCGGCCCCCGCCCCCGCTCGCCCCTCAACGGCCCCCCGTCCCCCGGCGTAACTTAAGCTGGTAGTTCGTAGGTCCACCCTTCTCCCGAGCGCGTCTTCCGTATGCGATACCCCCGGTTGCTGTCCGTGATCGGTGGAGCGGCCCTCGTCGCCGCTCCGCTCACCGCACAGACCATCGACCCGACCGTCATCGACGGTCTCCGATGGCGTAACATCGGCCCTGCCAACATGGCCGGCCGCGTCAGTGACATCGAAGGGATCCCACATCCCTCCAGGACCTTCTTCGTCGCCGCGGCGGCGGGCGGCGTCTGGAAGACGACGAACAACGGGACGACCTTCCGTCCCGTCTTCGACAACTACGGCGTCGCCTCCCTCGGCGACCTCGCGATCGCCCCGAGCGACACGAACATCATCTACCTCGGCACCGGCGAGCCGAACTCGCGCAACTCCATCTCCCCGGGCGGCGGCGTCTTCAAGTCGACCGATGGCGGCCTGACCTGGAGCTTCATCGGCCTCAAGGAGACGCAGCACATCGGGCGCATCATCGTCCATCCGACCAACCCGAACGTGGCCTGGGTCGCGGCGCTCGGGGCGGCGTGGGCGACGAACCCGGAGCGCGGGCTCTACAAGACCGTCGATGGCGGGAAGAGCTGGCAGCTCAAGAAGTTCATCAATGACTCGACGGGCTTCGTCGATGTTGACCTCCATCCGCGCGATCCGAACGTCCTCTTCGCTGCGAGCTATCAGCGCATCCGGCAGCCCTGGTTCTACCGCTCCGGCGGCAGCGGCTCCGCGCTCTGGAAGTCGACCGATGGCGGCGAGACTTGGACCGAGGTGAAGGGCGGCGGCTTCCCCGCCACCACCAAGGGGCGCATCGAGGTCGCCATCGCCGAGTCCAACCCCGACTACGTCTACGCGATGGTCGAGGCCGACTCCGTGAAGGGGGCCAAGCCGCAGGAGCTCCTGAACGGACTCTATCAGTCCAAGGATGGCGGGAAGACCTGGGAGCGCACGGCCAAGGACAACGTCCGTCCCTTCTACTACTCGCAGGTCCGCGTCCATCCGACCAACCCGGAGCGCGTATGGTTCTCGTCGACCCCGGTGAAGGTCTCCGATGAGGGCGGCAAGAACGCGCGCAACGCCACGGTCGGCATCCACGTCGACCACCATGCGATGTGGATCGACCCGAAGGACCCGCAGCGCCATATCGTCGGCAACGACGGTGGCATCGGCATCTCGAACGACAACGGCGGGTCCTACATCTTTCCGAATACCTTCGCGATCGGACAGCCGTACAACGTCTCGTTCGACATGGCGGTCCCGTACAACGTCTGCGGTGGATTGCAGGACAACGGATCGTGGTGCGGTCCCTCGCGTCGTCGGCAAGGCCCCATCACCAACGCGATGTGGTTCACCTACAACGGCGGCGACGGCTTCGTCACGCAGCAGGATCCGACCAACCCCGACATCATCTACGGGGAGTCACAGGGCGGCAACATCGGGCGGTACATCGTCTCCACCGGGACGCGCACCGCGCTCCAGAAGCCGAACTACCGTCCGCAGTACATGAAGTGGGAGGACAGCATCATGGTGGTCCGTGGCGACACGACCAAGCCCGCCACCCCGGCGATGACCCGGCAGATCGCCGCGCTGCGTGTGCAGCAGAAGGCCGATTCCATCGGGCTCTCGCTCCGTTGGAACTGGAACACGCCGTTCCTCCTCTCGCCGCACAACCCCTCGGTGCTCTACTTCGGCGCCAACCGCGTCCTCAAGAGCATGAAGCGTGGCGACGAGATGTATCCGATCTCGCCAGACCTCACCTACGCCGACACGATGAAGCTCCGCGTGTCGACGACGAAGACCGGCGGGATCACGATCGACGCGACCGGCGCCGAGACCTTTGGCACGATCGTCTCGCTCAACGAGTCGCCGGTGAAGCCGGGCTACCTCTACGCCGGCACCGATGATGGGCGGCTCTGGAAGTCGGAGAACGACGGCGGCAGCTGGACCGAGCTCACCGCGAACGTGCGCGGCGTCCCGGCGGGCACCTATGTCTCCCGCATCGAGCCCTCGCACTTCGATGTGAACCGCTTCTATGTGAGCTACGACAATCACCGGCGCGGGGACTTCCGTCCCTATGTCTACGTGACCGACGACGCGGGCCGCTCCTTCCGCTCGCTCGCCGGCAACCTCCCCATGGGCGGCCCGGACTTCGTGCACGTCGTGCGCGAAGACCTTAAGAACCCCGATCTCCTCTTCGTCGGCACCGATGTGGGCGCCTATGCGTCGGGGGATCGCGGGCAGACGTGGCAGAAGTTCATGACCGGGCTCCCGAATGTCCCGGTGCATGACCTCGCGATCCACCCGCGTGAGGCGGAGCTCGTCGCCGCCACGCACGGCCGCGCCTTCTGGGTCGTCGACATCGCCCCGCTCCAACAGCTCACCGCGACGGTCGCGACCAAGCCCGCGCATCTCTTCGCACCGCGCCCCGCCTTCCAGTGGGGGGATCGCCCGGTGAACGGCGAGTCCACGGGGAACATGCTCTTCCAGGCGCCGAGCCCGACCTATGGCGCTGATATCTGGTATCGCGTGACTAAGGCGGTCGGTCCGGTGCGCGTCGTGATCCAAGATGCGAAGGGCGATACGCTCCAGAGCCTCACCGGGATGGGACAGCCCGGGCTGCACAAGGTGACCTGGAACTTCCAGGGTCGGGCGCAGCCGCGGCCGGGTCTCACCGGCGCCGCGCTCCGTGACTCGATCCTCCAGTCGCGGAAGGTCCGCGCCGCCCTCGACTCCATCGAGAAGGCGGGCGAGGCCCCGAAGCCGGCGATCGAGATGATCCGCCGCAACATCGAAGGCGGAGCGCAGGGAATGCAGGCGATGGCCCGCGCCTTCGGCTTCGGTGGTGGTGGCGGCGGCGGTGGTGGGTTCGGTGGGGGCCAGTCCCAGCGCTGGGCCGATCGCCCGGCCGAGGGGCCCGCGACGCCGGCTGGCGGCGCGGGGGGTCGCGGTGGCGCCGGCGGTGGTGGTGCCGCGGGCGGTGCCGCTGGTGGCGCGATGGCCCAGATGATGGGGATGGATCAGAACCAGCTCTTCGAGGTCATGCGCGCGATCGGCGTCATGGGTGGCGGCGGCGGTGGCGGTGGCTTCGGGGGTGGGTCGATCCCGATCGCCGACACCGGCGACTACCTCGTCTCCATCACGGTCGATGGCCAGACGATGAAGCAGCCGCTGCGCGTCGAGCGGCTCGCCGGTGGGGCCTCGAGCGGCTTCCCCTTCGAGCTGGAGGAGATGATGACCGCCTACGAGAAGTGGCTGAAGCGCCAGCGCTGATCCACATCGGGTGAGATGACAGAGCGGGGGCGGACCGAATGGTCCGCCCCCGCTCTCGTTTCCGCGATCATCGCGATCATCACGATCACCTCACGGCGCGCTCACCCGCATCGCGACCGCCGGCCCCTCGATCCCGCGTCGATCCACCGGACGCACCACGAGACGATCCGCCGGCGTCGCGAGCCGCACCTCGGTCGCGCTCCCATGGAGCAGCTGGCTCCGCCACATCCCGCCAGCCTCTCGCATCTGCACCATCCACCACTGCGGACGCTCGCCATCCACGGCGCGCAGACGCGCGACCACCTCGCGCAACCCCGCACGACGTACCTCCACCCGCGTCGCACCCACCGCCGGCGCCGTGAGCCAAGGCGAGGCCGGCACCAACGCCGTCCCCGCATACGCCTCGCGACGCAACCGCGTCGCCACCGAATCGCGATCATCGAGGAACGCGATCGCCGAGAAGTGGATGTTCCCTGAGGCGCCACTGTCCGCCCGCGTGAGCTTCACTTGCTGCAGCATCTCCTCCGCAGCCCACGGCGTGCGCGACTTATCCGCCACGCGATTCGCATGATTCCCGGGCCAGAGATGCCGCCCGAAGGCGTTCTGCTCCGCCCACCACCGGAGCAACACCGTGTACGGCTGCGCCGACGCGGCAT
>VHBP01000028.1 GCA_016871915.1 Gemmatimonadota bacterium
AGCGCCCGCGTCACGCCGGGATCGGCGATGCGCGTCAGCGCCGGCGCATCGAGGGTGCTCGAGTTGAGGGAGAGCTGGACGATCGGCTGGTCAGCCGGATCGAAGCGCGTGAGGATTGGCTCCTTCATCTCCGGGGGCAGTTCGCCGCGAATGGAGGAGATCTTGTCGCGGATGTCCTGCGACGCCTGCTGGAGATCCTTCTCGAAGACGAAGAAGACGGTGACGTTGGCGAAGCCGTCCTGCGCCGCGCCACTGATGCGGTCGACGCCGGAGATCCCACTCACCGCCTCCTCGATGCGGTCGAGCACCTCGCGCTCCACCACATCGGGAGAGGCGCCAGGGTACGGGATGGCGACGTTGATGATCGGCTGTTGCACGTCAGGGAACTCATCGGTCTCGAGCTGCCAGAGCGCGAAGAGCCCGAAGACGACCAGCGCCACCATCGAGACGATGGTGATCAGCGGTCGCTTGATCGCGAAATCGGAGATGAACATCGTGGCGCCTCAGTTCCCGCGCGGGGTGGAATCGCCAGCGGCCCGCACCTGCAGCGGGGTCCCGGGGGCGATCCCGAGCGCTGCGCCGACCAGGACGGTGTCGCCCGCGGCGAGCCCCTTGGTGATCTCGAGGCGATCGGTCGCCTGATCACGTGCGCCAAGGGTGACCTCGACCTTCTCGGTCACGCCGCCACGGAGCCGGAGCACCGCGGGACTCAACCCACGCTGATCAATCGCGGCGGCCGGCAGCGTCAGCGTCTCGCGCGCATTCGCGGCGACCCGCCCTTCGGCGAAGAGCCCCGCGACGAGGCGGTTCCCGGCGTTCGGGATCTTCACGCTGAGGCGCACCTGGCGCGTCTGCGGGTCGGCGGCGGGATTGATCGAGGCGATCCGTCCCTCGAAGGTCCGCCCCGGATAGCCGGTGACGGCGAAGCGCACGGGCGCGCCGACGCGCACCGTCGCGAGCTGCTCGGCGGGGATCGCCGCCTCCAGCTTCATCGTCGCGGGATCGACCACCACGAAGAGCGGGGCGCCCGGCGCGACCACGTCACCCGGATTCACGAAGCGTTCGCTCACGATCCCTGCATATGGGGTGAGGACGTTGGTGGCATCGACCTGCTTCTGCGCCTGCGCGAGCCGCGCGCGCGCATCGTACTGCGCGGTCTTCGCGACGAGGTCGGCGCGGCGCGCGTTCTCGAGATCGCGCTCGGCGATCGCGCCGGCGGCCCCGAGCTTCTCGGCGCGCGCGAGTTCTCGTGCGGCGAGATCGGCGGCGGCCTCAGCGGCGGCGAGCCCGGAACGTGCGGAGAGGAAGACATCGCTGATCGCGCGATCGTCGATCTTGGCGAGCGAGGTTCCCGCCGCGACCACCGCGCCGGGATCGCGTAGCACCTGCAGCACCGAGCCCGGGACCTCGGCGCGGATCTGCGCCGTGCGGTCGGCGACGAGCGTGCCGGAGAGGATCGGGCCGGAGGCGAGGGTCGTCATCTGTGCGACCGCGATCCCCTCGGGACCGAGCTGCACGGTGACGGGCGTGGCGGTCGCGTTGGCATCGGGCGTGCCCTTGCAGGCGACGAGGGAGATGGAGGCGACGAGGAGCGCAGCAGCGAGACGGCGGGACATCGGGGACTTCCTCTGAGAATGGAGAATGGTCGACATGGTCAGCGGCTCCCGGGGATGGGGAGCGGGAGATCCTTCAAGAGGGCGAGGCGGAGGCGTGCGACCTCGAGATCGCGCGCGGCGTTGACGCGCTGGAGCCGCGCCTGTTCGAGCTGCACCCGCACCTCGGTGAGCTCGAGGGTCGTCGAGACCCCTTCCTTGAAGCGCACCTCGGCGATCTGATACGCCTTGGCCGCCTGTGCATCGGTGCCGACGGAGGCGAGATACGCCGCCTCGGCCTGCGCGAACTGGTTCAGGGCGAGGAGCGCATCGAGCGCCGCGCCCTCGCGGCTCTGCTGCAATCGCTGCTGCGCCTCGGAGAGATTCGCCTCGGCGACCATCCGCTCACCGCGTAAGCGGCCGCCGGACAATACCGGGACGGAGAGGCCGAGCGAGACGTTCCAGTTGGGGAAGTAGAGATCGAGCGCCGAGGGAAGGAAGGTCCCGTCAGGCGGGTAGGCGAAGCGCTGATAGACGGAGCTGAGTTGGAGCGCCGGGAGTCGCGCGAGCTTCGCAGCCTGCAGCGCACTCTCCTGCGCGCGCACCACGGCCTCGGCCTGTCGCACCGGCGCGCGCGCCGCGACGCTCGTGTCGGGGACGATCGTGCGATCGTCGGCGAGAGTGAGAGGCCCGATCGGATTCGCACGCGCGCCCGCGTCATCGCGGATCGGCGTCGTGAGCGTGAGCGGCGCGTTGAGCGGGAGATCGAGGACCTGCTTGAGTCGGAGGTAGGCGGCGGTGCGCGCGCCCTCGGCGCGGATCACGACAGGGCGCTGATTGTCGCGGGCGACCGTCGCGCGGAGGAGATCGAACTCCGCCGCAGTCCCGACCTCACGCGCCAACGTCACCTGTGCGAGGGTGCGATCGACCAGGACGAGCGAGCTCTCGGCGATGGCGACGAACCGATCGGAGGCGACGGCATCGAAGTAGGCCTGCGCCACCTCGAGCGCCGCCTGCGAGCGCGCGGCGGTGTAGGCGATCTCTGCGGCGGAGCGGCCCGCGCGGGCGCCGGCGCGAGCGGCGGGGATCCGTCCGGCGGAGTAGAGGTTCTGCGTCGCGTTCAGCGTGAAGACCGCGGTGGTCGGTGCGGCGAAGATCCGCGCGATCGGACTATCGGTGAAGCCGCCGCCACCACCGCCACCCGAGGAGTCGGCTGGGGGCGCGAGGCGCTCCGTGATCTCGGCGAACTGGTTCTGCAGCGCGCGCTGATAGCCGACGGTGCCGGCGATCTGCGGCTTACGCTGTGCATCGATCTGCGTCTGCTGCCCGATGGCGCGCTGCACGCCAGCCGCCGCGATCGCGACGCCCTCGTTCTTGCGCTCCGCCATCTTGAGCGCATCAGCGAGCGAGAGGGTCTGCGGGGCGGTGGCGCTCGCGGCCTGCGCGAGTGCCGCGGGCGCAGTGACGTGCAGCGCGCCGACGAGGGCGAGGAGCACCACTGCGGTGGCGCCGATCGCACGGAGGAAGAGTCGCACGTAGGCGCGCGGCGCGTCGGCGGCCGGCGGGAACATCGAGGGCATCATGTCGCGATGAAGGGCATCGGTGAAGAGCGTGCCGAGGAGCATCGTGCACGCGGTGTTCGCATCGCGGGTCGAGGGAACGCGACCAGCGGTGTGGAGTCGATCGACGTAGGCGCGGAGTTCACGGAACGAGGCGACGGGATGATCGGTCGCGTCGGCCGAGTGCTCGGGGTGCTCATGGAGCTCGGCGACGGCGGATCGGAGCATCCCGCGGCGCTCGACCATGAAGGCGTGGCTCGCGGCGGCCCAGGCGGTCAGCTCGGTCTCGGGGTCCGCGGGCTGCTCGGCGAGTGGGATCTGTTCCCCCTGGCGGCAGGAGCGGATGACCTCGTCGATGAGGTTGGCCTTGGACCCGAAGAGTCGGAAGAGGGTAACTTCATTGACGCCAGCGACTTCGGCGATTCGCCGGGTGGTGGCGCCCCGGAATCCCGCCTCGGCGTAGACCTGGGCGGCGGCGTCGAGGATCTGTTGTCTGGTCGGCTCTGACATAGATGGTGCAAGTGGTTGCTTGCAAAGAAAGCAAGCGGGTGCTTGCATCAAACACAACCCACCCTGCAAAGGTTCCGTCCTCCCACCGCATCTTTCCCGAATGGCCAAGCAGAAACCCGAGGACCCGGCCCTCGCCGCACGCCTCTCCCCCCTGCAGTACCAGGTCACGCAGTGCAGCGCGACCGAGCCCCCGTTCCGCAACGAGTTCTGGGATCATCATGAGCCGGGGCTCTACGTGGACATCGTCTCTGGCGAACCCCTCTTCGCCTCGGTGCACAAGTTCGACTCTGGCACCGGGTGGCCCTCGTTCACGCAGCCGGTCGCGCCCGCGCAGATCACCGAGCACACCGATCGCTCCTATGGGATGACGCGCGTCGAAGTGCGTTCCGCGCAGGGAGACTCACATCTCGGCCATCTCTTCCCCGATGGCCCCGGCCCGACGGGGATGCGCTACTGCATCAATTCGGCGGCCCTGCGGTTCGTCCCGGTCGAGCAGCTGCAGGCGGAAGGCTATTCAGCCTACAGCCATCTCTTCCGCAGCGCGTCGTTGTAAGGATGTCCACCCTGTCCCCTGACCCCTCTCACCTGACCTCTGCCACCCTGGGCGGTGGCTGCTTCTGGTGCCTCGAAGCGGTCTATCTGCTGCTCCGCGGTGTGCACACGGTGAAAAGCGGCTACGCCGGTGGGCATGTCGCGCATCCCACCTATGAGCAGGTCTGCGGGAAGCAGACGGGGCACGTCGAGGTGGTGCAGCTCTCCTTCGATCCGCGTGAGATCTCGTATCGGGATCTCCTCGACGTCTTCTTCACGATCCACGATCCCACCACGAAGGATCGCCAAGGGAACGACGTCGGCCCACAGTATCGCTCGGCGATCTTCACGCATGAGGCCGAGCAGGAGCGCGTCGCGCGTGAGGCGCTCGCAGCGGCGCAGACGGAGTGGGATGCGCCAATCGTGACCGAGGTGCGCCCGCTCGATCGCTTCTGGCCCGCCGAGGCGTATCACGACGATTACTTCGCGCGGAACCCGCAGAATCCGTACTGCGCGGTGGTGGTGGCGCCGAAGGTGGCGAAGGCGCGGTCGAAGTTCCTAGAGCGGCTCAAGCGGTGAGTAGATTCGACCGCATGCACGTGCGCCTGCGACGACTCCTCACCGTGCTGGTACTCGCCGGTCTCGCGCCGATGGAGCTGGCGGCGCAGCCTGGTGTCTTGCGCGGGACGGTGACCGACACCACCGGGCGACCGCTCCCGAATGTGGAAGTGCTCTCGGTCAACGCGAAGCGCTCGGCGCGCACCGATGCGGCGGGACGTTTCACCCTCGCCAAACTCCCCTTCGGGCAGCAGTTGATCCTCGCGCGGCTCCCTGGGTATCAGCCCGCGGATCAGGCGGTGAACATGCTCGACGCGCAGGTCCCCGAGCTCTCCTTCAAGCTGCGCCGCGTGATCGTCGCACTCGACACGGTGCGGATCGTCTCGCACGACGGCTGCGCGGCGTACGACTTCGCGGGGTTTGACTGCCGACGTCGGGCGGGGATCGGACAGTTTCGTGGGGAGGCCGAGCTGATGGCGCTCCGCCCGATCTACTGGGCCGACATGTTCGATGAGCTGCCGGGGTTCCGTCGCTATCCGGTGCCCGATTCGATCCTCGGGCGCGATTGGCAGGTGGAGTCGACGACCGGGTGGCGCTGTCTGATGGAGGGGTGGAATGGGCGGCACAAGATGGCCGCCGATCAGGGGGTCCGCCCCCGTGACATCGTCGGCGTCGAGCACTACGACACCTATGAGAAGGTGCCCGCGGCGTACAAGCGCCTCGCCTGGCCGACGGGGCAGGACAAGCCCTGTGCGCTGGTGATGTACTGGACGCGCGGATTTATCGAGAATAAGAACAGGTGAGAGGGAACAGGGATCAGGTGCCTGGTACCTGAAACCTGTCACCCGATCCCTACGCCGTTGTCTTCCCTTTAATCGAGGAGTCCCCCCCGGATGTTCGTGAGTCGACGCTCCACCCTTCGTGCCGCCGCGATCCTCGCCGGCCTAGTCCTCGCGCTCACGCCGCTCGTCACGCGCGCACAGGACGGTTATCGCCAGCCGCCGACCGCGGTCGCGCAGATCCTCGATGCACCGGCACTCCCGACGGTGATGGTCACGCCGGATCGGAAGCACCTGATGCTCCTCGATCGGCCGGGACTCCCGTCGATCGCGGAGATCGCGGCGCCGGAGTATCGCGTCGCGGGGATCCGCCTCGATCCGCGCACGAGTGGCCCCTCGCGACAGAATCCGGCGCGCGGGCTCTCGATCATGTCGATGGAGGGGGGCGACGCGACGCCCTTCGCGATGTCGCTTCCCGTCGGCGCGGGCATCGGGAACCTTACGTGGGCCCCGAGTGGGGCGCGCTTCGCCTTCGTGGTGAGCACCGAGGATGCGCTCACCCTCTGGGTCGGCGACACCCGCACGCGCAGCGCGCGGCAGGTGACGTCACGCCGGCTCAACGCGGTGCTCGGCGCCCCGTGCGACTGGGCCGGTGACGAGGCCCTCGTCTGCACCTTCATCCCGCAGGATCGCGGCGCGGAGCCGAAGGCGCCGAGCGTTCCTTCCGGACCGATCGCGCAGGAGGCGCTCACCGGGCGCGAGGATCGTGCCGCAACCTATCAGGATCTCCTCAAGAGCCCGCACGATGAGGCGATCTTCGCGCATTACGCGACGAGTCAGCTTGCCCGCGTCACGCTCGAGGGTACCGTGACGCCGATCGGTGCTGCCGGGATCGTGAGCGAGGTGACCGCGAGTCCCGACGGACGCTGGCTCCTCGTGACGACGCTCGCGCGCCCCTTCTCCTACTCGGTGCCGCTCAACTACTTCCCGACGACGATCGCGATCTGGTCGCTCGACGGTACCGTGGCGCGCACCCTCGCGACGCGGCCGTTGATCGAGCGCGTCTCGTGGGGTGGCGATGGCGCACAGGTGGGACCACGCTCCCCCTCGTGGCGCAGCGATGCGCCCGCGACCTTGGTCTGGATCGAGGCGCTCGATGGCGGGAATCCCGCGACCGTCGTCCCGAAGCGTGATCGGATCCTCGCGGTGAGCGCCCCCTTCACCGCGACGCCGACCACCGTCGTGGAGACGGAGTGGCGTGCGCGTGGGATCACCTGGGGGCGCAGCGATCTCGCGATCGCCACCGAGGGGACGAGTCGTGGGCGGAAGAACCGCACCTGGGTGATCGATCCGAGCGGACGCACCGCGCCGCGCGTGCTCTGGGAGCGCTCGTCGGAGGATCGCTACAACGATCCGGGCTCGTTCGTGACCGCGCGTGATGCACGTGGTCGTCAGGTGTTGCAGCTCACCCCCGATGGGAAGTCGGCCTTCCTGCGGGGCACGGGTGCGTCACCCGAGGGAGATCGCCCCTTCCTCGACAAGATCGATCTCGTGACGGGGCGCACCGAGCGGCTCTTCCGCTCGACGGCGCCGTACTACGAGACGGTCGCTGAGCTCCTCGACGAGAAGGGGGAGCGACTCCTCACGCGTCGCGAGTCGGTGACGGAGCCCCCCAACTACTGGCAGCGTGATCTCGTCCGTCGCATCGCACCGCGGCAGGTGACGATGGTCGCCGATCCCGCCCCCGCCTTCGCTGGCGTCACTCGGCAAGTGGTGCAGTACAAGCGCACCGATGGCGTCGCCCTGCAGGCGACGGTCTATCTCCCACCGGGCTACGACAAGGCGCGCGACGGCGCGATCCCCTTCCTTCTCTGGGCCTATCCGCGCGAGTTCGGCTCCGCCGATGCGGCCTCGCAGGTGCAGGGTTCGCCCTATCGCTTCACGCGGCCGAGTGGCTCGTCACACCTCTTCGCGTTGCTGCAGGGCTATGGGGTGATGGATGATCCGACGATGCCAATCGTCGCGCTCGACGGGAAGGAGTCGAACGACACCTACGTCGAGCAACTGGTGGCGAGCGCCGAGGCGGCGGTGAACCAGATCGTGGGGATGGGGATCGCCGACCGCGATCGGATCGGGGTCGGTGGGCATTCCTACGGGGCCTTCATGACGGCGAATCTCTTGGCGCACACGAAGCTCTTCCGCGCAGGGATCGCGCGCTCGGGGGCGTACAACCGCACGCTCACCCCCTTCGGCTTTCAGGGGGAGGAGCGGAGCTACTGGCAGGCCCCGGATCTCTACGAGCGGATGTCTCCCTTCACCTACGCTGACCGGATCAAGACCCCGATCCTCTTGGTGCACGGGATGGCGGACAACAACACGGGGACCTTCCCGATCCAGTCGGAGCGGATGTACGCGGCGCTCAAGGGGAATGGCGCGACGGTGCGCTATGTGCAGCTCCCCGGCGAATCGCATGGGTATGCGGCGCGCGAGAGCATCGGGCACACGCTGCACGAGATGCTCACCTGGCTCGACCAGTGGGTGAAGCCGATGAGGCCCAAGATGTGACGGTCAGTGGGGCGCGAAACCTGAGGCGCTCGTGAGGCGTTGAGAGGTGATGCGATTCCGCGTCTCCTCTCTGCGTTGTTCCCGCCTAGCGATGCGCGCCTGCATCGTCTGCGCCTGGCTCCTCGCGCTCCTGATCTCGCTTCCTGCGCACGCGCCGGCCCAGGACCTCCCCACCGGGACGATCACCGGTACGGTACTCGTGACCGGCACCGACGCCCCACTCGAAGGGGCGCAGATCACCGTCCTCACCACTGATCGACGCGCCCTCACCGATGCCCGGGGTCGGTTCGTCCTCACCGGGATCGCCCCAGGGATCTGGCGCCTCCAGATCCGTGCGATCGGCTACGCCCCGCAGATCGTCCCCGACATCGCGGTCGGGAGCGGCAAGCCCTCGAGCGTCGTGGTCCGCCTCACCCCCGTGCCACGCGAGCTACTATCGGTCGACGTCACGGCATCGTATTTCACCCCATCTATTCAGGCGACGACGAGCACGCAGGTGTTGAGCGCGGAGGCGGTACGCCGCGCCCCCGGCGTCCAAGAAGATGTGATCCGCGCGGTCGCGCTCCTCCCCGGCGTGGGGATCACACAGCCCGGACGCAACGACCTCGTCGTCCGTGGCGGCGCCCCCTTCGAGAATCTCTTCCTGGTAGATGGCATCGAAGTCCCCAACATCAATCACTTCGGCACGCAAGGCTCGACCGGTGGCCCGCTCTCCCTGATCAACATCGACGCCGTCGAACAGACGAGCTTCTCCACCGGCGGGTTCGCCGCGCGCTACGGCGATCGCACCGCCTCGGTCACCTCGATCACCCTGCGTGAGGGAAGCCGCGAGCGATTCGGCGGCGAGTTCTCCCTCTCCGCCACCGGCGGCTTCGCCATCGTCGAAGGGCCACTCGGCCGCGACGGCTCCCTCTACCTATCGGCGCGGCGCTCCTACCTCGACCTCCTCTTCAAGGCCGCCGGCTTCGGCTTCATCCCAGCGTATGTGGACGGGCAGCTCAAGGTCGTCCAGCAGCTCGACAATCGCACCACCCTCTCGTTCCTGGTGGTCGGGGCCGACGGCACCGTCACCTTCACCAACGACGATCCCGAGAAGCGCTACACCAACTCGCGCGTCGCCGCGCCGAGTCAGCGGCAGTACTTCTCGGGGCTCACTTGGCGGCGCCTCCTCTCCGGCGGCGTGCTCGATGTCGTCCTCGGGCGCACCTATACGCGCTACACCACGATCCAGAACGATTCGCTCGATCCCCCCTCGCCGATCTTCCGCGCCTTCTCGACCGAAGGGGAGACCTCCCTCCGAGTCGATCTCACCAAACAGCTCTCGCCTACCTTCGAACTGAGCGGCGGCGCGGTGACGCGCTACGCCAGCCAGCTCGAGTACGATCTGCTGGTGCCCGGTGCCCTTCGGCGCGACGCGACCCTCGCCCCGCGTCCACTCGCCCTCGACACCTCCTTCACCGCCGATCGACAGGCGCTCTACGGCCAGCTCGCCTGGCAGGCGACGCCGCGGCTCCGCACCACCACGGGGCTCCGCCTCGATCGCTACGGCTTCCTCGACGGGGCCAGCCGAGTGAGCCCGCGAATCGGCGCGCGCTACGCCATCAACTCGACCACCACCGCGACGGCGAGCCTCGGGCGCTATTGGCAGGCCCCATCGTACATCTGGCTCGTCGGCGATCCGAGCAATCGTCTCCTCTCCCCCTTCCGCGCCGATCAGATCGTCGTGGGGATCGAGCAGCTCCCCCGCCCCGACCTGAAGCTCCAGGTTGAAGTCTTCGCCAAGGGCTATCGGCAGTATCCGCGCCGCCAGTTCCGGCGCGAGGCGGTGCTCGCGCCAAGTGGCTTCGACGATGTGACGAGCGATATCCCCTTCGGGCTGGAGCCCCTCGCCGCCGAGGCGACGGGGCGGTCGGTGGGGATCGAGTTTCTCGCGCAGAAGCAGCTGAGCGATCTCCCGTTCTTCGGGCTGGCGAGCCTCACCATCGCGCGCACGACCTTCGAGGGGGGCGATGGTGTGCAGCGCCCCGGGAGCTTCGACACCCCGGTGATCGCGAATACCGTCATCGGGTGGCGTCCGAATCCGACGTGGGAGATCAGCGGGAAGGTGCGCGTGGCGAGAGGACTCCCGACGACGCCATTCCTCACCGATGGCGCCTTCGCCGGACTCCAACAGTTCGCGCGGTGGAATCAGGGGGAGCGACTCCCGACCTTCGGCGCGCTTGACGTCCGCGTGGATCGTCGCTGGAGTCTGCGCCGCGCGCAGATCGTGACCTACCTCGACATCCAGAACCTCACCGGCCGCGAGAACGTCTCGGGGCTCCAGTGGAATCAGCGCACGCGGGCCGTGGAACAGAACACCTCACTCGGGCTCCTGCCGAGCATCGGGTTCAGCATCGATTTCTAGTTCGTGCGAATCGCCGCGAGGACCCTGCCGAGGAACTCGTCGATCGCACCGTTCTCGATCCAACGGACCACGATGACGAGCTCCTGGTCCGGCGCGACGAAGACGAGGTTGGTGCCATTCCCTACATGGCCAAACGCATTCGCCGGCGCACTTGGCATCCACGCCCGGTTCGTGTTGAGGAACCAGTTCATATAGCCGTAGGTCGGCTGCGGGCCGGTAGGGGTAAGGGACTGCTGCACCCATCGCTCGGAGAGGATCCGCCGCGAGCCCCAGACGCCTCGGCGCTGCGTGAGGAGTCCGAAGCGCGCCAGGTCCCAGGCGTTGATGAACATCCCCCCGCCCCAATGTCCGCCGCCGCTCACCACCTGTACGGGTCGACCATCGAGGGTGATCCAGGCGTTGTCGTAGCCGTTCCAGCGCCAGCTGCGTGAGGCGCCGATCGGCTCCATCACGAACTCATGCAGCACCTCGGGGAGCGGCCGGCGCCAGACATTGGTCACCGCGAGGGCGAGGACGTTCACGCGGACATCGTTGTACTCGTAGGTCGCGCCAGCCTTGGCGCGTGGGCGCGTGGTCCACGTAGACGCATCAGCCGCTGGGCGATCGGCCCACTCGTGCTTTCCCCAAAGCGTCCCCTCCCAGTCGCTCGTCTGCCTCAGGAGATGATCCCAGGTGATCGTGCAGTTGTGCGGCGTCGCCCAGGGGTCAAGGAACATCGACTCCCCGAATCGCGTGCCCGGCTCCGCTGGTGCGGTGAGTCGAAGGAGGTAGGTCGGCGCCTGAGAGCGCCAGACCAGCTCATCGACCGAGCCAATGAGCCCGCGATCCGCCGCAAGCCCGACGACGGCGGAGAGGAAGCTCTTCGTCACGCTGTGCGTCATGTCGACGCGATCAGGTTCACCCCACGAGGCCACGATATACCCGCCACGGAGGATCACCCCCGTGGGCTCCCCGCGCGGCGCGAAGGGGCCGATCCCCTGCCCGAAGGGTTCACGTCCGAAGGTGCGATAGTGGTTCTCCTCCATATCGCGTGGCGCCTTGGTCTCACGGGCGATGGCGAAGGCGATCGCCTCGGCCAACTTCACACTATCGATGCCCATCGCGTTCGGCGCGCGACGCTCCCACGTCGCGCCAGGGACATAGGGCGTCGCGGTCTCACGCGCGCGAGTACTGGTGATGGCACGCGGCTCCGGCGCGGACGCGCGCTGTGCCTCGAGCCCAAGCGGCACCCAGAGAAGCAGGAGCGCCGCCGCCTGTCGCACACGCTTCCGACGCGTGAGCGTCGGCAGCGCCCAGAGATAGATCCCCGTCAGCCAGAGCCCGAAGAGGAGGATACCCGCTGGGAGGAAGATCCAATACTTGATCGGATCACCGAAGAACGAGCCGTCATGGAGATGTTCGATCAGATCGCTCCGGCGATATGCGGTCTGGAGCACCGCCCCATCAGCGAGCGCGAGCTGCGCCTCCCACCGACTCGTGGTGATCACCTTGAGGATCCCCTTCGACGGCCGCACATCGATGCGATCGATATCCTCCCACCCCGTCACCCCCGCCTCCGGCATCGCCTGCGCGACAGCCAGGATCAGATCCCAGGAGAGCCCAGGAACGCTCACGGCGGTCCGCTGCTCGGCGGGCTGCACCCAGGGCACCTGTTTCTTCACCTGGAGGAGGAGGCCGGAACCGATCACGAGGACGAGCGGGAGCGCGGTGAGCAGCGCACCCCAGCGGTGCAGGCGACGGGAGAGGATGGAGAGACGCATCGGGAAGTCGGGAAAGGGGGGAACCCACGCAAGATGGCCCCCTCCTGCCAGCGCGGGAATACCTGAGGGCGTAAACTAGGGAACCCCCTTTCGCTGAGGATTCGTTCATGGCCCTCCTCCGTCCGGTGCGCATCGCGCGCCGTGCCCTCCTCCTCGCCGGCCTCCTTGGTACAGCACTCGCCCCCCAGCCTGGCATCGCCCAGAGTGCCGCGGATTCGGTCCGGCTCGACCGCCTCAAATCTGAGGCCCTCGCCAAGGTCGATCCCAAGCTCGTCCAGGAGATCGTCGACCAGCTCTTCTCCTACAGCGAACTCGGGATGCAGGAGTTCGAGACCCAGAGGTACCTCACGACCCTCCTCAAGGCGAAGGGGTTCGCGATCACGCTGGACTATGCCGGGATGCCGAGCGCCTGGGTCGCGCGCTGGGAGAGCCCCGCTGGGAAGAAGCCGGTGATCTCGCTGGGCTCCGACGTCGACGGGATCCCGCAGGCGAGCAATCGGCCGGGCGTCGCCTATCTCGACCCACAGGTCGCTGGCGCTCCGGGCCACGGCGAAGGCCATAATTCCGGGCAGGCGGTGAACATCGCCGCGGCACTCGTCATCAAGGACCTCATGATCCGCGAGAAGATCCCTGGGACGATCGTCCTCTGGCCGGGGATCGCCGAAGAGCAGATGGCGGGGAAGGCCTTTCTCGTCCGTGAGGGGCTCTTCAAGGACACCGACGTCGCGCTCTTCACGCACGTGAGCTCCGACCTCGGCGTCCAGTGGGGGCAGAGCGGACAGACCGCGCTCATCTCGGCGCTGTTCCGCTTCAAAGGGACCAGCGCGCATGCGGCGGGTGCCCCGTGGCGTGGTCGCTCCGCCCTCGACGCCGCGATGCTCATGGGCACCGGGTGGGAATACCAGCGAGAGCACAACGAGCTCCCGACGCGTTCGCACTACGTGATCCGCGATGGTGGCGATCAGCCGAACGTCGTCCCGAGCACGGCGAGCATCTGGTTCTACTTCCGTGAGCGCGACTACGAGAAGACCAAGGCGCTCTTCGAACGCGGGCGCCAGGTCGCACAGGGCGCCGCCCTGATGGCCAACGTCGCGCTCGACACAGTGATGATCGTCGGTTCGGGATGGAGCGCGCACTTCAATAAGACGATCGCCGAGGTGACGTTCGACAACATCAAGCGGGTCGGGATGCCAGCGTGGGATTCGGCGGACGTCGCGATGGCCCGCGCGCTCCAGAAGGAGCTCGGAGTCCGCGAGATGGGGCTCACCTCGACCACCACGATGAACGTCGGGGGTCCGGTGCCGGAGAGTCAGCGGATGGGTGGCGGCTCCGATGACATCGGCGACGTATCCTGGAATGTACCGACCGTGACGCTGCGATTCCCCTCCAACATCCCGGGCCCGCCGGGCCACAACTGGGCGAACTCGATCGTGATGGCGACGCCGATCGCCCACAAGGGCGCGCTCGCCGGCGCCAAGGTGCAAGCACTGACGATGCTCGACATCCTGCTCAAGCCGCAGGTCGTCGCCGATGCCTGGACCTACTTCCGCGAGGTCCAGACCAAGGAGACCACGTACACCGCCTTCATCTCGCCCACGGACCAGCCGCCGATCTGGATAAATGCCGAGATCATGGCACGCTACAAGCCGGAGCTACAGAAGTACTACTACGATTCCAAGAAGTACAAGACGTATCTGGAGCAGCTCGGGATCGCCTACCCGACGACCCGCGAGATGCTCAAGCCGAAGATGTAGCGAGGGATGAGGGGGAGGCGGTCATCGGACCGCCTCCCCCTTTGCCGATGCGCCACATAGGATTCGTACACCGACTCTGCCCCGGAGGGGACCATGGCTGGCCTGGATGACAAGTCGATCCAGAATCTGGTGAAGAAGATGCAGAAGCAGGCGAAGCCGCGAAACATCGAGGCGAAGACCTACGATGCCACCGCCCCCCAGCGCGTCACCGATGCGCAGGACGAGGAGCGGGAGCGGATGTTCAAGGAGATGAAGCGCCGCGAGTTCTGAGGATCGTCCGCACGCTGTCGAGAGCGCCGTCGGTCGGCGCTGGCTGAAGTCGCATGAGTTCGGCCATCAGCGGGTAGATGTGGATGTTCTGAAAGGCGGAGATGGTGCGTCCCTGCGCGATCCCAGGACCCGCCGCGATGAAGAGCGCGCCCATCGAGGCGAGCTGCGGATCGTAGCCGTGCGCCCCACCGCGGACCGAACCGACCGCCACCTCACGCGAGCGGGCTCCGCGCGCGACGATGCTCCATCCGTCATCAGCGATCGCGACGATCGGGGTGATGCGCGGATGGGAACGAAACCGATAGCGCGCCGGGATCGTCTCGCGCCGATAGACCTGCAGGCGCGGATGTGCCCCCTGCAACGCGCGCATCACCCGTGACACATCGCCATCGCGAGGCGTGATCATCGCGACGGGATTGAGATCGACGATCTCCACCGTCGTAGGATCGAGATGGTCGTCGAGGACGATCGTCCGCTCCGGCGCGACCGCCGCCATCCCATGATCGGCGACGATGATGATATTGACCTGATCGCTAAGCCCGAGCCGCGCGATCCCCGCCACGAGGCGGCCCACCGCGGAATCCACGCGCGCGATCGCCGAATCGACCTGCGGCGCCGCCGGCCCATGACGATGCCCCGCATCATCCGTATCGGAGAAGTAGAGCGCGATGAAGCCCGGCGCCGAATCCGCCGGGAGCGCGAGCCATTCGAGCACCTGCCGCTCACGCTCGGCGTTGGGGCGATCACCATCGTAGGGATACCACCAGCTCGGCCGTACCCCGCCGATCGCCGCCTCGGAGCCGGGCCAGAAGTAGGTCGCGGCGCGGCGCCCCTGCCGCTCCGCCGTCACCCAGATCGGCTCTCCGCCCCACCACGCCGAGGTCTGTACGGCCGCGCGATCGCTCAGACGGAAGAGCCCGAGCACCGAATCGCGCATCGCATTTGCGACGATCCCATGATGCTCGGGAAAGAGCCCAGTGACGATCGAGTAGTGATTCGGGAAGGTCTTGGAGGGGAAGGTCGGGATCATCCGCTCGGCGCGCACCCCGCGTGCCGCGAGCGCGCGAAGCTGTACCGCCGCTGGCCGATCGAGATAGTCGGCACGGAAGCCGTCGAGCCCGATGAGCAGGACCCGCTGCGCACTGCGCTGCGCGCTCGCCGGCGAGGCGAGGAGGAGCACGCCACAGAGGATGGAGAGGAGACGCATCATCGACTCAGGTCGGGGTCTCGACTAGCATCCGCCGCAGCACCTTCCCGATCAGGGACTTGGGGAGTTCGTCCTTGAAGACGATCCGTGCCGGCACCTTGAACGGCGCGAGATGCGCCTTGCACCAGTCGCGTAACTCGGGGCCCGTGGCCGCATGCCCCGGCCGCGGCACCACGAAGCCGACCGCCACCTCGCCACGCGCCGCATCAGGGAAGCCGCGTACCCCCGCCTCGAGCACAGCGGGATGCTTCGCGAGCACCTCTTCGATCTCGCGCGGCCAGACCTGCATCCCATTCATCTTGATCAGATCCTTCTTGCGATCGACGATGAAGAGGTAGCTGTCTTCGTCGAGGTAGCCGAGGTCGGCGGTGTGGAGCCAGGTGCGCCCGTCCGCATGCGCGTGAAGCATCTGGTCCACTTCCGCCGGCGGATTGAAGTAGCCGCGCATGACCTGCGGGCCGGTCAGGAGGATCTCACCGACCTCACCCGCCGAGAGTTCACGTGTTGGGTCATCGACGTCGACGATCTTCACCGCACAATCGCTGATCGGGATCCCCACCGAGCCGATCTTCTCGGGGCCATAGACGGGCCAGACGACGGAGGCGAGGTTCGACTCGGTCATGGCATACCCCTCCATGATCCGCGCGCCGGTGATCTCGGTGAAGCGCCGACGGGTCTCGGCGAGCAGGGGCGCCGCGCCGGAGACGCAGGCCTTCATCGAGGCGAAATCCGCCTTGCGGCTCGCGACGCGCGGATGATTGAGCAGCGCGTTGTACAGCGTCGGGACGCCGCAGAAGACGGAGGGTTTGGTGCGCTCGACCGTCTTCACGAGATCACCGAGATCGCGGGGATTGGGGATCAGCACGATGCTGTTCCGCCCGATGATGCAGGCCGACTGGACGCCGGTGGCGCCGTAGGTGTGGAAGAGCGGCAATGGCAGGCAGTAGCTCCCTTCCCACTCCGGGAGGAGATCGCCGAGCCAGGCGCGGAACTGTAGCCCGGTGATCACCAACGCATGATGGTGGACACGCACCGCCTTCGGCGTCCCCGTCGTGCCGCCACTCATGAGGAGGATCGCGTCGTCATCGATGCTCGGGCGATGCGTGGGCGGGCGCTGGCCGGCGTACCGAGCGAGGAGCGCGGGGAGCATCGGGTCGCCATCACGGAGCGCCGCGCGATGTCCCCCCTTCTTCTCGAGCACGAGGGTGAAGACCACCCGCAGCAGCGGGGGGAGCCACTCCTTGATGCTCGTGACCACCACCTGCTGCACCGAGGGCACGCGGCGCTGGGCCCCCTTCACGCGATCATAGAAGGTCGAGAGGGTGACGATCACCTTCGGCGTCGCCGTGGTCATCGGCCCCACGAGCTCATCTTCGGTATAGATCGGATTCAGCGGGACGAGGATCGCCCCGACCTTCCACGCCGCGAACTCCACCACGAAGAACTGCGGGCAGTTCGGGAGGAGGACGGCGACCCGATCCCCGGGGCCGACCCCCATCGCGCGCAGCGCGCAGGCGAAGGCGTCACTCTCCCGGGCGAGCGTCCCCCAGCTGACGTTCGTCCCCTTGAAGTGGAGGGCGGTCGCATCGGGGCGGGCCCGCACCGCATCGTCCACATAATCGAGCAGGATTCGCTCTGGGTACGGCGCCAAGGAGGCTGGCACGCCGGCATCGTAGTGCCGAAGCCAGGGATGGGTGGTCATGTATGGGCGGGTGGATAGATTCCCGAATATGCACGCTTCTCCCCGGTCGCACAGCCACCGCGGTCGCCGCACTCACTGGTCTGCCGCACTCACCACCCTCCTGCTGATCGGCGGACTGACGCGGACGGTCCAGGCACAGGGGCTCCCCGTCCCGCTCAGCGATCCCAGCGTGATGCGCGCGATGTCTGCGATGCCATCGCTCCAATCTTGGACCCTCGCACAGCAGATCTCCATCTGCGAGATCCCTGCACCACCGTTCAAGGAGCAGGCGCGTGCCGCCGAGTTCCAGCGGCGTCTCATCGCGCTTGGCTACCGAGACGCGCGCATCGACACCGAGGGGAACGTCATCGCCACGATCGGCGATGGGAAAGGTCCCGTCGTGATCCTCGCGGGGCACCTTGACACCGTCTTCCCTGAGGGCACCGATGTGCGCACCACGCGCACGGGGGATCGGGTGGCTGGCCCGGGCATCGGCGATGATTGCCGAGGCCTTGCCGTGGTGCTGACGCTCGCGCGAGTGCTCAAGGAACAGCGTGTCACCCCGCGCGGGACGGTGCACCTTGTCGGCAATGTCGGCGAGGAGGGGCCGGGCGATCTTCGCGGCGTTCGGCATCTCCTCACGAAGGAGTTCCCGGGGAAGGTGAACTACTTCATCTCCGTCGACGGCGCAGGGGATGGGCGCATCGTCTCGCGCGCGGTCGGGAGCCATCGCTACACTGTCGCCTTCAAGGGGCCGGGTGGCCACAGCTATGGCGCCTTCGGGATGGCGAACCCCATGCACGCGATGGGCCGTGCGATCGCCAAGATCGGCGATCTCCGTGTCCCGTCGAATCCCCGCACCACCTTCAATGTGGGGATCGTCCGAGGTGGGACGAGCGTGAATACCATCACCCCGCTCGCCGAGATGGAGGTCGACATGCGCTCCGAGTCCCCGGAGGCGCTCGCTGCCGTCGATGCCCAGATCAGGGCCGCCATCGCGGCTGGCGTCGTGGAGGAGCTCGCCCGGTGGCCCAACTCGCGCGCTGCGATCACCGTCACCTACGACACGATCGGGATCCGCCCCACTGGTGGGCAGTCCGATGACGCCCCGATCGTGCAGACCGCGTGGGCCGCGATCGAGGCCTTGGGCTGGCTCCCGTCGACGAGTGCGTCGAGCACCGACGCCAACCTTCCGATTGCGATGGGGATTCCCGCGATCACCATCAACGGCGGCGGGCGCAGCACCGGGGCGCACGGTACCGAAGAGGCCTACACCGAGACCCCCGATTCGTACAAAGGGCCACAACTCGCCCTCCTGCTCATCGCCGCCCTCGCCGGCATCGCCCGCTGACCGGAGCGTATCGCATGGACCGTCGCACCTTCCTCGGACAGACCCTCGCTGCCGGCGCGCTGGCGGCGCTCGCGCCCATCGTTGGTGCGGCGCTGCCGAAGCTCCCGACCGTCACCGTCTACAAGGGCGCCTCGTGCGGGTGCTGCAAGGCATGGATCGAGCATCTCACGCGGAACGGATTCACCGTGAAAGGCGTCGATACCGATGACCTCACCGGTGTGAAGCAGACGATGGGGGTGCCGGCCGCCCTCGAGAGCTGCCACACCGCGGTGGTCGGCGTCTATCTCGTCGAGGGACATGTCCCGGCCGCCGACATCAAGCGGATGCTCACGCAGCGCCCCACGATCCGCGGGATCGCCGTCCCGGGGATGCCGATCGGCTCCCCCGGCATGGAACAGGGGAATCCGAAGGACTACGATCGCTATGCGGTGATCGCCTTCGCGGCGAACGGGACGACCTCGGTCTTCGCGCGGTACTGAGTCCGCCGTACGCGGGTGCCGACCCGCGCGCGACGCACGGCGCCCGGTGATGGGGCTTAGCGCACCGAGCGGTCTCGACGGATCTGGAGCTTCTTCCCCTTGATGGTCGTCGCCGAGAGGGTGCGGATCACATCGTCCGCGATCGTCTCCGGCACCTCGACGATGCTGTGACGATCCCAAATCTGGATCCCACCGATCGCACTCGCGTCGAGCGACATCTCATTGGTGATCGCCCCGACGATGTCGCCCGGGCGGATCTTGAGCTTGCGGCCACCGCCGAGGTAGAGCTTCGCCATCGCATACCGCGCGCCGGCACCCTTGCCGCCCTTCACGGGGCGACGGGGAGGGGTGGGAGATCCCGCCGCGCTCTCGCGCCGCTCCTTCCGCATCGCCTCACGCTCACGCGCGGGATGCCGCTCACGGGCTGGTGTGGTCGCCGGGATCTCCGCCTCGTCGGCTTCGCTCGACTCGCCGACCCCCTGCTTCACCGCCGCCGCTGCGATATCCATCAGATCGAACTCATCGGCGAGCCCGGCGACCACACTGCGCCAGGGATCGAGCTCCCCCGCGAGGATCACCTCACGAAGCGCCGCCTGCGCCAACTCGAGTCGGCGCGCCTTGAGGTCAGCGACGGTGGGGACGGTCGCGACTTCGATCGACCCACCGGTCGCGCGCTCGAAGCTCCGAAGCCACCGATGCTCGCGGGGCTCCGCCAAGGTGATCGCGGTGCCCGCACGCCCGGCGCGCCCCGTGCGCCCGATCCGATGCACATACGCTTCGGAGGCGTTCGGGACATCGTAGTTCACCACGTGTGAGACATGCTGCACGTCGAGCCCTCGCGCCGCGACATCGGTCGCGATAAGTAACTCCGAGGTCTTCGCCCGGAAGCGCTTCATCACGCGATCGCGCTGATCCTGCGAGAGCCCACCATGCAACGCCTCCGCATGGAATCCATGACCGTTCAGCGTCTCGGTGAGCTCATCGACCTCGGTCCGTGTGCGGCAGAAGACGATCGCGCTCGTCGGTTGCTCCACGTCGAGGATGCGACCAAGCGCCTGCATCTTGTGGGCGCGCGGCACGATGTACGCCACCTGACGGATAGAGGCGGTCTTCGCGGTCCTCACCGCCTCGGTGTCGACGGTGATGATCTCCGGCTCACGGAGATGCGTCTTGGCGATCGTGGCAATGCGGGGCGCCAACGTCGCAGAGAAGAGGGCGGCCTGCTTCTCCGCCGGTGTGGCCGCCAGGATCGCCTCGAGATCCTCTGCGAACCCCATATCGAGCATCTCGTCCGCCTCGTCGAGCACCACGGTCTTGACCGACGCGAGGAAGAGCGTCTTGCGACGGATATGATCGAGTGCGCGTCCTGGCGTGGCGATCACCACATCGGTACCACGCTTGAGGGAGCGGATCTGTCCCTCCATCGGCGCCCCACCGTAGATCGGCATTGCGACGGCGCCGAGGCCTTTCCCATAGCGATGGATCGCCTCGGCCACCTGCATTGCAAGCTCCCGCGTGGGAACGAGGACCAGCGCGGCGGTGCGCTCGCGGGGCGGGGCGTCCGGGGTGAGGCGATGGAGCAGCGGGAGGGCGAAGGCGGCGGTCTTCCCGGTCCCGGTCGCCGCCTGCGCGAGCACATCACGTCCTGCCAAGAGCGCGGGGATCGCCGCGCGCTGGATCGGGGTGGGCTCCTCGTAGCCGAGGGCGGTCAGCGCGTCGAGGACGCGCGGGTCGAGTGCGAGGTCGCCGAATCCCGTCTGGGCGGCCGGGGCGTTCAGTGCGCCGCCCGGCGCGTGCGCAGGTCGCGGAAGCCGATCAACTTGCCGCGCTCTTCGTCGTACAGCGAGAGACGCAGCGTCTTGATCGCGGTACGGATGGTGAGCACGGGCGCGGCGGCGAAGATCCCGTTCTCCTCGTGCGCCTGGCGCAGCTTGTAGTTCGGGATCTTGGGGCCAAGATGGTGCACGTGATGGAAGCCGATGTTCCCCGTGAACCAGTTCAATACGCGCGGGAGGCGCAGGAAGGAGCTCCCCGTGATGGCGGCCGTGGCGTAATCCCACTGCTCGCCGCGCTGCCAGTACGCCTCCTCGAACTGATGCTGCACGTAGAAGAGGCCGACGCCGACCGCGCCCGCGATGTAGACGGCGGGGAGATAGAGCAGGACCACCGACTCCCAGCCCGCGATGAGGATGAAGATCGTCGCCGTCGCGGCGAGCGCGAGGTTGGTCATCCAGACGTTCCAGAGCTGCGCCGGCCCGGTTGACGGCCCAGAGACCCGGAAGCGCTGCAGGACCATCAGGTGCAACGGCCCCAAGACGAAGAGCACCACCGGATGCCGATAGAGCCGATACTTGAGCTTCCCGAAGCGCGAGCGCGCCTCATACTCCGCGACGGTGAGCGTATCGATGTCCCCGGTGCCACGACGCTCGAGATCGCCCGCCGACGCATGGTGGATTGCATGCTCGCGACGCCACTGCTGATACGGGGTGAGCATCAGCACGCCGGTGACGAAGCCGATCGCATCGTTGACCTTGGGCCATGGGGTGAAGCTCCCGTGGGCGCAATCATGCATGATGATGAAGGTACGGATCAGGAAGCCGCTGACGAGGAGCACGAGCAGTGCGGTCGCCCACGGTGCCGGCTCCATCAGGCGATACGCGACATAGAGCGTCGCGACCAAGGCCGAGAGATTGAGTGCGAGCTGACCGAACGACTTGGTCACCTCGGCGTTCGCATAGCGCGTCACGATCCCACGCCATTCGGCCGGATTGAACTTGGGCGCCATCAGTTGATCACCGATCGGAGGTCGACGACGAAGACGAGGATCGAATTCGCCGGAATGCCATTCGTGCTCTGCGCGCCGTAGCCGAGGCTCGGGGGGATGATCAGCTGGCGTCGGCCACCCGCCCGCATCCCCTTGAGCCCCTCATCGAAGCCGGCGATCACCGCACCGGTCCCGGTACGGAAGGGACCGATGGTCCCGGCGTCGAACTGCACGCCATTGCGGAGGTAGCCGGTATACCCCACCGTGACCGTCTTGGCCGTATCCGTGGGATTGAGCGCCCCGGTCCCGACCGTCAGATCCCGGTAGTAGAGCCCCGAGGCGGTCTTGGTCGAGGCGGCGAGGTCCACCTGGAGCGAGGTCGCGAACTGGGTCTTCGTGATGTCGGGGACGAAGACGGAATCGCCACCACACGCGGCGATCGAGACGAGGAGCGCGAGGCCCATCGTGAGCTGACGAAGCGTCATGTGGATAAAGATACCCCGAAACGGCCTCAGAGGTAACGTCTCGGGGGGATCAGGAGCGCCCCGAAGAGCAAACCGGCGGTCAATGCGAGCAACGCACTCAACACGGCGACGAGCGTATCGAATCCCAGGGCATAGTCCCGCTCCATGACCGATCGGAGTGCCCGGAACCCCACACTCCCAGGCACGAGGAGCATGATACCGGGGACCCGCACCAACGCCCCCGGGCGCCCGAAGATCTTCCCGTAGAGGTTCGCGAGTGCCGCCATAGAGAGGCTCGCGAAGAAGACGCCGGCGGCGAAGGCCCCCGAGCCGAGTCCGGAGGAACTCCCCACGACGCGCGTGATGACATAGCCGAGGAGGGCACTCACCATCACCAATGGCACATCGCGGGTCGCGGTACGGAAGAGCACGGCGAAGCTCCCTGCCGCGCAGATCGCCGCGAGGATCTCGATCGCTGCCGGGAGCTGCGAGGGCGGCGGCACTGGCGCGACCCAGCCGATGGCGAGCATCACCTGCGAGGCGGCGACGCTCCCGAAGGTGAGCTTGAGCAACACGGTCAGCGCGCCGCCAAGTCGCGCCGTCCCCGACGAGAGCTGCTGCGTTGCGAGTTCGGTCATCGCCGTCGTGAGCATTAACCCCGGCATCAACACGATCAGCGAGGCGACGATCACCGTCTGCAATGAGATCGGCGCGACGAAGTAGCCGAAGGCGGTCGCGAGCGTCGTCGCGACGAGGGCGCTCACCGCTTCGTTGGCCGCCGCGAGATTCGGCCGCGTCGCACTCAGGATCGCAATCCACCCGATCAACAACCCGAGCACGAACGCCACGCTGAGATCGAGCCATGAGGTGCCGAGCAATCCGGCGACCGCCGCCGAGCCGACCCCGAAGGCGAGGACGGTGCGGAGCTGGGTCGCGGAGGTCTCCG
>VHBP01000029.1 GCA_016871915.1 Gemmatimonadota bacterium
CTCTCCCGTGGCGGCGGAAATCCCCACGGCCTCAGGGAATTCCGCTAAGAGGGCATCGCGGACCGCGGGGGCGAGCTGGTCGACCTTGTTGAGGACCACGAGGACGGGGGCCTGTGGAGGCGCGGGGAGCTGTGCGAGGGCGGTGAGGTCCTCCGGGCGGTCGGTCGTCGCATCGATGAGATGGACGACGAGGTCGGCGTCGCCGATCGCCTGCTGGGCCGCGTACTGCATCGCCTTGTGGAGCGCGTAGCGGGGCTCCAGGAGGCCTGGGGTGTCGAGGAAGATCAGCTGGGCCGCGTCATCGGTGAGGATCCCAACGACGCGCTCCCGGGTCGACTGGGGCTTGGGAGAGACGATGGCGAGCCGGGTGCCGACCAGCCGATTCAGGAGAGTCGATTTCCCGGCGTTCGGGCGTCCGACGAGGGTCACGAAACCGGCGCGGGTCACGGAGGGGAATGTGTCGGGAGGTGAGGGCAAAGAGAAAGCCCCTGCCGAGTGAACGACAGGGGCTTCCAAGGGTGCCGGCGACGGCCTACTCTCCCGCGACCTCTCGGTCGGAGTACCATCGGCGCTGTAGGGCTTAACGATCGTGTTCGGGATGGGAACGAGTGTGGCCCCTACGCTCTAGTCGCCAGCGAGATGCTGACAGCGGAGGATGGTAGTGTTCGTGTATTCGCAAATCGATTAGATCGTGCGAAGCTCTGCGGTTGTTATTCCAGCCCCTTTCTTTGAAGAAAGGGGGAGTAGTCAAGCCGCACGGGCGATTAGGATGGGTTAGCTCGGAAACGATTACTCGTCTTCCACTCCCCACCTATCGACGTGGTGGTCTCCCACGGCCCTTCAGGGGACTCAAGGTCCCAGGGAGAGTTCATCTTGGGGACAGCTTCCCACTTAGATGCATTCAGCGGTTATCTGTGCCGACCATCGCTACCCGGCGTTGCCACTGGCGTGACAGCCGGGACACGAGCGGGTCGTCCGACTCGGTCCTCTCGTACTAGAGTCCGCACCCCTCAACTCTCCAACGCCCACGACGGATACAGACCGAACTGTCTCACGACGTTCTGAACCCAGCTCATGTACCACTTTAACCGGCGAACAGCCGGACCCTTGGGACCTTCTCCAGCCCCAGGATGTGATAAGCCGACATCGAGGTGCCAAACCGCGCCGTCGATGTGAACTCTCGGGCGCGATAAGCCTGTTATCCCCAGCGTACCTTTTATCCGTTGCGCGATAGCCGATCCACACCGGGCTACCGGATCACTACGGCCCACTTTCGTGGCGGCTCGACCCGTCGGTCTCGCCGTCAGGCTCCCTTGTGCCGTTACACTCTAAAGCGCGAATATCGTCCGCGCTGAGGGAACCATGCGCGCGCCTCCGTTACTCTTTCGGAGGCGACCGCCCCAGTCAAACTGCCCGCCTGCCACGGTCCCAGCCCGGGTTTGCCGGAGCGTGGTGAGGACGTTACATGAGCCAGGCTGGTATTTCACTGTTGACTCCGCCCGAGCTAGCGCCCGGGCCTCATCGTCTCCCAGCTATGCTACACAGTCACATGCGACGTCCAATGACAAGCTGCAGTAAAGGTGCATGGGGTCTTTTTGTCCTGTCGCGGGGACTCGGAATCCTCACCGAGACTGCTATTTCGCCGAGCACCGGGTCGAGACAGTGCCCAAGTCGTTACGCCATTCGTGCAGGTCGGAACTTACCCGACAAGGAATTTCGCTACCTTAGGACCGTTATAGTTACGGCCGCCGTTTACCGGGGCTTCGGCTCAATGCTTCGCCTTGCGGCTAACATCTCCCCTTAACCTTCCGGCACCGGGCAGGCGTCAGTGAGTATACGGCGCCTTGTGCGGCTTGGCACTCACCTGTGTTTTTGCTAAACAGTCGCTTGGGCCGATTATCTGCGACCGATCAGAGCCTGCGACGCGAAGTCGCCAACCCCAATCGGCATCCCTTCTTCCGAAGTTACGGGATCATTATGCCGAGTTCCTTGACCCGGTTTCACTCGTTCACCTTAGGCTACTCGCCTTGCCCACCTGTGTCGGTTTGCGGTACGGTCATCTGCAGCATTCCCCACCAGAGCTTTTCTTGCCAGTCGACTCTACGTGACTTGCGCTTGGGTTGCCCCGCGCGCTCGTCTCAGGTCTCGGTTGCCCTACACCCTTTCACGGCCATCCACAGAGCCGCTCACGCTTCGTTCCTGGGTCCCTCTGGGGTTGTTAACACACTGCAGACGGGGCCGGAATATTCACCGGCTGTCCATCGGCTACGCCTCTGGGGCCTCGCCTTAGGGTCCGCCTCACCCTGCGCTGATTGCCATGGCGCAGGAATCCTTGGGCTTACGGTGTGCGGGGTTCTCACCCGCATTTGCGCGTACTCAATCCGGCATCCTCTCTTCTGAACGCTCCACGGCACGTTTCCACGGCCGCTTCAAGGCGGACAGAACGCTCCCCTACCCCTCTGACAAAGTCAGAAGACCAAGCTTCGGCGGGCCGCTTAATCCCGACCATTCTCGGCGCATCCCCACTGGACTGGTGAGCTATTACGCACTCTTTAAAGGAGTGGCTGCTTCTAAGCCAACCTCCCAGTTGTCAGTGTAGGGACACATCCTTCGCTATACTCAGCGGCCACTTTGGGGCCTTAGCTGTGGTTCTGGGTTCTTTCCCTCTCGCCGCTGGACATTATCGCTCAGCGACTGCCTCCCGAGATACATGTATCAGGCATTCGGAGTTTGGTTGGGTTTGGTACCGGCTACGCCAGCCCGCGCCCATCCAGTCGCTCTACCTCCTGTACACAATTGCTCGAGGCTCTACCTCAATAGATTTCGGGGAGAACCAGCTATCTCCAGGCTTGATTGGCCTTTCACCCCTACCCACAAGTCATCCGAACGGTTTTCAACCCATACCGGTTCGGGCCTCCACTGCGTGTTACCGCAGCTTCACCCTGCTCATGGGTAGATCGCCCTGGCTTCGGGTCGTACCCCCAGGAACTCTGTCGCCCTCGTTACAGGACTCGCTTTCGCTGTGGCTCCGTCGCTGAACGACTTAGCCTCGCTCCTGAGGAGTAACTCGCCGGATCATAATGCAAAAGGCACGCAGTCAGTCGTGACAGAGCCGAAGCCCTGCCCAACCTCCTACCGCTTGTATGCATGTCGTTTCAGGATCTCTTTCACTCCCCGCACTGGGGTGCTTTTCACCTTTCCCTCACGGTACTCGTTCACTATCGGTCACACGAGAGTCTTTAGCCTTGGAGGGTGGTCCCCCCGGTTTCACGCCCGATTACTCGGGTCGGGCGTTACTCAGGAACTCCACTACGCACCGTGCATCGTCTTCGCCTACCGGGCTTTCACCGTCTCTGGCGGGCCGTTCCAAGCCACTTCGACTGACTTCACGATACGCGTCTGTGGGTCCTACAACCCCGCGGCCACAAGGACCTCGGTTTGGGCACTACCCCGTTCGCTCGCCGCTACTTGGGGCATCTCGGTTGATTTCTCTTTCCACCAGGTACTTAGATGTTTCAGTTCCCTGGGTTCGCTCGCCATTCGGCGTGACCGCCATTCCTGACGGCCGGGTTTCCCCATTCGGAAATCCTGGGATCAAAGCGTGTGTGCCGCTCCCCCAGGCTTATCGCAGCTTACCGCGTCCTTCATCGCCTTCGTGTGCCAAGGCATCCTCGACATGCATTCGCTCGCTTGACTACAAACATGTAATCCAGCAGAGCACGCGCGATCTACAACGAGTGATCAGATTTATCGGTGTGGCGCTTGCGCGCCTTTCGTCGAAATCGTGTCACTAGTGTGATTCGTTATCCCACGAACACTACCATCTTCCGTTGACAAACAGCGTGTGATCGCGCGCGCCCGAAGGCCCACGCACCAGCTGAAGAGATGAGTCAGAGAGAGCTCGCGCCGTATGCGAGGCGAGCGACTATCCGGTAGCGCTTTCGTGCCACGCCGAAGCGGGCCTACTCACAGCTCCGTTAAGGAGGTGATCCAGCCGCAGGTTCCCCTACGGCTACCTTGTTACGACTTCGCCCCAGTCATTGCGCTCGCCTTAGGCGGCTTAGTCCCTTGCGGGTTCCGACACCGACTTCGGGCGCTCACAACTTCCATGGCGTGACGGGCGGTGTGTACAAGGCCCGGGAACGTATTCACCGTGGCGTAGCTGATCCACGATTACTAGCGATTCCAGCTTCATGTAGTCGAGTTGCAGACTACAATCCGAACTGAGGACCGGTTTGGGGATTGGCATACTCTCGCGAGCTAGCGACCCGCTGTCCGGCCCATTGTAGCACGTGTGTAGCCCTAGGCGTAAGAGCCATGATGACTTGACGTCATCCCCGCCTTCCTCCGGTTTGGCACCGGCAGTCCCCCTAGAGTTCCCGGCTTTACCCGCTGGTAACTAAGGGTGAGGGTTGCGCTCGTTGCGGGACTTAACCCAACATCTCACGACACGAGCTGACGACAGCCATGCAGCATCTGTGCTGGAACTCCGAAGAGGGGCTCACGTTTCCGCAAGCTTTCTCCAGCATGTCAAGCCTAGGTAAGGTTCTTCGCGTTGCGTCGAATTAAACCACATGCTCCACCGCTTGTGCGGGCCCCCGTCAATTCCTTTGAGTTTCAGCCTTGCGGCCGTACTCCCCAGGCGGGGTACTTCATGCGTTAGCGTCGGCACCCAGGGGGTCGCTCCCCCAGACACCTAGTACCCATCGTTTACGGCGTGGACTACCAGGGTATCTAATCCTGTTTGCTCCCCACGCTGTCGCGCCTCAGTGTCAGCAAATGCCCAGCAGGCCGCCTTCGCCACTGGTGTTCTTTCGGATCTCTACGCATTCCACCGCTACACCCGAAATTCCACCTGCCTCTACATCGCTCAAGCTCGGCAGTTCGCACGGCAGATCCGGGGTTGAGCCCCGGACTTTCACCACACGCTTAACAAGCCACCTACGCGCCCTTTACGCCCAGTGATTCCGGACAACGCTCGCACCCTCTGTATTACCGCGGCTGCTGGCACAGAGTTAGCCGGTGCTTCCTCACCCGGTACCGTCAGTCCCCACGAATGGGGAGGTTCGTCCCGGGCAACAGTGGTTTACGCCCCGAAAGGCTTCATCCCACACGCGGCGTCGCTGCGTCAGACTTTCGTCCATTGCGCAATATTCCCCACTGCTGCCTCCCGTAGGAGTCTGGGCCGTGTCGCAGTCCCAATGTGGCTGGCCATCCTCTCAGACCAGCTACCCGTCGTCGCCTTGGTGAGCCGTTACCTCACCAACTAGCTGATAGGCCGCGAGCACCTCGATTTGCCCCGGAGGTTTCCTCACCAAGCGATGCCGCTAGGTGAACGTATGCGGTATTACCCGGCCGTTGGGCCGGCTATCCCCCACAAATCGGAAGCTTGCTCACGTGTTACGCACCCGTTCGCCGGTTACCCTTGCGGGCCCCCGTGACTTGCATGTGTTAAGCACGCCGCCAGCGTTCGTCCTGAGCCAGGATCAAACTCTCCAATAGAAAGTCTCATATGGCTCTTCCGAATCGCTGTCACGCTGTCATCGCATGACAGCGTTATTCGGAATCACAAAAATTGTTCGGTCTGAACTCTCCCTCGGCCCCGAACGGGACACGAGATCCACGAGTTCGCCTCGCACACTTTGCGATCTCTCTCTGACTCGATTGTCAATCAACTCGGTTTGCTCGGCAGCGTTTCCGCGCCAGCCCATAACTATAACCCTGATCACTGCGTACCGTCAAGGGGGCGACGCACCAATCTGGCCACCGCCCCGATCCGACTCTTCCCCGCCAGCACCATCGATTCCGGAGGGATCCGAACGATAACGTCGTCGCGCCGCCCGTGCAACCCCCCGACTCCCGCACCGGAACGCCTCGCACCTGCGGCGCCGCCGTGGCACATTTGGACTGATCGCGTCACGCATCCGGAGAGACGCACCGATGCGCACACACCTCTGCTCCCCACGCATGACCGACGCTCCTCGTCCCACCGACTCGCGCCGCGAGTTCCTGGCCACCCTCTCCACCCTCGGGGTCGCCGGCGGACTCTTCCCTGGTGTGCTCTACGCCACGGCCGCGTCGGTCGAAGAGATCACCGACGCCACGATCGTCGCCGCCGCCGAGATCGCCGGCGTGCAGTTCACCGAAGAGGAGCGGGCGCTGATGCTCGATGGGCTGAAGCGGCAGACCGCACAGCTCCAGCGCCTCCATCGCATCCCGGTCGTGAACGCCGTCGCCCCAGCGATGATCTTCACCCCGCTCCCTCGCCACGATGCGGTCCCGCGAGGCCCGCAACGTCCGATCGTCCCGACGCGCCTCACGCCGCCAGCGAAGCCGGCCCGTCTCGAATCGCTCGCCTTCGCCTCGGTGACCGAGCTCGCAGCGATTGTACGCACCCGCGCCGTCACCAGCGTCGCGCTCACCGAGATGTACCTCGCGCGCCTCGAGCGCCTCGATCCTCAGCTCCTCTGCGTCACCGCGCTCACCCGCGACCGTGCTCTGCAACAGGCGCGTGCGGCAGACGCCGAGATCGCCGCTGGTCGCTACCGCGGCCCGCTCCACGGGATCCCCTGGGGAGCGAAGGATCTCCTCGCCGTGAAGGGCTACCCCACCACCTGGGGGACGGCGCCGTATCGGTCGCAGACGTTCGACGCCGATGCGACGGTCGTCGAACGCCTCGACCGCGCGGGCGCCGTGCTGATCGCCAAACTCACCCTCGGCGAGCTCGCCCAAGGGGATCGCTGGTATGGCGGGATGACGCGTAACCCGTGGAAGCTCGACCAGGGGGCGAGCGGGTCCTCCGCCGGCCCCGGCTCCGCGACCGCCGCGGGGTGCGTGGGTTTCTCGATCGGCTCGGAGACGCTGGGTTCGATCTCCTCCCCGAGCACCCGCAACGGGGTGACGGGGCTGCGCCCCACCTTCGGCCGTGTGCCGCGCACCGGCGCGATGGTGCTGAGCTGGTCGATGGACAAGCTCGGCCCGATGTGTCGCACGGTGGAGGACTGCGCGCTGGTCTTCGCGGCGATCCATGGCCCCGATCAGCGGGACCAGACGGTGCACGCCGCGCCCTTCAACTGGGATGGCAACGCCTCACTCCGCGGGCTCAAGGTCGGCTACGTGAAGAGTACGTTCGAGCTCCCCGCCGAGCGCCGACCCACCAAGCCGTTCGACGATGCGGCGCTCGAGGCGCTGCGGGGTCTCGGGATCGACCTCATCCCCGTCGAGCTCCCGGAGTTCGATTACGATGCGATGCGCATCATCCTCACCGCCGAAGCGGGCGCGGCGTTCGATGAACTCACGCGGTCTGGGCGCGTCCGCGAGCTGGTGCAGCAGGGGCCGGGGGCCTGGCCGAACACCTTCCGCACGGCGCGGCTCATCCCGGCGGTCGATTACCTCAATGCCAACCGCGTGCGCACGCTGGCGATCGAGGCGTGGGACCGATTGATGCAGACGGTGGATGTGATCGTCACGCCGACGAACGCCGGGGCGCAGCTCACCGCCACGAATCTCACCGGGCACCCCGCGGTGATCCTTCCCCACGGCTTCCGCGAGGATGGGACGCCGGTCTCCCTCACCTTCCTGGGGCGACTGTTCGGGGAGGAGGCGATGCTGCGGGTGGCGCACGCGTATCAGCGGAGTACGACGCACCATTTGAAACACCCGAGCTTGTGAGCTGAAAGCTGGAGGCTGGAAGCTGGAGGCTTCGAGCCTCCAGCCTTCAGCTTCCAGCCAACAAAAAGAGGGCCCGATCCGAAGACCGAGCCCCCTCAATGCGCCGTGTAGGAATCGAACCTACAACCTAGTGATTAAGAGTCACTTGCTCTGCCAATTGAGCTAACGGCGCGCCCTGCTCCTACGACACTGCACACGAGGCGCGCCAGGAGGGAATCGAACCCCCGACCCACAGCTTAGAAGGCTGTTGCTCTATCCACCTGAGCTACTGGCGCTTCGCACACTGCTCCGTCGTTTCCTGCAGCATTTCCCTCGCAACCCGATCGGGGCGGCCGGATTCGAACCGGCGACCTCCTGCTCCCAAAGCAGGCGCGATACCGGGCTACGCTACGCCCCGCCAACCCCGAAGAGTAGCCATCCCCGGCGCGACGGTCAACCGTCGCGCGGTTCCTTCGCGTCGAGTGCCGCCAGCAACGCCGAGAAGGCGCGCGCCCGGTGACTCACCTGCCCTTTCGCCTCGCGATCAATGATGCCGAACGCGGCCCCGAGCTCGTCGCTCCAAAAAAGCGGATCGTACCCGAACCCCTCGCTCCCCATGGGCGCCTCGAGGATGTGCCCCTCGCAGTGCCCCCGCCCGATCCACTCCCGATCGCCGCACCGCGCGACCACCACGCAGACGAAGCGCGCGCGCCGGTCGGTCACCCTCTCCAGCGCACGGAGCAGAGCGGCGTTGTTCTCGGCGTAGAGTGCCGCACCGGTGGCGGCCGAACCGGTCCACCGTTTGCTCCGCACGCCAGGTCGGCCGCCGAGCGCGACGACTTCGAGCCCGGAGTCATCGGCGACGACGATGCGCCCCGGGAGCCGCGCAGCGAACCACGCCGCCTTGGCTCGGGCATTGGCCTCGAAGGTGTCGTACACCTCGAGCGCGTCCTCGGCGGGATCCTCGTCCGAGAGCCCTGCGGCGCGCAGATCGATCGCGGTGCGCCCTCGCGCGGCACACATCGCCGCGAGCTCGCGGACCTTCCCCTCGCTCCGCGTCGCGAGGACGAGCGGCCTACGATGCTCGCCGGACGCGGCCGGCGGCGATGACCGCTCGCTGCCGCCGCCGCTCACGGCAGCCCGAGGGCCTGCCGCTGCGCGAGATCGAGCGTCTGGATCCCCGTCACGGCCAGGTCGAGCAGGGTGTCGAGCTCGCCGCGTGCGAAGGTCCCATGCTCTCCGGTCCCCTGCACCTCGACGAAGCGTCCCTCGCTGCTCATCACGACGTTGGCATCGACGTCCGCCCGCACATCCTCCTCATACTCGAGATCGAGCACGGGTGCGCCACCGACGACGCCGACGCTCACCGCGGCCACGCGCCGCTTCATCGGGGAGACGGCGATGCGCTTGGTGCGCACCATCCAGTCGAAGGCCTCGCAGACGGCGACGGCCGCACCGGTGATCGCTGCGGTGCGCGTCCCACCGTCGGCCTGCAGCACATCGCAATCGACCTTGAGGGTGAACTCCCCCCACTTGAAGTCATCGAGCATGGCGCGGACGCTGCGGCCGATGAGGCGTTGGATCTCCTGCGTACGCCCGCCGACCTGCCCGCGCTCGCGTGCGGTGCGGGTGTGCGTGGCGCGCGGGAGCATCGCGTACTCCGCGGTGAGCCACCCTTCGCCCTTCCCCTTCTTCCACCCCGGGACGCCATCTTCGACACTCACGGCGCAGAGGACGCGGGTGTGGCCGAGGGCGATGAGGCAGGACCCTTCGGCGTTGGGCACGGCCCCGCGCGTGAGGTTCACCGCGCGAAGGGCGTCAGCGGCGCGACCGTTGGGGCGAGCGGCGGCACTAGGCGGGACGATGGGCACGCAGCGTCTCGATGATCGAGGTGGTGGACTGCCCGGGGGTGAGCGGGATGATCACCACCCGGCCGCCGCGCTTACGGACGACGTCCGCTCCGACGACGGTCTCGGGGCGATAGTCGCCCCCCTTCACGATGACATCGGGTTCGAGCGCCTGGACGATCTCCGCCGGCGTATCCTCGCCAAAGACCACCACAGCATCGACCATCTCGAGCGCGGCGAGCACGTAGGCGCGCTCCGCCTCGGAGCGCACCGGACGATCCTCCCCCTTGCCGAGTCGACGCACGGAGTCGTCGCTGTTGAGCCCGACGATGAGATGGGCGCCCTCGGCGCGCGCGCCACGCAGCACGTCGATGTGCCCCGGGTGCAGGAGATCGAAGACGCCATTGGTGAAGACCACGGGCCCACTGCACTCGGCACGCCAGGCACAGGCCTCGGGGAGGGTCATCACCTTCCGCTGCGGGTCGCTGTCGACGCTCACCACTGCGACTGCGCTCCCTCGATGATCTCGGTGACGATCCGTTCGATCGCCTGCTTGCGCCCCTCGGCCTCGCCGCGGTCGGCGTATTCGCCTTCCGCGGAGACCCCCGTCTTCTGCCAGAGCACCTTCCCGGTGATCTGATCGACGATCTCGATGTCGATGAGCACGCGGAGACGACGGCGCGCCGAGGTCGCCTGATTGGGATTCGCGCTGAAGCCGACGGGGATGTCGAGCTCGTAGCGGGTCACCGTGCCGCGGACGACGGCGCTCGCCCGGTCTTCCGGCGCATCCCGGAGACCGAGTCGCGACTGCATCCCTTGGCGCAGCGCCTCCTGCAGCTCGCGCGGGAGCTCCGGGGTGGCGGTCTCGTTGTCGAACGGCATCACCGCGACGGTGCGGATGTGCGTCGGCAGGCCTCCACCGGCGAAGCCGTAGAGGCAGCCGGTGAGGGAGGTGATGAGGAGGAGTAGGGCGAGGTGCCCACGATGCCGCATGCGCATCAGGGGAAGTTACTGACCACGGCCTCGAGCCGGGCGCGGAAGGTGGCTGGGAGGGTGATCGGCCGGTTCTGCCCGTCGATGCTCACGAGATCGGTGGCCGCGTCGGCGACGAGCTCGTCGCCGCCGTCCGGGCGACGCCGAGTGAGGCGGTAGGCGAACGAGACCATCCGCGACCGCGCATTCGTGAGCCGCGTGGTGATGGTGATCTCGTCGTCGTAGCGGGCCGCGGCCCGATAGCGCAGGTGGGCGTCGGCGACAGCCAAGCGCACACCAGCGGCCTCCATCTGCGCATATGAGACGCCGAGGTGCCTGATGAATTCCGTGCGCCCAACCTCGCACCAGACGAGGTAGTTGGCGTGATAGGCCACCCCCATCTGGTCCGTCTCGGCGTAGCGGACGCGGATCTGCGACGTGGACTGCATGCGCTTGAGTCTAATCGAGCCACTCCGGGGGCGGTGTGGTGCCGACCGCCGGTCCGGTGTACGATTCGGAGGATGCTGCCCACCCCCTGTTACGTGATCGCCGATGCGCACCTCGGCGTGGCCCCTGACGAGACGGAGCGCGAGCTGTTGGCGTTCCTGCGCGCCTTCCCGAGAGATGGCCGCTCGCTGGTGATCGACGGGGACCTGTTCGACTTCTGGTTCGAGTGGCAGGAGGCGGTCCCACGTCGCGGGGTCCGTGTGCTCGGGGAGCTCGCCCGCCTGCACGATGCGGGGATCAAGATCCTCTGGGTCGCCGGCAATCACGACTGTTGGGGGGGCGAGGTCCTTCGGAGGGATCTCGGGCTCGATTACCACGTGGGACCGTGGCGTGGGATGATCGGTGGGCGGGATACCCTGATCGAACATGGCGATGGTCTGCGTGAGGTGGAGGATGCGCCGTATCGGCGGCTGCGGCGCGTGCTCCGGCACCCGTGGAGCGTCTGGGCGTATCGGTGGATCCACCCTGACCTCGGGACCTGGCTGGCGCTTCGAAGCTCGCACACGAGCCGCCACATGCGCCCGCGCGACGGAGGCGAGGGGTTACGGCGCGTCGCCGCGACGGTGCTCTCGAGCGCGGGCGCGCCGCAGCTCTATGTGCTCGCCCACTCCCATGTGGCGGCACTGGAGCCGCTCGGTGCGGGGGTCTTCGCGAATCCTGGGGCCTGGCTCGATGGGCCGCAGGGGCTCAGGATCACCGCGGATCGGATCGAGCGGTTGACCTGGGCTTCTGGACGGTTCGAGGTGACCCAATCGATCCCGCTGCCGACGCGCGGGCCAGCGGACGCATCGGTCAGCGGCGGCGAAACCGCGCGCTGATCCGCGCCCCGGTGGCCGTCGGCGTGGCGCCGATGCGGATGGGGAGATCCCAGAGCTGCGCCGCGACGAAGGCATCCGCGCCGGCGAAGAGATGGTTGAAGACGAGGACCGCGAACCAGTCCTCATAGTGGAGGCGCCTGGCGCGCACGTAGTCCTCGCTGTAGCGCGGCGCGCTCCACTCGGCGACTTGCAGCCCCCCGGTGGTCGTCCGTGCCGGCCGGCCCGTCACCGGATCGATCGCGTAGCGCAGCGGCATCGAATCACCGGCGAAGGTCCGGGCGATACGGAGGTCCTCGGCGGAGCGATGGACGAGGGCGAGTCCGACGGCCTCGATGAGGAAGAACATCCCACCGGCGGTCGCACGATCGAGCTTCGCCTGCCCCGCGCCCGGGAGCAGAAATGAATAGAGGAAAGCGCGGCGCGGGGAGATCGGCGGGGCGCCGATGCCGGCGCGCACCGAGTCGACCTGCTGTGCACGGAGCGACCGCGGCGCGCCTGCGAACGCCGCAAGGGCCACGACCAGGGCGATCGCACGGACGAGTCTCGAGGGACGCATCAGCGGTGTCTGACCCGCGAAGCCGACATGGGTTCCCGAGCGGAGAGAGCGAGGCGGAAGCGAATGGCGGGAGCGTGTGGGAATCGAACCCACCCAGCCCGACGTGATCGGGCCGCTACGGTTTTGAAGACCGCGGGGACCACCAGACCCCAGCCACCCCCATAAGGGCAAGATAGTCAGGGACCAGGGGTCAGGGATCAAGTCGGGGGCCAAAGGCTGGAGGCTAGAAGCTGAAAGCTTTCAGCCTCAAGCCAGCACGATCCTCGGGCCGCGCTGCCACTCACTCACATGCCCGATTACCGCCGAGCCGGGGACCTGCGCGAGATAGGGGGCGACAAGGTCAGGAGCGAGGGAGACGAGGAGGCCACCGGAGGTCTGCGGATCGGAGAGGAGGGCGCGCCAGTCCTCGCCGGAGTCGTTCCAGTCGAGCTCGGCGTCGACCCACTGCGCGTTGCGACCGGCGCCACCGGTGGTGAAGCCCGACGCGAGGGCTTCGCGTGCGCCCGGGAGGAGCGGGATCGCATCGAGATGCAGGGTCACGCGGACAGCGCTCGCGCGCGTGATGTGCAGCAGATGCCCGAGGAGCCCGAAGCCGGTGACATCGGTCGCGCATCGGGCGCCGAGCTCGACGGCGGTGCGGGAGGCGAGGGCGTTCAACGCCGCCATGCTCTGATAGAGCGACTCCTCGTGCGCTGGCGCGAGCGCACCGCGCTTCCCTGCCGTCGCGAGGATCCCGGTGCCGATCGGTTTGGTGAGGATGAGCTGCTCCCCGAGCTGCGCGTTCGCATTGGAGAGGATCCGATCAGGGTGCACCTGACCGGTGACAGAGAGCCCGTATTTGAGCTCCTCGTCGGTCACGGTGTGCCCCCCGACGATTCGTGCCCCGGCTTCGTGTACCGCGTCCTGTCCGCCCCGGAGGATCTCCGTGAGCACGGCAAGCGGGAGGGTTTTCTCCGGGAAGCCGACGATGTTCATCGCGGTGAGCGGCGTGCCCCCCATCGCATAGACATCGGAGAGGGCGTTGGCCGCCGCGACGCGTCCGAAGCGATACGGATCGTCGACGATGGGGGCAAAGAAATCCACCGTCTGCACGAGCGCGAGATCGTCGGACAGCCGAAAGACCCCCGCGTCGTCGAAGGTCTCGCGACCGACGAGCAAACGGGGATCGGATTCGCGCGGCAGCGGCGCGAGCGCGGCGGACAGGTCACCCGGACCCATCTTGGACGCTCAGCCAGCGCAGCGTGCGAATTGCGTCAGGCGGAAGATCTCGTCGCGCGTCATGGGTGGATGAAGAGGCCGTGCGCCGATCCTGCAGGACCGACGCACGGACGGGTGATGATCAATCGGGGAGCTTGGCGACGAGCTCGACCTCGACGCTCACGCCCCGCGGGAGCGCCGCCACCTGGACGGTGGAGCGCGCCGGACGGGCGGTGCCGAGGGCGGCCTCGTAGACCTCGTTGAAGCGCGGGAAATCGGTCATGTCCTGCAGGAAGACCGTGGTCTTCACGACGTCCTTCCATGAGGCGCCCGCCGCATGGAGCACATGCTGCAGGTTCTCGAGGACACGACGCGTCTGCGGGACGATATCGCCCGCGACGACCTCCATCGTGGCCGGATCGAGCGGGATCTGGCCGGCGGTGAAGAGGAAGCCGCCAGCGATCGTCGCCTGGCTATAGGGACCGATCGCCGCAGGTGCGGCCTCGGTGCTCAGGGTGCGTACGGACATGGTGCGCTCCTAAAAGAGTCCGGTGATCGAGCCATCGGGGAGGATGGCCATGCGCTCGGCGGCGGGGGCCTTGGGGAGCCCCGGCATCGTCATGATCTCGCCACACTGCGCGACGACGAAGCCCGCACCGGCGACGGGATACACATCGTTCACGGTGACGCGGAAGCCCGAGGGGCGCCCGAGCTTGGTCGCATCGTCCGAGAGGGAGTACTGCGTCTTCGCCATGCAGATCGGGGTGTTCCCGAGTCCGATGCTCTCGAGATACGCGATGGCGCGCTCGGCCTTGGCACTATAATCCGCGCCCTCGCCACCGTAGACCTTCTTCACGATGGTGTCGATCTTCTCCTTGATCGGCTTGGCGGCGTCGTAGAGCGGCGCGTACGTGGACCTGCCGCTCTTGAGGATGTCGAGCACCTCGCGCGCGAGGGCCTCGCCCCCCGCCCCACCCTTCGCGAAGACCTCGCAGAGCGCGACGCGCGCCCCCGCATTCTCCGCCGCCTCGCGCACGATCGCGATCTCAGCATCGGTATCGGTGCCGAAGCGATTGATCGCCACCACGAGCTCCATCCCGAACTGCCGCACATTCGCGATGTGGTGCTCGAGGTTGACCACGCCGGCGCGGAGTGCCTTCAGGTCCTCGGTGGCGAGCTCGGTCTTCTTGGCGCCGCCGTTCATCTTGAGCGCGCGGATGGTGGCGACGAGCACCGCGGCCTCGGGTGTGATCCCACCGAAGCGGCACTTGATGTCGAAGAACTTCTCCGCGCCGAGGTCGGAACCGAACCCCGCCTCGGTGACGACGACATCGCCCACGGCGAGCGCGGCGCGCGTGGCGAGGGTCGAGTTGCAGCCGTGCGCGATGTTGCCGAAGGGGCCGGCGTGGACGAAGGCGGGGCCACCCTCGAGCGTCTGCACGAGATTCGGGCGGATCGCGTCCTTGAGCAGCATCGCCATCGCGCCGTGTGCCTTGAGATCGCGCGCATAGACCGGCTTGCGGTCGGCTCCGGCGGTGGAGCCCACGATGATATTGCCCAGACGCTCCTCGAGGTCGGAGGCGCTGGTCGCGAGCGCGACGATCGCCATGATCTCAGAGGCCGGGATGATCACGAAGCGCTCCTCGCGGACGACGCCCTCGCTCGGCCCGCCGAGCCCGATGATCACCTTGCGGAGCGCGCGGTCGTTCATGTCGATCGTCCGCGGCCAGGTGATGCGGCGCGGATCGATATCGAGGGCGTTCCCCTGCTGGAGATGGTTATCGAGCATCGCGCTCAACAGCGCATGCGCCGACGAGATGGCGTGGAGGTCGCCGGTGAAGTGCAGGTTGATGTCGTCCATCGGGAGGACCTGCGCGTACCCGCCGCCGGCCGCGCCCCCCTTTAACCCGAACACGGGGCCGAGTGAGGGCTCACGGATGCAGAGCACCGCATTGGTCCCGATCTTCCGCAGCGCCTGCGCGAGGCCGACGGAGGTCGTGGTCTTCCCTTCGCCGGCAGCGGTCGGGTTGATCGCCGTCACGATCACCAGCTTCCCCTTGGCGGGGCGGGTCGTGAGCTCGAGGGCGACCTTCGCTTTGTACTTGCCGTAGAGGTCGAGGTCGTCGGGGCCGAGGCCGATCTCGGCGGCCACGTCGGTGATGGGGCGCAGGGTCGCGGCCTGCGCGATCTCGATATCGGATGGGACGGTCATGGGGGGAATCCTACTCGGGGGACGGAGTGGGGGAAACGTCCGAGGTCAGAGCTGGAAGAGCCGACGGGTGTTGTGCACGACCACCTCGCCGAGGGCGATGGGATCGACGCCTCGAACCTCGGCGAGCCGCCGCAGGGTGTACGCGCACCAAGCGGGTTCGTTGCGATGGCCTCGATGCGGTACGGGGGCCAGGAAGGGGCTGTCACTCTCAACGAGGAGCCGATCCTCCGGGATCAGGCGTAGCAGGTCGAGGTCGTCCCACTTCTTGAAGGTGATGATCCCGCTGAAGGAGCAGTACCACCCGACGGCGAGCGCCGCCTCCGCGAGCGGCGCGGGGCCGCCAAAGCAGTGAAGGACGCCGCGGACGCCGGCCTGACCGGCCTCACGCACCATCACGATGGTGTCGTCGACCGCCTCGCGCGTGTGCACCACGACGGCCCGCCCGGTGCGCTGGGCGATCGCGAGTTGATCCGCGAAGGCGCGGCGCTGCTGCGCCCGCGGCGAGTGATCGTAGTGATAGTCGAGGCCGCACTCACCGACGGCGACGGCCCCCTCGTGCATGGCTGCCTCGATGGCGGAGGCGTCGCGCAGCGGATCGTAGTCGGCGGCATCGTGCGGGTGGATGCCAGCGGTCCACCAGACGTCGCCCGGATGCCGCTCAGCGAGTTGCTGCGCCCGGGCCGCGGCCGCGAGGGATTCACCGATGCAGATCACCCCGTGCCCACCGGCCGCACGGAGACGCTGGAGCGCTCCGTCACGGTCGGTGTCGAACGATTCCCCCGCGAGATGGGCGTGGGAATCGATGAAGGGGACCGGTGGGAACGACTGAGCCCCGACGCCGTCTTGGCGCCGGGGCCCCGAACCCGCGGATGACTCCGTGCTCACGCCTTGGCGGCGCGGGTCTGGGGCGCCGCCTCGTTGCGATGCGGCCACTTGGATTCGATCCAGAGGAGCAACGGCGAGGCGATGTAGATCGAGCTGAAGGTCCCGACGAGGATGCCGAAGAGGAGCACCCAGGCGAAGGGCCGGATGACCGAGCCGCCGAAGATCAGCAGGGCGAGCAGCGTCGCCAGCGTCGTGGTGCCGGTCATGACCGTGCGCGGGAGGGTCTCGTTCACCGAACGGTTGAGCAGCTCGTAGAGCGGCATCTTGCGATGCGCCTTGAGGTTCTCACGCACGCGGTCGAAGACGACGACGGTGTCGTTCATCGAGTAGCCGATCACGGTGAGCACCGCACCGACGACGAAGATCGAGATCTCGAGGTCCATGTACATCATGAACGCGAGCGAGGCCGCGAGGTCGTGCAACGTCGCGATGATCGCCGCGACGCCGAAGCGCCATTCAAAGCGCCACGCGAGATACACGAGCGTGAGGGCGAAGGCGATCAAGGTCGCGATCACGGCCTGGGACCGGAGCTCGCTCCCGACGCGCGGGCTCACGGCGGCCGTCCGCCCGATGACGAACGACTCGCCGCCGAAGCGCGCCTGGAGGGTCCGCTCGATCTGCTGGCTGACCGTCTCGGCCCCCGCCTCAAGCTGCGCGACCTGCTGCGACTCCTGCGCGCGGATCACGATCTCGGTGGGGGCGCCGTAGGTGAAGATCTCGGCATCACCGAGCCCGGCCCCGCTGATGGCCGCGCGCACGTCCGCGATGGCCGGCGCCTCACGGAAGGTGAGCTCCATCTGGGTGCCGCCGGTGAACTCGATGCTGTAGTTGAAGCCGCGGATCGGGATCAGGATCACGGCCGGGATCACGAAGACCGCGACGGTGATGACCGAGAGCTTCCACTGCTTGAGGAAGTCCCACGAGGCGTTGTGGAGGATACGCAGCATCAGATGCTCAGGGTCTTGGCGGTCTGATTCTTCGACAGCCAGAGGAGGAAGAGGGTGCGCACGACATAGATCGCCGAGATGAGCGAGGCGAAGATGCCGGCGAGGAGGGCGACCGCGAAGCCGCGGACCGGCCCGGTGCCGAACTGGTAGAGGATCGCCGCAGTGAGCGCGGTGGTGACGTGCGTATCGACGATCGCGCTCCAGGCATGATCGAAGCCGTCATCGATCGCCATACGCAGGGAACGACCCGCGTCGAGCTCCTCACGGATGCGCTCGAAGATCAGGAAGTTCGCGTCGACCGCCATGCCGATCGAGAGCACGAAACCCGCGAGCCCCGGCAGCGTCAGCGTGGCGTCGAAGCCGGCGAGGATCGCCAGGGTCACGAGTACATAGAAGGCGAGCCCGCAGATCGCGAGGACGCCAGAGAAGCGGTAGTAGACCACCATGATGAGCACGACGAGCGCCAAGCCCAGCGCGCCCGAGAGGAGCCCCTGCCGGATCGCATCCTCACCGAGGCTGGCCCCGATGGTCCGCGACTCCGCGACCTTGAGCGGCACGGGGAGCGCACCGGCGCGGAGCACCAGCGCGAGGTCCTGCGCGGCCTGCAGGTCGCGGCCGCCCATCGTGATCTGCCCGCGGGCACCGATCGCGCTCTGGATCACCGGGGCGCTCATGACCTTGTCGTCGAGGACGATCGCCATGTTGTCGCCGATGTGCTTCGCCGTCTCGTTGCGGAAGCGGCGCCCGCCCTCGTTGTTGAACACGAAGTCGACCTTCGCGCCCTCGAGGGGATCCTGGTTCGGCTTGGCGTCGACGAGATAGGTGCCGTCGATGATCGCGCGCGACTCGAGCACGTAGAGCGTGCGGTAGACCTGCGTCCCCGAGACGAGCGAGTCGGTGCCCCAGCGGACGTCCTTGCCCGGCGGGAGCGCCGCCTGGATCCCCGGCGTCCGGAGGAGGGCGTCGATCTGCCCGTAATCGGCGGAGGTGACGAGGTACTGGCCAGGGAGCTGGCCCGGGACGAGCGACCGACGGAACGGCCCATCGGTCGAGGTGCCCGCCGTGTCCGCGTTCGCGGTCGAGTCGACCGTCTGCAGCAATGACCCGAGGGCATTCGCCGCCGGACGGGACGCCGAGTCGGTCGCCGCGGCGAGCCCCTGCTCCTTCACGAGGCCATCGAGACGCGGGACGACCCGCTCGAGCGCCTGCGATTCATCGGTGATCTGGAAGCGCAGGAAGGCCGCGCGCTGCACGACCTCCTCGGCGCGACGCGGATCCTCGATGCCCGGGAGCTCGACCATGATCCGGTCGTTGCCGAGCTTCTGCACCACGGGCTCGGCGACGCCGAACTCGTCGATACGCGTGCGCACGACCTTCATCGCGCGATCGAGCGCATCACTCACATCGGTGATGGTCTGCCGCGACTGGTCGACCTCGAGGGTGAGCTGGATCCCGCCCTGCAGATCGAGCCCGCGCTTGAGCGGGACACGCGAGACGGTGTCATAGACAAAGACCCCGTCGCGCTTGACGCGCTCGACCACCTGACGAGGGAAGAGGGCCCAGACGGAAGCGGCGATAAGGGCCGCGATCACGAGGAGCCGAGACTTCACGTTCTGCATGCAGACGCGGGATAGGGGGAACGGTTGGAACGCAACCTCGAAGAGTACCCCTCACCGACATCCAAGTCAATCACTCGCAAGGGGTTGCGTGCCTCGGGCACGTGTGGCCAGACGGGCCCGGCCACGGGGCTCAGCCGAGGAGGCGCCGGGCGGCGGCCTCGTCCTTCTGGAGCTGCGCGACGAGCGCCTCAGGCCCCTCGAACCGCTGCGTCTCCCGAAGCCGGGAGACGAGGTCGACCCGCACCCACTGCCCGTAGAAATCCCCGTTGACGTCGAATCCGTGGACCTCAACGGTTCGCTCGGCCTCCCCAAAGGTCGGCCGCCCCCCGAGGTTCATCATCCCGCCGATGGCCCCCGCGCGGGTCTGGACCCGCACCGCGTACACGCCGTCCGGCGGGAGCAGCTTATGAACGTCAGGAAGGGCGATGTTCAGCGTACGGAACCCGAGGTCCCGTCCCCGCCCCGCCCCAGCGACCACCGTCCCCGCGATGGCATAGGGACGACCGAGCCCATCTACGGCGCGATCGAGATCACCCCCAGCGATCGCCCGGCGGATGGAGGTGGAGGAGATCGGTCGGCCGTCGCTCCCCTCGACCGCGGGGACGACCTCGACCCCGAAGCCTCGCGCCGCACCGAGGGCCTGCAACACCGAGACATCCCCGGAGCGCCCGCGGCCGAAACCGTGATCGTAGCCGATCAGCAGATGCCGCAGGCCGAGCCGATCGCGAAGGACGTGATCGACGAAGGCCTCCGCATCGTAGGCGGCCAGGGTGCGCGTGAAGGGAAGCACGACGACGTAATCGAGCGGGCTGTCCGCGAGGCACTCCGTCTTCTCGACCCCGGCCGTGAGCAGTGGCGGCGCCGCAGCCAGATTCACCACCTGCAGCGGATGCGGGGCGAAGGTGACGAGGACCGAGGGCAACCCGCGCTCCCGCGCAGCGGTCGCGAGCCGATCGAGCACGAGTCGGTGGCCTCGATGGACCCCATCGAAGGTCCCGACGGTGCAGACCGTGCCACCCGCGAGCGCGGGGATCGGGGTCACCTGATCAGGCCTCATGCATCACCACGCGCGGTTGCCAGCGGTCGGCACGACGCTCGGCGAGGGCGACCAGCGCACCGCTCGCGGCATTCGTGAGCGCGCCCCAATTCCCCTCGACACGCGCGGGGATGTCGATGCCACGGACGATCTTGGCGATCTCCTCAGCGGCGAGGGGCTGCACTGGATGCTCTGGCAGCGCCGCGAGCGGCGGGAGCAGCGTCAGCGTCATCATCGGCGTGGTGGGCGAGGGCACATCGGTCGGCTTCGATACTTCGCGCAACGACTCGAGCGTGACCGCATCCTCGACCCGGAATGGCCCGCTCTGGGTGCGACGCAACGCGGTGAGGT
>VHBP01000030.1 GCA_016871915.1 Gemmatimonadota bacterium
AGATGATGATCGCGCGACTGCGTGCGGAACCGACACCGATCCGTCAGTTGCGCTCCGAGCTCCCCGCGGGGGTCGAGGCAGCGTTGCTCAAGGCGATGGCTCGCGCAGCGGATGATCGTTTCGCGACGGCGCCGGCCTTCGCCGAGGCGCTCCGCCGTGCGGCGGGGTGAATCCGGTGGCAGAACCTGACCGCGCGTCGCCTGATGCGACGCGCCGGTCGCCCAGCCTCGCGACGCGGTTGACCGCACTCGCCTCGCGCCTGATGATCCGCCGGGTGATGGCGGCGTCCACGCTCGATCTCGCACGTCTGCGGCGGGCGATGCGGGCACGACGCAGCCTCCCGGCCTTCTTGCCGCGCTCGGTCGTGGTAGAGCGCACGACGCTTGGTGGCGTGGCGGTGGAATGGTGTCGCCCGCGCGGGGCGGATCCCGCCGGGGCGATCCTCTATCTGCATGGCGGGGCCTATGTGGCGGGGAGGATCGAGGATTTCCGCCCCTTCGCCACCTGGCTGGCCCACCAGAGCGGGATCGCCGTGTGCTCACTTGCCTATCGTTTGGCACCGGAGCATCCCTTCCCAGCCGCGCTCGACGATGCGCTGGCGGCGGTGCGCACGATACGCGCACAGGGAGTCGCCCACCTCGCACTGGTCGGCGACTCCGCTGGTGGGGGGCTCGCGCTGGCGACCACGCTGGCGCTCCGCGAGGCGGGAGACGCACTCCCCGCAGCGCTCGCCGTCCTGAGCCCACTCACCGATATGGCGGCGACGGATGGAACGCGGCGCACGAATGCCATGCGTGATGATGTGCTGTCGCTCCGGCACGCCGAGACCTTCGTGCGGTGGTATGCGGGAGCGATCCCGCTCGACGCCCCGCTCCTCTCTCCGGTCCGCGCCGATCTCGCCGGGTTCCCTCCGACGTTGATCCACGTCAGTGATGCGGAGGTCCTGTTCGATGATGCCTTGCGGCTCGCCGAGCGACTTCGTGTGGCGGCCGTGCCGACCACGCTCGAGGTCTTCCACGGGCTCCCGCACGATTGGCATGTGAGCGTCCCGCTGACGCCGGAGTCGCGGGAGGGGGTGCAGCGGGTCGGGCGGTTCCTCGCGGAACGATTGGGCGCGCGCGCCTAGCCGTCCGCGTGTCGCCTCGCGGACGCTATCGCCCGCGCTCCTGTAACTCGACAAGGAGGCAACGGTCCTGTACCACGTCGATCCCCGCCCGAGCCAAGGTCTCCGCGACCTCGTCGTGGCGGATCCCCAGCTGGAACCAGACGGCGCGCGGACGAGCCTGCAGGAGATCGTCGAGATGCCCCGGGATGTCGCGGTCGCGCCGGAAGACATTCACGAGGTCCACCGGCTCCCCGATCCCCGTGATCGTCCGGTGCACCGGAACCCCGAGGATCTCGGTCACTTCAGGGTAGTAGACCGGGACGGGGATGATCCGGAAGCCGGCCCGCTGGGCGTAGGCAGGGACGTCGTAGGCCGGGGCGGGGCGGTCCCCCGTCTTGATGCCGAGGACCGCGATGGAGCGGGTCCGGTCGAGGAGGGCGGAGATCCCCTCGGGGGTCTCGATCAGGTGCTGGCGCCAATCGGTCATCGTGAGTGAAATCAGGGGGGCAGGGGGCTAGATTCAAGGGCTGTCCAACTCGACCTGTCCCCCGTGGAGTGACCCCATGCGGATGCTCGTGCTCGGCGCCGGCCTTCAGGGTTCGGCATGTGCCTATGACCTCCTCCAGAACCCGGCGATCACCGAGGTCCGCCTCGCCGACCAGCGGGTCGATCGCCTCCCCGCCTTCCTGCAGTCCTACATCGGCAAGGGTCGGCTGACCACGATCCAGCTCGATGTGAAGGACGCCAAGGCGGTCGCGGCCGCCATGGCGGGGGTCCAGAGCGTGATGTGTGCGCTCCCGTACTATCTCAACCTCCCGATGACCGAGGCGGCGATCGCCGCCGGCGCGCACTTCTGCGACCTCGGGGGCAACACCGAGATCGTCCAGCAGCAGCAGCGCCTCAAGGCCTCGGCCGAGGCCAAGGGGGTCACCGTCGTCCCGGACTGCGGGCTCGCGCCTGGGATGGTGAACATCCTCGCGCAGCTCGGGATCGATCGGTGTGATGCCGTTGATTCGGTGCGGATCTTCGTCGGGGGGCTCCCGCAACACCCCGAGGGCCCGCTCAACTACCAGATCGTCTATTCGATCGAGGGCGTGCTCGACTACTACACGACCCTCTCGTGGATCATCCGCGATGGGAAACAGCTCCAGATGAAGGCGCTCTCGGAGATCGAGCCGATCCGCTTCGACGCGCCGGTGGGCGAGCTCGAGGCCTTCCACACCGCCGGTGGGCTCTCGACGATGGCGTTCCGGTATCAGGGGAAGATCCCGAACATGGAGTACAAGACCCTCCGGTATCCGGGCCACGCGAAGATCATGGAGGCGATCCGCGAGCTGGGGCTGCTGGAGCTCGAGCCGGTGCAGGTGAAGGGGACCACCGTCGTCCCGCGCGAGGTGGCAATCGCGCAGATGCAGCCGCGCCTCACCAAGCAGAACTCCCCCGACCTCGTCGCGCTCCGCGTCGTCGTCACGGGGACGAAGGGCGGGAAGCCCATCACGCATACCTTCGAACTCGTCGATCGCTACGATGCCGCGCACGGCATCAGCGCCATGATGCGCACCACGGGCTACTCGCTCTCGATTACGGGGCAGTTGCAGGCGGAGGGGGCCGTGTCGCCCGCTGGCGTCCACACGCCGGACGAGTGCATGCCGGGCGAGCGCTACATCACCGAGTTGGCGAAGCGCGGGATCGCGATCGCACAGACGGTCAGCTGATCTCCCCGCGCGGTTGTGCCGTCCGCCGCGTCACCCGATTGGGATGGCGCGGCGGTTTCGCGTTCAGCGCGAGAAGCTCGCGAGGGTGACGCCCATGGCGTCGATCGCGGTGCGGGCGCGCCAGCGATCGGACCCGTTGTAGATGAACGAGAAGGCGAGCTGCTCACCGTTCTTGGCGGTCACGTAGCCACCGAGGGAGACGACATCGCCGGTGGCCCCCGTCTTGGCGCGGAGATTGCCCTGTGCCGCGGTGCCACGCATCCGGTTCTTGAGGGTCTCGGTGCGACCGGCCACTGGGAGCGAGGCCTGCATCACGGGGCCCCACGAGGCCGATCGCGAGTAGTCGAGGAGTTGGATCATCGAGCGCGGGGTCACACGATCGAGGGTCGAGAGCCCGCTCCCATCCGCTGCGAAGACCGCACGACGCGGGATCCCCACGTGCTCGGCCAAGAAGGTTCGGAGCGATTCGTTCGCGATCACCGCGGAGCCCACGGCGCCCGACGAGCGCGCGGTATTGCGGAAGAGGAGTTCGGCGAAGTGGTTGTTGCTCTCGCCGTTCATCGTCGCCACGAGCGTCGCGACCGGCGGGGAGTCCCACGCCGTCACGAACTGCGCGGCGGTGGGGGCGCGGCCCATGCGGGTCTCGCCGGTGACGCGCACGCCCTGCGCTTCGAGGGCGGCACGGAAGGCGGCCGCCACGAACTGCTCGGGCTGTTCGATGACCACCTGATAGGTCCGTGCCTTGCTTCGCGCGCCGATCCACCCGCTCACGCGGTATTCGTGCGTCAGGGTGTCCTGCCAGACACGGATCGAGGCACCGCGGGAGTTGGGGCGCACCGTGACCGCCGAGCGAAGATCGAGCCCGCTCACCGGCTGACCGAAGCTCACCTGGGCGCCGCGCGTCGAGGGGCGGACGGTGATCGTGGTGAGGTTCTCGTTGAAGGAGAGCGCTGAGACGCGGGTGCCGTAGCTCGTCTGCAGGTGGCGTGCGCGCCATCCATCGGGGACGCGCTGACCATCGAAGGCGGAGGCGTCACCGATGAGGTCGCCGCGGATCTCACGGATGCCCGCGGCGGCGACCTGCGCGGCGAGGGCATCGAGCGGCTGGAGTCCGGGCGTCCCACCGGCCACGCGCGGCGCAAGTGAGGGATCACCGGCCCCCTTGAGGACGAGGTCGCCTGCGAGGATGCCATTCGTGCGCACCGACCCGGTGCGGAGCACCTGGGTGCGGAAGCGATGCTCGGGGCCAAGGCGCTCGAGGGCGATCGCCGCGGTGTAGAGCTTCATCGTGGAGGCGGGGAGCAGGAGCTCGTCGCCGTTGTGATCGTAGAGGGTATCGCCGTTGGAGAGGGAGACGACCATCACGCCCCATCGCCCGCTGTTCGTCGCCCGGTCGAGTAGGGCGCGGAGATGGGCGTGGAGGGCGGTGGCGCTGGTCAGGGTGGCGGCGGCGATCTTCGGACGGGGTGCGGCCTTGGCCTTGGTCCGCGCCGTCGCGGTGGTGCCCTTCGTCGTGCGCTTCGCGGCGCTCGCGGTCGTCGTGGACCGCGTCTTCGTCGACGTCTTCGCCGTCGTCTTGCGCGTTGCGGTCTGGGTCTTGGCTGCCGATCCCTGGGCGCCGACCAGGTCGGCGGGGGCGGCGAGCCAGAGCAGCGCGAGGAGGGAGACGACGGGAAGTCGGCGCATCAAGGAATAGTACCCGGCAGAGGCGGTCGTGGCGACGCGGTCACCAGAAGTGACGACCAGCCCCCCTATTTCGTGACGAGCCCCGGGACCTGCGCCGCCGCGCGATCGTCTCGCTGGGAGGTGGCCCACTTGAAGAAGACCACGGCGGTGAGGAGATAGAAGAAGAGACCGCCGGGGATCCACATGATAAGGCCGCCGAGTCGTTGGTCCTCGAGCGGGGAGAGTCCCCAGAGGCGCGGCGCGCTGGCGTAGGCAGGGTAGAGCACGTGATCCGCGTAGACGATGAAGATCGAGACGATCGTCATCGGAAGGGTCATGAGGAAGCTGTAGAGCATCTGGCCGGGGTAACTCAGGCGTGGGAGCTCCGGCATGGGGCTCACCAGGGGCCACCAGACGAGGACTGCCGTCACGAGGAACATCAGGTGCTGCGCGATGTGCACCTCGTGGTAGTACATCGCCGAGTTGTAGAGGGGCGGGAGATGCCAGACGGCGAGGACGAGATTGAAGCTCGCGAAGGCGACGCCGGGGCGGGTGATCGTCCGGGCGAGGGCCGCCACGGCGGGGATCCGCAGGGCGGGCCGGAGCATCCATCCCGGGGTGCCGAGCAGGAGCAAGGGCGGCGTCACGAAGGTGAGCACCAAGTGCTGCACCATGTGACCGGTGAAGAGGTAGTAGTCGCTGATGTCGTGGATCGGCCCGTTCAGCGTGAGGAACATCGCGAGGAGTCCCCCCGCGAAGCTGCCCTGTTGGCCGAGGGTGAGGTGCTCCCCCGCCGCGCGATGCGCGCGGCCGCGCCACTGATGGAGCCCCCAGAGCGTGAGGAGCCCGATGACGGTGCTCCAGTGGACGGTGAAGCCGCCCTGGGAGAGGTCGACCTGCGGGTGGAGAAAGAGGGTCGGGATCCCGATCAGAGCGAGATTTTCGCGAAGAGGAAGAGGAGGGCCAAGATTGTGGCCCCGGCGATGATCAGCGGGCCGGTGAAGAGCGCCTTGAAGAGCTTATGATCGTACTTGAGGTGCATGTAGAAGAGCACCACGATCGCGAACTTGGCCGCGCTCATGATGATGAGCGAGGGGTTGAAGAGCGGAGACGCGACCAGGGCCGGGATGTAGTACGCCCAGACCTCGACGATCGTGATGACCGTGAGGATCACGGCGACCTTGAGATAGGTCGCGCCGGTGGGATGTGCGTGCGCCTGCGCGGGGGACTTGGCGTCGTGTGACATGAGGGCCTCGCGCTACTGGATGAGGTAGATGAGGGTGAAGATCACGATCCAGACGACGTCGACGAAGTGCCAGTAGAGGGCGGCGATGTCGACGACGAGCTCGTCCTTGGGGCCGAGGCCGCGGGTGCGGTCGATCCAGAGGAGGCTCATGAGCCAGAGCACGCCGACGGTCACGTGGGCGCCGTGGAAGCCGGTCAGCGTGAAGAAGGTGGAGCCGAAGAGGTTCGTCTTGATCGTGAGCCCCTCGCGGACGAACGCGGTGAACTCATACGCCTGGAACCCGAGGAAGGTCGCGCCGAGGAGGGCGGTCATCCCGAGCCAGAGCTGCGAGGAGCGCTGCGCACGGGTCCACCAGCCGGCGTTCGCCGGGAGCGGGGTCCCCTTGAGCTGCACCGCCTGCAACGCGAGCACCATCGCGAGCGACGACATCAGGAGGACGAAGGTCGACGCCGAGGTCACCGGGATGTCGAGGATCGCGGGGAACACCTTGCCAGCCGCGTCGGTGTACTCGGTGTGCGGATAGGGCCCGACCAGCGACTTCCCCTTGTAGATCAGGTAGGTCGAGATCAGTGAGGCGAAGAGCATGCACTCGGACCCGATGAACGCCCAGATGGCGATCTTCCGGTTGTCCAGCCCGGTGGTCGTGTGGTGCGTATGCGCGTGGCCGTCGTCGTGCCCGGCGATGGCGTGGGATGCCATGAGGTCAGGGTCTCCGATTACTCGAGGGGGGAGGTCAGCCAGGCGTAGAGGCCGCCGATGAGCATGGCGGCGCCGCCCAGGGTGACGGTCATCGCGACGGCGAAGAGATCGTTGCGCAGGAAGAGGAGGCCGCTGAACATCACGACCAACCCGAGCGCGGCGAAGGCGGGCTTCGCCGTCGGGTAGGGCATCGGGATGCCGAGGGCCTTGGCGGTGTGGGTCTCGGTCTCCTCGCGGAGCGGAGAGGGCCCGGGGGTCCCGGTGTCGCCATGGCTGTCCTCGCCCTCATGCCAGCTCGGGTCCTTGAGGTCCCAGAGCGGATAGCGCGAGGTCACCGTCGGGATCTGCGCGAAGTTGTACTCCGGCGGGGGGGAGGGGATCGACCACTCGAGGGTCGCCGCGCCCCACGGATCGCCACCGGCGATGGCGCCGCGCGTCCGGCTCCGCACGAAGTTCCAGACGAAGACCGCCGTCGCGATCACCAGGAGATAGGTCCCGTAGGTCGCGAGGAGGTTGAAGAGGTCCCAGCCCTGGCCCGCATCGTAGGTGTAGATGCGGCGCGGCATCCCGAGGAGCCCGCTGAAGTGCATCGGGAAGAAGGTGAGGTTCATCCCGATGAAGTTCAGCCAGAAGTGCACATTGCCGAGGCGCTCGTTCAGGAAGCGCCCGGTGATCTTCGGGTAGTAGTGATAGATCCCGGCGAAGATCCCCATGATCGACCCGCCGAAGAGCACATAGTGGAAGTGCGCGACGACGAAGTACGAGTCGGTCTGCTGGAGGTCGGCCGGCGGCGAGGAATGCATCACGCCGGAGATCCCACCGATGGTGAACATCGCGATGAGGGCGATGGCGAACTTCATCGGCACGGTGAAGCGGACCTCGCCCGCCCACATGGTCGCGATCCAGTTGAAGATCTTCACGCCGGTCGGGATCGCGATGAGCATCGTCATCAGCGAGAAGATCGAGTCGGCGACCGCGCCCATCCCCACCGCGAACATGTGGTGCGCCCAGACGCCGAAGCCGAGGAAGCCGATCATGATCCCCGAGTAGACCATCACGTTGTAGCCGAAGAGCGGCTTCTTGGAGAAGGTCGGGAGCACCTCCGACACGAGGCCGAAGGCGGGGAGGATCAGGATGTACACCTCGGGGTGCCCGAAGACCCAGAAGAGGTGCTGCCAGAGCAGCGGGTCGGCGCCCTGCGCGATCGCGTAGAACGTGGTCCCGAAGAAGCGATCCATCAGGAGGAAGACGAGCGCGACCGTGATCGGCGGGAAGGCGAGGATCAGGAGGAACTGCACGACGAACGACATCCAGGTGAACATCGGCATGCGCATGAGCGTCATGCCGGGGGCCCGGAGGTTGATGATCGTCGTGATGAAGTTGAACGCCGCCGCCAGCGAGGAGACGCCGAGGATCTGGAGGCCGATCACCCAGAAGTCGATGTTCGGGCCGCTCGAGAACTGATTCGTGGTGAGTGGCGCGTACCCGAACCAGCCGCCGTCCGGCGCGACCTGGAAGAGGATCGGCAGCGTGATGAAGATGCCGCCCAGCAGATAGACCCAGTACGAGAAGGCGTTGAGCCGCGGGAAGGCGACGTCACGCGCCCCGATCTGGAGCGGGATCAGATAGTTGAAGAAGGCGGCCGAGAGGGGCATGACGGCGAGGAACACCATCGTCGTGCCATGCATCGTGAAGAGCTGGTTGTACGTCTCGGCGGAGACGAACCCCATGTTCGGGCGCGCCAGCTGCGTGCGGATGAGCGCGGCTTCGAGCCCGCCGATGAGGAAGAAGGCGAGGGCGGTCCAGAGGTAGAGCGTCCCGATCCGCTTGTGATCGGTGGTCGCGATCCAGCTCCAGAGGCCGGATTGCGTGCTCGCGGGCGCGGTGGCGCAGGCGGGGGCGGCGAGGGTGGCCATGAGTCTGGTCTCCGGTCTACTTGAGCGCCATCAGGTAGGCGACGACGTCGGCGATCTGCCGGTCATCGAGCCCGCCCGTATTGGTCGTCTTGAGGATGGGGTCGTACTCGCCACGGCCGATCGTGTTCATCAAGGAGCCGGGCTTCATGTGCCGTGCGTTCTTGATCCAGCGCGCGAGCGTCGGGGCGTCGTTCTTGAAGAGGCCGCCGGCGATCGTGTGCCGCGAGGCGATATGCGTGAGGTTCGGACCGATCTCGGAGACCGCACCCGGCACGCCGCTGATCGCGTGGCAGCCGATGCACCCGCCGAGCATGAACCCTTCGTTCGCGCCGCGAGCGGGATCGCCACCGGCGAGGAGGGCATCATCGAACGACAGTCCCGTTGGATACGGGGTCTGCGGGATCACATGCGGGAACTCGGTCTCGAGCCGCTCACGCGGGAAGACGTAGCCGATGGTCGTCGCGGGGGTGGGCGCCGTGCTGTCCGCACCGCTCACCTGCGCCACCGGGGTGACTGGGGTCGTCACCGGCGCCGGGGTGGTCGAGAAGACGGCCGGGGAGGCCTGATGCTTCGCCCACGAGTCGAACTCGTCGGGCTGCACCGTGTAGAGCCGGAACTTCATGTTCGCATGGCTCGACCCGCAGTACTCGGTGCAGAACCCGTTCCACGCCGAGGTGCCGAGGTCGGCGTTCGGGGTGAACCAGAGGTAGTTCGTCTTGTTGGAGATGAGGTCGCGCTTCCCCCCCATCTGCGGGATCCAGAAGGAGTGGAGCACGTCCCTCGTGGTGAGCTCGAACTCGACCGTCCGACCGACCGGGACGTAGAGCTCGTTGGCGGTGACGATGCCGAGCTCGGGGTAGCGGAACTCCCACCACCACTGGTGCCCGATCACCTGCACCTTGAGGGCGCCGGCGGGGGCATCGGCCTGCGTCTGGAAGATCGTCTTGACCGTCGGGATCGCGATCAGGACGAGGATCAGCGCCGGGATGACGGTCCAGGTGATCTCGAGCGCCGCATTGCCATGGATGGGGCGGGGCTTCGGGCCACCGGGCCGCTTCCGATACTTGATGATCGTGTAGACGAGTCCCGCCTCGACGACGACGAAGACGATCGTCCCCCAGAAGATGAGGCGCTGGAAGAGCGCATCGATCGCGGTGTTGAAGTCGGTGTGGTGGTTGAACGTGGAGTTCGGATACTCCGTGAACCCACACCCGGAGAGCGCCAATAGGGCCACCGCAGTGAGCGCGGTGGAGGCTGCTTGGCGCAGCGACAGCTTCGGCATCAGTTGGATGAGGCTGGGGGGAAGGCAGTGGCCAAGACGACAGGCCGCGACCACCGAAGGGACGACTGCGGTCGGACGCCCGAAACCTACCCTACCCGAATGGGTGGGGGCAAGAATCTTGGCGGCTATAGGACCGGGGGATTCTGCGCCGGAATCTCCATGGTGGCGCGGTGCTGGATCTTCACCCGATCCGTCGCCTGCTCCAAGGCGGTCCGGAGCTGCGCGACCCCGTCGCGGAGGAGTCGTACGCGCTGCATCTCGGAGCCGCGGCCGGAATCGAGGATCAGCTTGGACACCTGGTCCGCGATGAGGCCGAACTGTCCCTTGAGGAGCCCATGGAGAGGGGTGGCCGTCCGTCTGATCTGTTGCGGGAAGACACCCGCCCCACGGTGCGCCTTCACGTCGAGCGCCATCCGCTCGACCATGCCATGCAGGGCCTGAACCGAGAGGAGGGCCTCATCGAGGGTGCGGAGTTTGGCGGCGCCAGCGCCGTCCACCTTCGTGGCAGACATTCCACGCAGAATGTACCTTCGCCGGACCCTCCAACCAGTCCACTCATGACCACGCGTCGCGATTTCCTGACCTCGACGGCCGCTGCGGCGGCCGGGCTCACCGTCCTCTCGGCAGGTGCCCAGGGCGATACGCCCGAGGGGATGCCTGCCTCCTCGGTCGGTGCAGGGTCGTCTCTCGCCCCCCGTCCCGTCGTCATCGCCTCGGGCAACGGGATCCGCGGGGTGAAGGTCGCCTACGACCAGATCGTCCGCGGGACCGATACGCTCGACGCGATCATCGCCGGGATCAACATCCAGGAGCTCGACCCCGATGACCAGTCGGTGGGGCTGGGGGGATTCCCCAACGCCGACGGCGTGGTGCAGCTCGACGCGAGCTGCATGCATGGCCCCACCAAGCGCGCGGGCGCGGTGGGGTGCCTCGAGGATATCGCGACGCCGAGTCTGGTGGCGAAGGCCGTGATGGACTACACCGATCACATCATGCTCGTGGGAGCCGGGGCCAAGCGCTTCGCCCTCGACATTGGGTTCAAACCCCAGCCGCTCCTCACGGAGAAGACGCGCCAGGATTGGCTGCGGTGGAAGGCGCGGCTCAATCCGAACGATTTCTGGCTCGATCACGACGACGACGTGAAGATCAAATTCTCGACCGGGACGATCAACATGAACGCCGTCAATGCCAGGGGGGAGATCAGCTCCTGCACGAGCACGAGTGGGATGGCATGGAAGATCCCAGGGCGGCTCGGCGACTCGCCGATCGTCGGAGCGGGGCAGTACTGCGACAACGAGGTGGGCGCCGCGGGTTCGACTGGGCGCGGGGAGGCGAACATCAAGGTCTGCGGCGGCTTCCTCACCGTGGAGCACATGCGGCAAGGGATGGCGCCGGCGCAGGCGGTCCTCCGGACGCTCGAGCGCCTGGTGGCGATGACTGAGTCGCGACTGCTCCGTCCCGACGGCCGTCCGAACTTCGATATCCAGTTCTACGCGGTGGCCAAGGACGGGCGGTACGCCGCTGGTACCCTCTACGAGGGCGCCGATTTCGCCGTCTGCGACGAGAAGGGGCCGCGCCTCGAGAAGTGCGTCTTCCTCTACCCCCGGGGTCGCTAGCTTTCGGTATGACCGCACCAGACGAACCACTCGCCTACGACCCGGCTACGGTCGAGGCGCGGTGGCGCCAGCGCTGGGCAGAGCGGGGCACCAATCGCGTCGACCTCGCGAACGGCCCGCGGCCCTACTACAACCTCATGATGTTCCCCTACCCCTCAGCCGAGGGGCTGCACGTGGGGAATCTCTTCGCGTTCACGGGAAGCGATATCCATGCGCGCTTCCATCGGTTGCAGGGGCACACCGTCTTCGAGCCGTTGGGCTATGACGCGTTCGGGATCCACTCGGAGAACTTCGCGCTCAAGGTCGGGAAGCACCCGATGGAACTCATCCCGAGCAACATCGCGAACTTTCGTCGGCAGCTCGATCGGGCGGGGTTGATGGTCGATTGGGATCGCTCGGTGGATACGACCGATCCCGCCTACTACAAATGGACGCAGTGGGTCTTCCTCCAGTTGTACCAGCGCGGGCTCGCCTACAAGAAGGCGGCTGCGGTCAACTGGTGCGGATCGTGCAAGACGGTGCTCGCCAACGAGCAGGTCGAGGGTGGCACGTGTGAGCGGTGTGGGACCACGGTCGAGCAGCGCTTTCTCGAGCAGTGGTTCTTTCGTATCTCCGAGTACGCGCCGCGGCTCCTCAAAAACCTCGAGACCCTCGATTGGTCGGAGACCACCAAGCAGGCGCAGCGGAACTGGATCGGCCGCTCCGACGGCGCGCGGGTGCGATTCGCGGTGCAGGACACGCCTGGTAGAGAGACGGTCGAGGTCTTCACGACGCGGCCCGACACGATCTTCGGTGCGACCTATCTGGTGCTCGCGCCCGAGCATCCGTTGGTGGAGGTGATCACCAAGGATTCCGAGCGCGGGGTGGTGGAGGCGTATCGTGCCCGCGCGGCGCGGCAGGATCTGGTGAGCCGCAAGTCGACCAAGGAGAAGACCGGACAGTGCACCGGCGCCTATGCCACCAACCCCGCGACGGGGGCGGCGATCCCGATCTGGGTCGCCGATTACGTGCTGATGGAGTACGGCACCGGCGCGATCATGGCGGTGCCGGGGCATGACGAGCGCGACCACGAGTTCGCCGTCACCTACGGATTGCCGATCGTGCGTGTGGTGGCGGGAGAGGGGCAAGATGCCTCCACACCACTCGATGGCGCGGCCTATGTGGGCGATGGTCGGCTGGTCGCGTCCGGGACCTTTGATGGACTCGGTGTCAGCGAAGGGAAGGCGGCGGTGACGGCGTGGTTGGCGGAGCGCGGGGCCGCCGAGGCGGTGACCAACTATCGGTTGCACGATTGGTGCATCTCGCGGCAACGCTACTGGGGTCCCCCGATCCCGATCATCTACTGCGATGCCTGCGGCACGGTGCCGGTCCCTGAATCGCAGTTGCCGGTGGCGCTCCCGCATGTCACCGACTTCAAGCCTGACGATTCGGGGATCTCGCCGCTCGCGCGCCACGCTGAGTGGTTCGAGGTCGCGTGCCCGACCTGCGGCGCCCCGGCGCGACGTGAGACCGATGTGAGCGACACCTTCTTGGATAGTGCGTGGTACTTCCTGCGCTATCCGAGCGTCCCGCGTGACGACGTGGCGTTCGACGCCGCGCTCACCAAGCGTTGGCTCCCCGTCACGACATACATCGGCGGGAATGAGCATGCGGTGTTGCACCTGCTCTACTCCCGTTTCATCACCATGGTGTTGCATGACCTCGGTCTGCTCGACTTCGAGGAACCCTTCACTCGGTTCCGCGCGCATGGGTTGATCATCCGCGAGGGGGCGAAGATGTCGAAGTCGAAGGGCAATGTCGTGAATCCCGATGAGTACCTCGAGACGTGGGGCGCAGACTCCTTCCGTACCTACCTGATGTTCCTCGGTCCCTTCGAGGAGGGGGGCGATTTCCGCGACGCGGGGATCAGCGGGGTGCGACGCTTCTTGGATCGCCTCTGGGCCTCGGTGCGCGACTGCACCACCGAGGGTGCGGTGGACCCTGAGGTGCGCCACAAGTTGCACGCGACGATCAAGAAGGTCGGCGAGGATATCCCCGCACTGAGCTACAACACCGCGATCGCGGCGATGATGGAGTACATGAACGTCCTCCGAAAGGGGGAGCGACGCTGTCATCGGGACGAGGTGCTACCGGTGGTGCCGCTCGTCGCCTCCTTCGCGCCACACATCGCTGAAGAATTGTGGGCGATGCTGGGACATGCGACCAGCGTCTTCGATGCTGGGTGGCCGACCTACGACCCAGCGCTCCTGACTTCGGCGACCGTCGCGCTCGTGGTGCAGGTAAGCGGGAAGACGCGTGGGACGATTCAGGTGGCACCGGATGTCACGCAGGAGGCGGCGTTGGCCGCGGCGCTCGCCGAGCCGGGGATCGCGAAGTTCGTGACCGGGACACCAAAGAAGGTGATCCTGGTGCCCGGTCGATTGCTGAACGTGGTGGTGTGACCGTGGGTCCGCGTCGCCCCTTACGGGGCGACGCGGACCTCGCGCTCGGCGACGCCCCCGCGTGTGCTGCTGAAGCGCACGGTGAAGGTGGTCGCCTCGGTGACACGGACGCGCTGCGTCACCGTGGTGGTCTCGCCGCCGGCAAGATGGAACTCCGGTGCCAGCCCGAGGACGCGGGCGCTACTCCCGCGTGGGGCCGCTATCGTCACCGCATCGGGGCGCACGATCTTCACGCGCTTCGCCTGGTCGAGCGCCGTCGGGAGATACCCCGCGTTGCGGACGGTGACGCGCACCTCGTGCGTCGCCGAATCGTTCGGGGCACCGCGTCGCGAGGTAGCCTTCACGACACTCAGCTCCGTGATGCTGACCTCAGGGAGCGCTAGTGCGAGGTCGAGGTTGAACATCGCCTGGTTGCGCGCCCACTTCTCGAGGACCTCGGGCGGACCGTTCTGCGCGAAGAACTTGGGATCATACCCACCGAGTTCGACCTCGCCGAGGTCGGGGTGCTGGGCCGTCGTCCAGTTCTTGTAGCAGCGTCCGCCGAACTCCTCATCGCAGTAGCGAAGGACCTCGTACTGGTCCCAGCGTCCGTCGCCGTTGTAGTCACGCTCGCGGCCGCCATTCCAGAGTTCGTCACCGTACCAGATGGCGCCGAACTGGAAGTAGCCCCAGTCGGGGCCATGGCCGTAGAGCGCCTCGGGGCGGGCCTCCTCTGGGGTGCGCGCCAAGCGCGTGGCGTAGGTGCGGTAGGTGTTCCCCGCCCACGGATAGCCGGTGCGCGTGATGCCGAGCGAATCGAAGTGGAGGAAGAGCTTTCGGTCCGCTGGGAACATGCACTCCTCCTCCTCGCAGGTGGAGGGACCGCGGAGGTGCATCGGCACGGAGGTGTCCATGCTATTGCTGACGCTCACGTTCGGGTGCTGGAGTAGCCAGAGGACGACGGCACGGGTCTCAGGCTCTGAGAGCGGATACTCGCCTGCGCCGCCCTGCGTGTTGCCACGCTCCGTGGGCTCGCGCATCGGACGCCAGTTGTACGGATAGTTCCGGTGCAGATCGAGTCCGCCGATCCCGTCCTCATTGATACGGCCATCGCGATCGTTGTCGATCCCTTCGGGATACATCATGTAATCGCCCTGGCCCATCGGGACATTCCGCATCAGGCGCCCGCTCTTGTCCGCGGTGTCCTTCACGGCGTTCCCCTTGCCCATGCCGACGAACTTCCGCATCTGCCGGATGAAACCATCGTGGTCGAGGTCCTCGCCGGCATCTTCATCGAGAAGGCCGTCACCATCATCGTCGTAGGGACGGACGGTGCTCCGATTGGCCTGCGCCGTGAGCCGATACATGTCGGAGCCGTCCGGATTATTCAGCGGACGGAGATAGATCGCCTTGGTATCGAGGAGCTTGGTGATCGCCGGATCGTTCCCGTACTTCTCGATCAGGTGCCAGGCGAGGTAGAGCACGCTCTCGGTCGAGGTGATCTCACCGGAGTGACGGCCCCCCTCGAAGAAGGCCGCGGGCTTCTGCGTGTGCGCGCCGGTCTTCTTGTTGGTGAGGGTGAGCTGGAGGATCGGGCGACCGCTGAAGGCGTTGCCGACCGTGTAGAGCTCGACGAGGTCGGGGCGCTCCTTGGCCCAGCGCTGCATCCACTCCTCGACCTCGGCCGAGGTGTGGTAGTGACGGAAGTCCATTTGTCCCGAGACGAGGGGCTTCACCTGCGGATAGTTGGCGAGCGGAAAGGTGCTCGTGCCGTCGCGACGACCCCAGACCACGTGGACGCGCGGGAGGGTGTCGCTGGTGGCGCGGGCGCCGCCCTCACCGCCGGAGGGACGCTGGGCGAGGGTGACCGCGGGGCTCAGGAGGCCGGCGAACAGCAGGGCGCGAGTGAGAGAGGGGTGACGCATTGGAAGGCAGGGGTAGGGGGAGAAGGATCGCCCTTCGAGTATGGCGCTTCAGAGCCTACGTGTCGCGTCAGGCCGATGCTGAGGGCGGGGCGCCCCCGTGGGCGCGGATCTCAGCCGCCCGTGCGCTGATGGCTTTGCGTTGCTCCGCGGTGAGCCGCGCCAGGTTCTTCACTTGGAGCGACATCCGTTGGTTCTTGGCGAGCATCGGCTCGTGCCGCCCAAGGAAATCCCAGTAGAGCGTGGTGAAGGGACAGGCCTCGTCGCCGACCGACTGCGCCGGGTCGAAGCGACATCCCTTGCAGTAGTTACTCATCCGGTCGATGTACTTACCAGTCGCGACATAGGGCTTGGAGGCCATGATCCCGCCATCGGCGTAGAGCGCCATCCCGATGGTGTTCGGGAGCTCCACCCACTCCACCGCGTCTACGTAGACGGCGAGATACCACTCATGCACCGCCTTCGGTTCGACGCCGAGGAGGAGGGCGTAGAGGCCGGTGACCATGAGCCGTTGGATGTGATGCGCATAGCCATAGGTCAGGGTCTGATCGATCGCATCGTGCAGACAGGCCATCTCGGTCTCGCCGGTCCAATAAAACCCCGGGAGCGGTTCGTGCGCGTCGAGGGCGTTGCGCTCCGCGTAGCTCGGCATGTGCAGCCAGTAGAGTCCACGGACATACTCGCGCCAGCCGAGTATCTGCCGGATGAATCCCTCGGCGCTGGCGAGGGGGACGCGGCCCGCGCGATAGGCTCGCTCCGCCGCTGCGATCGCGGCGCGCGGGTCGAGGAGTTTGAGGTTAAGCGCAGCCGCGATGCGCGAATGATAGAGCCAGGGCTCCCGGGTCCACATCGCGTCCTGATACTGGCCGAAGACCGCGAGACGATTGGTGATGAAATCGTCGAGGGCTTCGGCGGCCTGCTCGGGCATGACGGGCCAATCGAAGGCGTCGAGACGTCCCGGATGCGAGGCGAAGCGCGACTCGACCAACGCGATCACCTCGCGCGTGGTGGCATCTGGGGTGAAGCGGATCGGGGCGGGAAGGAGTCCTGGCCCCTGCTTCCCGAAGGCCCCACGATTTTCCGCGTCGTAGTTCCAATCGCCGCCCTCAGGGCCACCGGATGCATCAAGGAGCACCTGATGCTCGCGACGTAGCTCGCGATACCAGAACTCGAGCCGGAGTTGCTTCCGGCCCTTCGCGTGGGCACGGAACTGCTCGATGGTCGAGAGGAAGTGCCGATCGGTGCGGATCTCAAGCGGGACCTTCGCATCCCGGGCAGCTTCCGTCAGCGCCTGCTGGACTCGCCAGTCGCCCGGTTCGGCGATGACGAGCTTCGCTGGCCGCTCTGTGGCGATGACCTTCGCGAGTTCGCCGGCCAGTGTCCCGGTGTTCTCCGCGTCGTCGAGGGCGCGGTAGTGCACTCGACGACCGAGTGCACGCTGCCCATCCCGGAAATGGCGCATCGCGCTCAGGAATAGGGCGACCCTCGGCTTGGATGACCAGACGTGCGTCGATTCCTCCGCGACCTCGGCCATCCAGATCGCGTCCAGCGCCGGGTCGAAGTCATCGAAGACCGCGGCGGTGGGATCGAGCTGATCCCCGAGTACGAGGACGAGATGGCGGAGCGGGCGGCCCATGCCGAAATCTAGGGGATATCTTGCCAGCGCTTGGGTATGGGCGACCTCTTTCTGGATGCCCGACCCCGGTCGATCCCTGTCGGCTCCCATCGTGAACGTCGGATTCCGCTCCACCAACATCTGGGTGGTTGGCGCCGGGACCTCATGGCTTCTCGTCGACCTCGGATGGATCGGGATGATGGGTGCGCTCCAGCACGAACTCCGGCGGAAGGACATCCCGCTCGACGCGATTCGCGCGGGGTTCGCGACACACTACCACATCGATCACGCTGGGTGCGCGGAAGATCTCAAACAGCGCGGCATGCCACTCTGGGTCTTTGAGGAACAGGTGCCGTACCTCACCGGGCTCTCCCGTTGGGTCAAGCCAGGCGAGCCCTTCACGCCCATCCGCTCGGAGGGGAACATCGTCATCCGTTGCATGGATTCGCGGGCGCGACTCGCTGCGCTCGACATTGCCGGCGAGGTGATTCCCACCCCGGGCCATTCACCCTGTAGCGTCTCCCTCGTGCTCGATACCGGGGAATGCTTCACGGGGGATCTCACGCCGGAATCGATGGTGGGGCCCGAGGATCCGCAGGTCATCCGTGCCAGCTGGGATCGGCTCCGGTCGCTCGGGGCGCGGATGGTCTATCCGGGACACGCCGCTCCCTATCCGATGCCGCCAGCCTAGACTTCACAGGAGCCACTGGTCGTCATGACATTCCCCACTTCCCACACTCAGGTCTCGCCCATGCGCCGCTCCCTCTTCGCCGCCACGATCCTCGCGTCGCTGTGCCTTCCCACCGTCGGTGTGGCGCAGGGTGGCGCCGACCTCTTGCGTCGCATGGCTGACGGGCCGGAGGTCACCGCGCCGACCTTCCCGGCGCCGACCGATCTCTCCTACAAGGTCTCGTGGGATGTGACCGCGGGCCCGACCGACCCGGCCGAGCTCGTCGCGGGGTTCCGCCGGCCGGCGGGCTTCCTCCGGCAGATGGACCAGCAGGGGGTCCCACGGAAGAATGTGAAGCTCGCGATCATCGTCCATGGGACGGCGACGCGATCCCTCCTCAACAACGCGGCGTACAAAGCGGCGACGGGGAAGGACAACGCGAGCATCGCCCTGCTCGAGGCGCTCAATGAGGCCGGGGTGCAGATCATCGTCTGCGGGCAGGCGCTGATCAATCGCAACGTCCCGCGCGCCGAGCTCCTGCCTTTCGTGAAGGTCGCGACCTCCGCGACCGCCGCGCGCGCGATCCTCGCGGCGCAGGGGTATGCGACCTGGTCGGAGTAGGTCGATCGGTTGGGGGCGCCGCGATCGCCCCCCCCGATGGTCAGGGCCGGTAGCCCGGCCCGCGCACGACCTGACCAGGCTTCGCTCCGGTCTGCTGGCCCGCTCGCACCACCGCGACGCCGTTGACGAAGACGTCACGCACGCCGGTCGAGAGCTGATGGGGTCGCTCGAAGGTCGCATGGTCGGTGATCGTCGCGGGATCGAAGACGATCACGTCGGCCTTGAGCCCGACCTTGAGGACCCCGCGATCGGTGAGGGAGAGGCGGGTCGCGACGGCGGATGACGCTTTGCGTACCGCATCCTCGAGGGTGAGCACGCCCTCTTCGCGCACGTACTTCCGGAAGATCCGTGGGAAGTTGCCGTAGGCGCGCGGATGGGTCGAACCGCGCGCCGTCGCCGGATCCTGTGCGCCGGCATCGGTCCCGAACTTCATCCACGGCTGCGTGAGCTGGAGCCGCATGTTCTCCTCGCTCATCAGGAAGAGGATCTCACCGAGGCCGAGGGACTCGGCGACGTTGAGATCGATGATCGCCTCGGGCCAGGTGGTGCCGAGGGCGGCGGCGATCTCCGAGAGGCGCTTCCCTTCGAAGCGCTGCAGTTCGGGCTTCCGGAACCCGACCACCATCACCCCCTCGGGGCCGGCGATCTCACAGAGGTTCTCGTACCCCGCGTCACGCGCCTGCATCTCCGCCACCATCGTCGCGCGGAGCGCGGGATCCTTGAGGTGGTCGAGGAGCTTGCCCCCCTCGGCGTACTTCGGCGGGATGCAGCTCGCGAAGGAGTTCCCCCCAGCTGGGTAGAGATACATGTTCGCCTGCACATCCTGTCCGGCGGTGCGCGCCGAATCGATCTTGGCGATCGCGAGGGGCATCTTGGGCCAATTGCGTGGACCGCTCGCCTTGAGATGGTAGATCTCGACTGGCACGCCCCCCTCTCGCCCGATGCGGAGCGCCTCGTCCATCGCCTCGAGGAAGTTGTCCCCCTCGCTCCGCATGTGCGTGATGTAGATCCCACCGAGTGGGGCCATCGCTTTGGTCGCGTCGATCAGCTCTTCGGTGCTCGCATAGGTGTTCGGTGGATAGATCAGCGCGCTCGCGATCCCGAAGGCGCCATCGCGCATCGCGCGGGCGACCATCGCACGGGCGGTGTCGCGCTCCACCGCGCTGAGCGGGCCGCCGTCCTCTCCCTTCACGTAGCGTCGGAGGGTGCCGTCGCCGAGGAAGGAGCCGATGTTCTGGGCGGCGCCGCGGGCGACCATGTGATCGAGCCAGTCGCCGAAGCCGCGCGGGCCAGCGAAGGCGGAGAGGATGCGGCGCATCGCCGTGTCGGATTCGGCGGCGAGGATCCGATCGTTGACCGGACCGTAGGAGGAGCCTTCGCCGTGGATCGCGGTGGTGATCCCCTGCATCACCATCGAGAGGGCAAGTCCGTCGCCACGGAGGTAGTGCCAGAGCGAGTGCGCCTGGATGTCGATGAAGCCGGGGGCGACCACATGGCCCGCGGCGTCGATGCGTTGTGGCGTGCGGGCCTCGCGGAAGGCGCCGCGCGGACCGATCGCCGCGATCCGGTCCCCACGGAAGGCGAGGTCG
>VHBP01000031.1 GCA_016871915.1 Gemmatimonadota bacterium
CCGGCTCACCGGTCCGGGGGTTCCGGGCCATACGGGTCTTTCGGTTCCGGATCTTGAAGGTCCCGAAGCCGCGGACCTCGATGTTCCGCTGCTCCTTGAGGGCGCCCTTGATGGCATCCAAGAAGGCGTCCACGACCCGGGCGCAATCCTTCTTGGAGATCATCGGCCCAGAGGTCTGGGCGATGGCGTCGGTCACCTGCTCAACGAGATCGGCTTTGGTCATCGACATGCTGAGGGGGGCAAAGCGGTTCGAAGGTCGAGTCTAGGAGCTTACCTGTTGTGTGTCAAGCGGTTGCGCCACTTCCGAGACTGGCGAGGAACTCGTCGAAATGGGGCACCGCATCGTGCGGACCTGGAGCCGCTTCCGGGTGGTACTGGACCCCGCAGACGGGACGATCCCGGTGCCGGAGCCCCTCCACCGTCCCGTCGTTCAGATTGACGTGGGTCACCTGGAGATCGGGGGCGCCCGGAATCCCATCCGCCGTCCCCTCCACCGCGAAACCGTGATTCTGGCTGGTGATGAGCACCTCACCCGTGCCGAGCACCTGCACGGGGTGATTTCCCCCACGATGCCCGTACGGGAGCTTCACCGTGCGCCCACCGAAGGTGAGCCCGAGGAGCTGATGCCCAAGGCAGATCCCGAAAACGGGCACGCCCGCCTCGACGATCGCTCGGATGTTCGCCGGCGCGTACGTGACCGCCTCTGGATCACCAGGGCCATTCGACAGGAAGACCCCATCGGGCTGCATCGCGAGGACCTCAGCTGCCGGTGTCGTCGACGGCACCACGGTCACACGGCATCCGCGCGCCTCGAACATGCGCAGGATGTTCCGCTTGATCCCGAAGTCGTAGGCGACGATGTGATGCGGCGCGTCGGCCGCTCCCCAGTCGTAGCGCGTCTTGGTCGAGACGCGCGAGGCGAGATCGAGCCCCGCCATCGACGGGCATCCCGCCAGCAACTCCCGATCGATCGCCGACGGTTCGGTGCCAGCCCCGACCAACCCGCGCATCACACCCACGGTGCGGAGATGCCGCGTGAGCCGGCGCGTGTCGACCTCGGAGAGCACCGGGATCTGCGCCGACGCCAGCCATTCGCCCAACCCCCGCTCTGCCCGCCAGTTCGAATGCGTGGTAGAGAGTTCGCGCACGATCACCGCCGCAACCTGCGGGATCGGTGATTCGAGGTCCTCGGTGTTCACTCCGTAGTTCCCGATCATCGAGGCAGTCATGACGACGATCTGCCCGCGGTATGAGGGATCGGTGAAGGTCTCCTGGTATCCGCTCATCGAGGTCGTGAAGACGACCTCGGCGACGGCGGGCGCGGCGAGCGGCGCGTGGAGCCGGCCGAGAAAAAGGGTTCCGTCCTCGAGGAGGAGGAACCCCGGCGCCGCGTGCTGCGGAGCGCTCGTCACTGTTGTGGTGCCGTGGCCGGCGGCGCGGTCGGCGCGGCCTGAAGCGGGAGGCCCACCGGGGCCTGATCGGCCGGACCGGTGGTCGGGGCCGGCGTCGCCGCTGCAGGCGCGGGGGCCGCGACGTCGTCGAGGATCGACTTCGGCGCCGCCGAGCGCGTCGACATCAGCTGGAGCACGAAGGCGAGAAAGATGAAGATCCCGCCCGCCCACCAGCTGGTCTTGGTCAGGAGATCGCCCGCTTGCCGGGACCCGAGGACGGTGGGCGAGGAGGAGGCCCCGCCGAAGCTGGACGCGAGACCACCGCCCTTGCCCGACTGCAGCAGGACCGCGGCCGCGAGGATGAGCGCGTCAAGAATCAGAAGAACGAGGAGGAACGTGTACATGGCGACCCGGCCACTGGGTGTGGAAGAACGAGGTAAGCCTCAAAGAATAGCGAGGTTATGCCTTTCGAGGCAACGGGCTCAACCCGCCGCCCTCAGCTCCGTGCAATCGCCAGCCACTGCTCGGCGTCGAGGCTAGCCCCGCCCACCAGGACGCCATCCACATCGTCCACGGCGAGGAGCCCCGCCACATTGGACCGATTCACGCTCCCCCCGTAGAGGACCGGGACCGCCCCACTCCGCTCGCCCCCCCCGAGCTCCCGCAGCTCCGCCTTGAGGGCCGCGTGGGCCTCGGCGGCATCCTGCGGGGTCGCCGTCCGCCCCGTCCCGATCGCCCAGACGGGCTCGTAGGCGACGAGGACCGAGGCGACGACCCCGGCATCCTGCCCGTCCAGCGCGGCGTGGAGCTGTCGGCGGATGATGGCCAGGGTCTCCCCCGCCTCGCGCTGCGGCAGGGTCTCGCCGACGCAGATCACCGGGGTGAGTCCGGCGCGGAGGGCGGCTGCGACCTTCTTGGCGGTGTCGGCCTCGGTCTCGCCGAAGAGATGCCGCCGCTCCGAATGCCCGACGAGCACGTAGCGGGCGCCGGCGCCGCGCGCGAGGCCGGCCGAGAGCTCACCGGTGAAGGCGCCGCTGTCCTCCCAGTGGATGTTCTGCACCCCGGCCTGAAGATCGGCGCGATCGTGGATGGCGTCGACCACGGCGTGGAGGGAGACCGCCGGCGGGAAGAAGAGCACCCGCCGGTCGTTCTGCCGGGTGTATTGGCCGAGGAAGGTCCGCATGAAGAGCGCCGCATCGGCGGGCGCCTGATTCATCTTCCAATTCGCGGCGAAGACCAACGACTTCATGCGCCCACCTGGTCGAGGACTGCGACGCCGGGGAGGACCTTCCCCTCGAGGAACTCGAGTGAGGCGCCACCGCCGGTGGAGACATGGCTCATCTGATTGGTGAGCCCGGCCTGCTCGACCGCCGCCGCCGAATCACCCCCGCCGATGATCGTCGTCGCGCCGCGCGCGGTGGCTTCCGCCATCGCCTCGGCGATCGCCTTGGTCCCGGCATCGAAGGGCGCGGTCTCGAAGACCCCCATCGGGCCGTTCCAGATGATCGTCTTCGCGACCCCGATCGCACGACGGTAGCTCGCGATGGTGTCAGGACCGATATCGAGCATCGCCTCACCCGCCGGGATCGCCTCGCGATGCACCGTATGCGCCTTGTCCCCCTCGGCGATCGCCGGCGCGACCATCGCGTCATGCGGGATCGTCAGACGATACGCGGCGCGCTCCATGAGATCGGTCGCCATCTCCACGCGATCGGGCTCGACGAGCGAGGTCCCGGTCTCGAGCTCCATCGCCTTGAAGAAGGTGCAGGCCATCGCCCCGCCGATGAGGATCCCATCGACCTTGGGGAGGAGCGCCTCCACCACGTCGATCTTCCCCGAGATCTTGGAGCCCCCGAGGATCGCGATGAAGGGGCGCTTCGGCTTCTCGAGCGCGCCGCCGAGGTACTCGAGCTCCTTCTGCATGAGGAGGCCGGCGACGGCGGGGCGGCAGTACTGTGCGACGCCGGCCGTGGAGCTATGCGCCCGATGCGCCGCGCCGAAGGCGTCGCTGACGTAGAGATCGCCGAGCTGCGCGAAGGCCTTGGCGAGGGCGTCGTCGTTCTTCTCCTCCCCGGCCTCGAAGCGCGTGTTCTCGAGGAGGCAGACCTCGCCATCCGCGAGGGCCCGGGTCGCTGCCTCTGCCTCCGGACCGACGACGTGCGGGACGAAGCGGACCGACGCGCCGAGGAGCTCCGAGAGACGCGGCGCGACCGGCGCAAGGGTGTATGTGGGATCGGGCTTCCCCTTAGGCCGCCCGAGATGGGAACAGAGCACGACGCGCCCGCCGAGCTTCAGCAGATGCCGGATCGTGGGGACCGCCGCACGGATGCGCGTGTCGTCGGTGATCTGACCGGCGCCGTCGAGCGGGACGTTGAAGTCCACGCGCACCAGCACGCGTCGCCCCCGCACCTCCGCGGGAGCGAGATCACGAACGGTCCGGGTCGTCATGCGGTGCGCCGGGTCAGAGCGACGCGCCGATGCGCTCGATCAGATCGACGCAGCGCGAGGAGTAGCCCCATTCGTTGTCGTACCACCCCGAGATCTTCACGAGGGTCCCGTCGATGACGTTCGTGCTCTTGCCATCGAGGATGGTCGAATGCGGGTTCCCGATGTAGTCGACCGAGACGAGCTCCTCCTCCGTGTAGGCGAGGATCCCCTTGAGCGGGCCGTTCGCCGCGGCCTGGAAGGCGGCGTTCACTTCGGCGATCGTCGTCGGGCGCTCGACCTCGACGGTGAGCTCGGTGAGGGAGACATCGGGGGTCGGGACGCGGATCGCGATCCCGTCGATCTTCCCCTTCACCTCGGGGATCACGAGCGCGGTGGCCTTCGCGGCGCCGGTCGTGGTCGGGATCATCGAGACGGCCGCCGCGCGCGCGCGACGGAGATCCTTGTGCGGGAGGTCGAGGATGCTCTGGTCGTTGGTGTAGCTGTGGATCGTCACCATCGCGCCATGCTTGAAGCCGAAGGCATCCCGGAGGACCTTGACCATCGGCGCGAGGCAGTTGGTGGTGCAGCTCGCGTTGGAGATGATCGTGTGCGCCTTCGCGTCGTACTTTTCGTGATTGACGCCGAGCACGACGGTGAGGTCCTCGCCGGTCGCCGGCGCGGAGATGATCACCTTCTTGGCCCCACCGGCGACGTGCTTGCGCGCGTCATCGGCCTTGGTGAAGCGCCCCGTGGCCTCGAGGACGATGTCCACCTTGAGGTCCTTCCACGGGAGGAGCGCAGGATCCTTCTCCTTCAGGACCTTGATGACGTCGCCATCGATGGTGATGGAGTCGGCGTCGTGCGAGACCTTGCCCTCGTACTTCCCGTGCACGGAGTCGTACGTGAAGAGGTGGGCGAGGGTCTTGGTATCGGTGAGGTCATTGATGGCGACGATATCGATCGGCGCGTTGCGCTCCTTGGCGGCGCGCACGACCTGGCGCCCGATCCGACCGAATCCGTTGATGCCGACGCGAATGGCCATCTTGTCGTACTCCGTTGAGACGATGAGTGGGTCGATCAGTGGTCCGCCGCCGTCCGCGCGCGGCCGAAGGTGAGGTAGCTCACCGTCCGGACCCCGGCCGCGAAGAGCGCCCCCGCGCAGGCATTCAGCGTGGCCCCGGTCGTCAACACGTCGACCACGAGGATGACGTGCCGGCCGGCGAGGCGCGGGAGGTCCGCGGAGACCACTGCGAACGCGCGGCGAACGTTCGCCAAGCGCTCCCCGGGAGTCAATCGCGTCTGCGTCTCGGTAACACGGGTACGCGTGACCCCCGTCACCACCGGGATCCCCCAGCGCACGGCGACCGCGCTCGCCAGCCGCTCTGCCTGGTTGAACCCCCGCTCTCGCTGTTTGGTCGCGGCCAGTGGGACCGGGACGAGTGCCGCGCGCTCAGCGATCACGTCCGAGGGCCAGCTGAGCCGCGCCATCCGCTCCCCCATCCCATCGGCGACCCCGGGCCACCCGTCGTATTTCAGCGCGGCGAGGATCCCGCTGCTCACCGGATGCGGGACCCAGCAGAGGGAACGCGCCGCGCGAACGTAGGGCGCGAGGAGGGCGCACCCGGGACAGGTCGCCCCCGCGCGCGTGGTGACCGAGCGTGGATGGCCGCAGCGCGCGCATCGCGGCGCCGCGAGGCGCGGGAGCCGGGCCCAGCAGGCCCCGCAGATCAATCCGCGGTCGCGATCGGTCAGGAGCGCCTCACACCCCGCGCACATGCGCGGGAAACAGAACTAATCGAGCATCGTGCGCGCCTGTCGCCAGGCCGCGCCCCATCGGATCGGCATCAGGCGAATCCTGCCGCCTGCAGCGCCCTCCACATGACCGTTCGATCGGGCTCGGTGCCGAACCACCGCACGAAGGCGTGCGCCCCCTGCTCCATCAGCATGCGCAGCCCGTCATCCGCCGTGCGTCCTGCCGCGCGGCAGGCGCGGACCCATGGGGTCAACCCGGCGCGATAGGTGAGATCGAGGACGGCGGTCGTGCGCGGGATGTGCATCGGATCGAGCGGGAGCGCATCGCCGCTCAAGCCAACTGGCGTCGCATTCACGAGGAGGTCGACCTGGCCAGCCACGGCTTCGGGCGATTCGCCGATCGTGATCCGATCGGGGAATCGGCGGCGCAGCGCCTCGACGCGATCGACGGACCGCGCATGCACGTGGAGCGTCGCGCCTGACCATCCCTCCACCGCCGCAGCGACGGCTGCCGCCGCGCCGCCGGCGCCGAGGAGCCCGACCCGCAGTCCCTCCGGTGCGCGTCCGAGCAGATGCCGCACCGCCGCATCGAATCCCGCGACATCGGTATTGTCGCCGTGCAACGCACCGTCCGCGACCCAGAAGGTGTTCACCGCGCCGGAGTGTTCGGCGATCGGGGTGCGCACGGCACAGCGCGCCGCGACTGCGGCCTTATGCGGGACGGTGACATTACCCCAGACCTCGGCCGCGATGAGCGCATCGAGCGCCGAGTCGAGCGCGGCGGGCGCGACATCGACCGCCTCGTAGCGCACCGCGATCCCCGCCGCATCGAGCGCCGCCTGCTGCATGCGCGGCGAGAGGGAGTGCGCCACCGGATGTCCGAGCACGACCAAGCGCCGCGGCGGCATCAGCCCCTCGGCGGTGGCGTGTCGCTCGATGGGCCGCTCGTGCCAGCGGCGCCACCCGATCCATCCGAGACCAGCCGATCAAGGACGCGCGCGATCTCCTGCGTGAGCTCCTCATAGGTGGCGCGATAGATCTCGAGATCACCGCCGAAGGGATCCTGCACCGGGCGCCCCTCCGTGCTCCTCGCCGCGAAATCGGTGAGGAGCGACGTGCGCCCTTCCCCGCCGAGGGCAAGCACACGTTCCCGATGATGCGGTCCCATCACGAGGATCAGATCGGCACTCGCCACCGCATCGCGCGAGAGCGGTCGCGCGCGATGTGTCCCGAGATCGAGGCCATGCTCCATCGCCACGAGGAGCGCGCCATCCGAGGCCGACGCGCCGTCCCAGGCGCTCGTGCCCGCGCTCGAGACCTGCAGCTCCACGACCCCACGCTCGGCCGCAACCGACCGAGCGATCACCTCCGCCATCGGGCTCCGGCAGGTGTTCCCGGTACAGACGAAGAGGAGACGCATGCTCAGCGATCCCCGACGAGGCTCGGCACGACCTCTCGCAAGGCCGACGTGGGGATCGCTCCCGGACGGATCACGCGCGGAGCACGCCCCATGCAATCCACGACGGTGGAGGCGGGCGACGGCGCGAGGCGTCCCCCATCGAGCAACCGGATCGCGCCACGGCTGATCTCAGAGCCCCACTGGTTGAGGATCTCCGAGGCGGCGACGGCTGCCGGTTGCCCGGGGAGATTCGCCGAGGTGCTGGTGATCGGATCCCCGAGCGCACCGATGAGTCGCTGCAGCCCACGATGCGGGGTCCACCGCACGGCGATCCCGCCCTCCGGCCCTCGCAGGCGCTCGGGGATGCGTCGCTCGCCCCCCGGGAGCACCAGGGTGAGCGGGCCAGGCCAGAACTTGGCGGCGAGCATGCTCGCCGACTGGGTGAGCCCGAGGCCGAGGCGACCAAGCATCTGCGTGTCGCTGATCAGCAGCAGGAAGGGCTTGGCTGGGGGCCGGCGCTTGAGCGTGACGAGGCGGTCGACCGCCTCCCGATCGATCATCGTACCAAAGCCGTACACCGTCTCCGTGGGATAGGCGAGGATCCCCCCGCCCCGCAGATGCGCGAGCGTCCCCGAGAGGGAGGCCTCCACCTCCTCGGCAGACCAGAAGGGGACACCGCGTGATTCGTGCATCCCTAGTCCACGAGCGGGGCGAGCGCCTCGGCGCGGGCGAAGTCCCCTTCCTCGGTCACCTTCATCGTGCGCTCGCTCCCTCGCACCACGCGCACCTCGACGCCGATCGCCTCACAGAGAGCGGCATCATCAGTGGCGGTGGCATGGGTCCCGTTCGTCATCGCCTCACGATGCGCACGCTCGATCACCTCGCGCGGGAAGCCCTGAGGAGTCTGAGCGCGCCAGAGTCCCGCGCGCGGCACAGTATGCGTGATGCGGCCGTCGGCGTCGACGGCCTTGAGCGTATCGACGACGGGCAACGCCGCGATCGCACCGTGGCCCTTCCGCGCCTCGACGATCACGCGATCGATCATCTCGAGTGAGACGAGTGGGCGCGCCGCATCGTGGATCAGCACCGTGCGGCACTCCGCCGGCAGATCCTCGAGCCCATTCGCCACCGACTCCGCGCGCGTGTCGCCGCCGACGGAGACAAGCATCCGATCGCTGTCGCACTGGAAGAGCCAGGGTGGCGGATCTCCCGCATAGCGCTGCGGGAGGACGCAGACGACCATCGCCACAGCGGGGTGGTCCTGGAAGGCGCGCAGCGCCTGCAGGAGCATCGGCTTCCCGGCGACCCAGCGAAACTGCTTGAGCTCGGTCCCATCAGTCCGCGAACCTGACCCGCCGGCGACGATGACCACGCCGACATCGCGCGTGCTCATCGGAAGAGCTCTCGGAAGAGCGTGCCGATGTCGGGCACACCACGCACGCGAATCGACTTGGAGGCGCGCTTGGGCACGCTCCGCTCCGCCACATAGGCCACCGTCATCCCGAGCTTCTCCGCCTCCGCAATCCGTCGCTCGGCCTGTGAGACGCCGCGCACCTCACCGGCGAGCCCCACCTCGCCGATGAAGACGGCGCCCGGGGGGAGGACCTTGTCGAAGACGCTGCTCGCGAGCGCCGCCGCGACGGCGAGATCGCCGGCCGGCTCCTGCATGCGCACGCCTCCGACGACATTCAAGAAGACATCGAGCTGCGCGAAGGAGAGCCCTGCGTGCTTATCGAGCACCGCGAGGAGGAGGGCGAGCCGTCGACCATCGTACCCCGTGCTCACGCGCTGCGGCGTGCCGAACCCCGCCTTGGCTGCGAGCCCCTGTACCTCGAGGAGCATCGGTCGTGAGCCCTCGAGCAGGCAGGTGATCGCCGAGCCGCTCGCCTGCACCTCGCCGCGCTCGGAGAGGAAGAGGGCGCTCGGGTTCTCGACCGCGATGAGCCCCTGCGTCGACATGCGGAAGACACCGAGCTCATCGACTGATCCGAAGCGATTCTTGTTCGCCCGAAGGACGCGGTGATCCCCCGTGCCCTCGCCCTCGAAGTAGAGCACCGTGTCGACGATGTGCTCGAGGGTCTTGGGGCCGGCGATCCCCCCGCCCTTGGTAACGTGCCCGACGACGAAGACCGCGGTACCGCTCTCCTTGGCGAAGCGCATCAGACGCGCCGCGCATTCGCGTACCTGCCCGACATTCCCCGGCGCCCCCTCGAGATCGCCGGTGAAGACGGTCTGGATCGAGTCGACGACCATCACCGCTGGCGCCACCGAGGCGGCGGTCGCGAGGATCGTCTCGAGATTGGTCTCGCCGAGGAGTTGCACGGCCCCCGCATCCGAGGCGAGACGATCGGCACGGAGCTTCACCTGGAGCGGGGACTCCTCACCACTCACATAGAGCGACGCGTGCCCCGCGCGTTGGAGGCGCGCCGCCACTTGCAGCAACAGCGTCGACTTGCCGATCCCCGGCTCACCGCCGACCAAGACCATCGACCCCGGGACGATCCCACCCCCGAGGACGAAGTCGAACTCCGCGCTCCCGGTGGTGAGGCGATGCGACTCCTCGCCGACAACCTCGCTCAGCCGAGGCGCCGCGACGACCTGCCCCCCCTCGCCGTACGCCGAGGACCCCGCACGACGGCGCGCAGCGCTGGCCCCCTTCCCGGTCGCGACCTTCGGCGCGGCCATCTCCTCGACGAGGGTGTTCCACTCCTGACAGGTGCCGCACTGCCCCGACCAGCGGAGCGACTCGGCCCCGCACTCGGTGCAGCGATAGACCGATTTGGTCTTCATCGCCATGCAGCGAGCTCGGTGACCAGACGCGGGCGCGGTGACGCCATGCGGGTCACCCCTCCGGCTGGCGGCTGGTCCAGTTCTCGAACCGCGTGTGCTGTTTGCGGAAGTGCATCTTCACGTACCCCGTCGGTCCGTTGCGCTGCTTGCCGATGATCACCTCGGCGTAGCCGTCGAGCGGGATATCACTCGTGCCCGGAACCATGCGTGGATTCCCCGCCTCGTCGTATGGACGCTCGTTCATCTCCGGCCGGTAGATGAAGAGCACCACATCGGCGTCCTGCTCGATCGCGCCGGAGTCGCGGAGGTCGGAGAGCTGCGGCTTGCGATTCTCGCCGCCGCGCTGCTCGGAGGCGCGCGAGAGCTGGGAGAGGGCGAGGACCGGGATCTTCAGCTCCTTCGCGAGCGCCTTTAGGGAGCGGGAGATCATCGAGACCTCCTGCTGCCGGCTCTCAGAATTCGCCGGCCCCTGCACGAGCTGGAGATAATCGACGATCAGGAGCTTGATGTCGTTCTGCGACTTGAGCCGCCGCGCCCGCGAGCGGAGCTCGAGCACGCTGAGGCCAGGGGTGTCGTCGATCCAGATCGGCGCTTGGCCGAGCAGCGCGGCCGCCTTGGCGAGGTTGGAGGCATCCTGCGCGGTGAGGGCGCCGGACCGCAACCGCTGGGCATCGACATAGCCCTCCGACGCGAGCATGCGCATCAGGAGGGACTCGGTGCTCATCTCGAGCGAGAAGATCGCGGTCGGGACATTGGCCTCGATCGCCGCATACTGCGCGACGTTGAGGACGAACGCCGTCTTCCCCATCGAGGGACGCGCCGCGACGATCACGAGATCGGAAGGCTGGAAGCCCAGTGTCATCTGATCCAGATCCTTGAAGCCCGAGGGGACGCCGGTGAGCGCGCCTCCCGCGGTGCGGAGCTGCTCGATCCGTTCCATCGCTGACCAGAGGAGCGACTTGATCTTGACGAACCCCTCCGACCCGCGACTGTCGTTCAGCTCGAGGATCTTGTGCTCGGCGAGGTCGAGGAGCTCTGCCGCGTCGGCGGGACTCTCATGCCCCTCGCGGACGAGGGTCGTCGCGGTCTCGATGAGCCGGCGACGCAGCGCCTTCTCGCGGACGATCTGACAGTGATGCTCGACGTTGGCGGCGGTGGGCACCTCATCAAGGAGGCCGCCGATGTACTCCTTGCCGCCCGCGGCGGCGAGGTCGCCCCGCTGCTCGAGTTCGGTGGAGAGGGTGAGGGGATCGACCACCGCGCCGCGCCCATGCACCGCCATCATCGCGCGGAAGAGACGGCGGTGCCCCTCCCGATAGAACATGTCCTCGGTGACGAACTCGGCCGCCACGACGATCGCGTCGGGGGAGAGGAGCATCGCGGCGAGCACGGCACGCTCCGCGTCCTCCGACCAGGGCGGCCGGCGGTCACGGAAGGGATCGGGGGACGCCGACTTAGGCGCGATCGAAAATTCGACGGGCGAGCTGGACATCTTCCCAGGCGGGGCGTTTCCAATTGGGGTTCCGCAGCAGCGCTGCGGGGTGGTACGTGGCGACGAGGGGGATCCCGTGATAGCGATGCTCGATGCCCCGCAACTTTCCTATGGGGGAATCTGACTCGAGGAGCGTCTGCGCGGCAAACGTCCCGAGGGCCAGGATGACGCGCGGACGGAGTAACTCCAACTGCCGCAACAAGAAGGGCCGACAGGCCACGATCTCCGAGGGGCTCGGATTGCGGTTCCCCGGAGGCCGGTGCTTCAGGACGTTGCAGATGAAGACGTCCTCCCGCCGGAACCCGATCGCGTCGATGATCTTCGTGAGGAGGTCCCCAGACTTCCCGACGAAGGGACGCCCGAGCTCGTCCTCGGTGGCCCCAGGCGCCTCGCCGACGATCACGAACCCTGCGTTCGGATTCCCTTCCCCCGGCACATGATTGATCGCCGTGGCGGCGAGCGTACAGGCCGAGCAGGCCGCGATGGCGGCGGCGACCGCCTGCAGCGTGTCGAGATCCTCGCGCCCGCTGCGGGTGCTCCCGCCGCCGACATCGAGCGCGACGCGCTCGGGGGCCTCGGAGGTGTTCGCCTCGCTCGAGGCCGCCGGTGCGGGCGCCGACGGCGCCGGCTCAGGGCTCCGCGCGGGTGCCGCTGGCTTCGCTGGCGCACCGGCATCGACCGAGGCGAGGGCCTTCCGCCAATCACCATCCCCCGCGAGCGCCTCCGCCGCACGCCGCTTCTCCGAGTCACGCACCGGGGGAGGCGCGTCGACCGAACGCGCCGCGCTCGGCGTGGCACCAGCCGGTGGCGTCACGCCAAAGGCGAGCACCTTCAGCGCCTCGTCCACGGAGAGCGAGTCGAGCACGAACTCCTGCTCCCCCATCTCCTTCCGCTGCGCGAGGTACTGCCGCAACCGATCGTGCGCGTCGCTCACAGGAGCGCCTCGATCCGGTCGAGGATCCGATCCGCGGTCTCCGCCTTGGAGAGCAAGGGAAGCGCCTCGACCCCACCGTCACGATCGAGGATCGTCACGCGGTTGGTGTCGTAGCCGAACCCGGCTCCCGCCTCACGCGCGCTGTTCGCGACGACGAGGTCGAGCGACTTGGCCGCGAGCTTCTTCGCCGCATTGGCCTCGAGGTCATCAGTCTCGAGCGCGAACCCGACCGCGATACACTGCGCCGGCCGCACGGCGCGCGTGCTCGCCAAGATGTCCGGCGTCTCCTCGAGCGCGATCGGCGCTGGGGTGCTTCCCGTCTTCTTGCGCTTGGCGGAGGCAACCTCTACCGGGCGGAAGTCGGCCGGTGCCGCCGCCATCACGAGGATGTCGCTCTGCGGCAGTTCCTTGGCGACCGCAGCCGCCATCTCCGCCGTGGTCTCGACCGCGGTGGCGCAGATCCCACCACCCGGCGGGAGCGGGACCGTGAGCGGCCCATGGACCAGCGCGACCTCCGCTCCGCGACGCCACGCGGCGGCGGCGAGCGCGAGTCCCATCTTCCCCGTGCTCTGATTGGAAAGGTACCGCACCGGGTCGAGCGCCTCGCGCGTGGGGCCAGCGGTGACGAGCACGCGGCGCCCGGCGAGCTTCCCCTTGGTCTCGAGCATCCGGCCGGCATGGGCGAGGATCGTCTCGGGCTCCTGCATGCGACCCTGCCCCGCTCCTTCGTCGGGGGAGGCGAGCGGTCCGACGCGAGGATCGAGGACCACCCGTCCCGCCGACCGGAGGTGTGCGGCATTCGCCTGCACCTGCGCATTCGCCCACATCGCGTCGTTCATCGCGGGGACCACCAGCACGGGGGCTGTGGTGGCGAGCAGGCAGGCGAGGAGGAGGTCATCGCTATGCCCATGCGCGGCGCGCGCCAGGAAGTCGGCGGTCGCGGGCGCGACGATCATCAATTCGGCCGCCTTCGCGAGCCGGATATGGTCGAGGGCGTGCCCCTCGCCCACGAGGGTCGAGTGCACGGGGCGGCCAGTCAGCGCCTCGAAGGTGACCGCGCCGATGAACTCCTTGGCCGAGCGCGTCATCACCACGTCGACCCGCGCCCCCGCCTGCGCGAGGAGTCGCGCGAGCCACGCGGTCTTGTAGCTCGCGATCCCCCCGGTGACGCCCAGGAGGATGCGACGCCCGTCGAAGGGCCGCATCGGCGTCGAACCGACCGGTGTGGGGCTTACTCGCCGCGCGGGCGGCGGCGCGGCACCACGCGGTACTCGATGTCGCCGCGCGAGAGATCCTCGAGCGCCCGCGTCGTCAGCTTCTTCTCCGCCTTCGAGCGGTCGCGGGGGAAATCGTTCAGGACGCGGGCGAACTTCGCGGCCACGAGCACCGAGAGGTACTTGTTGGTCGCGTGCTGGGTGACATCGCTGGGCGTGAAGACCTGCATGGCTGCCTCGGTGCGTGAAACGGTGATCCTACACTATGCGGACGGCGCCTGCTCGAGTCCAGCGAGCAGGTGACCGATCGATCCCTCGACCTGCGCCCCCAACGCCGGCAACCGCTCCCGCCGCAGGGTCTCCTCCGCGAGGATCTCAGCCACCCGCGCCGTGGCGCGGTCGAGATCGTCGTTCTCCACCAGATGCTGATACCGCGGCGCATCCAGCAACTCCAGCCGGGCATTCCGGAGCCGCAGCGCCAACGCGCCCGCGTCCTCCGACTTCCGGCCCAACAACCGCGCGACCAAGACCTCGACGCTCGGCGGCACCACGAAGATCGTCACCGCGTCCGGGAAGGCGGCGGTCACCTGCCGCGCCCCCTGCACATCGATGTCCAATATCACGTGCCGCCCACTCGCCAGGATCCGCTCCACCTCCGACCGCAGGGTGCCGTAGCGCTGGCCATGCACCTCGGCCCACTCCGCGAACTCCCCACGGGCCACCCGCGCGTCGAACTCCGCACGCGAGAGGAAGAAGTAGTCCTGCCCATCCACCTCACCGGCCCGCGGCGCCCGCGTCGTGCAGGACACGGAGTACCCGAGGTCCGGCCGCGTCGCCAACAACCGCTTCGCGATCGTGGTCTTCCCCGCCCCTGATGGCGCCGAGAGTACCACCGGGAAGACGATCCCGTTCATTCGAGATTCTCCACCTGCTCGCGGATCCGCTCGAGCTCCTCCTTGATCGCGACCACCTCCTGCAGCATCGGCGCATCGTTCGCCTTGCTCCCGGTGGTGTTCGCTTCGCGCAACAGCTCCTGCAGCAAGAACCCGAGTCGCTTGCCGACCGGCTCGGCTCCCTTCGCCTCCAACGATTCGCGGAAGGCCGCGATGTGGGCGGCGAAGCGATCGAGCTCCTCGCCGACATCGAGCTTGTCCGCCAACAGCACCACCTCATGCGCCAACCGCTGCGGGTCGATGGCGACCCCGCCGGCCAGCTCCTCCACCCGCTCGCGAAGCCGCTGCCGCTGCGCCGCCAGCCGCTCGGGCGCCCGCTGCGCGATCCGCGCCACCGCCGCCTCGATCAGCCCCAGCCGCTCCCCGATCACCGCCGCGAGACGCGCCCCCTCGGCGGTGCGCATCCCCTGCAGGGCATCGGCCGCGGCCTCGACGATCGCGACCAACTGCGCCGCCGTCGCCTCGCCCAACGCCTCCTCGTCCCTCGCGGCACGCACGACGTCGGGCATCCGCAGGATCGCCGCGACGTCGACCTCACCGCCCAGCCCATGCGCGGTCTGGAGTCGACGCAGCTCCGCGGCGTACCAGGCGAAGCGCGCCTCGTCCAGCGCTGGTCCAGAAGACTCCCCCTGCTCGATCCGAGCGAAGGCGGTGACATGCCCGCGCGCGATCCGTTGACGCAGCGCCTCACGCACCGCCGCCTCCCAGTGCGCGAGCGCACTGGGGAGCTTCACGCTGGGATTGAAGAAGCGGTGATTGACGGCCCGCAACTCGACGCTCACGCGCACGTTGCCGACCGCGCCATCCGCCGCGCCGAACCCCGTCATGGACCGAATCATCGTAGCCCCATAAGTTAAGCTACGATAGGCACTTGAGCAAGCTCCCGGACCCTAGTTCCAGAACTCCCAGCGGACCCCGTAGAGCTGCACCAATCGGGGCATCAGATACCCCGGGACGGTCTCGTAGACCCGGCCAAGCGCGTTGCGATTGTGCCAGAAGACGTGGGCCGAGCCGATCCGCATGTCCAGGATCGAGCCGTAGACCCCCGCCCCCTCGGTGCGGAGCGCCCCACCCGCTGCCAGCGGGAAGGTGACCGGGCCCCGGTACTCATGCACGAGGGCGGCCGAAAGCTGGAAGGTCCGGCGGACGATCTGCCGCTCGAACCCCGTGCTCACCCGGAGCTCCGCCCGGGACTCGACCTGCGGGCGGTAGGGAGCCTCCTCCTGCCATCGCACCCCACGCCAGGCGAACGAAAACGGGCCGCGGATGGGCCCGGAGAGACCTACCTCGAGACCGGTCGACGACCCCACCTCGGTCGCGGCGAATCGGGCATCGAAGATCGGTACGCCGAGGACCAGGCTCGCGGACTGCTGCACCACCCCGGCACTGAGGGTCCGGCGCCAGAGCGTGGTCGCCACCTCCAGCCGAGTCGTCGACCGCGAGGGACCGCCAACCGCGGCGTCCTCCGGGGTGTGGATGGAATGCGCGCCGACGATCTGCACGAAGGAGAGCGGCGTCACCGCGACGGTGAGATCGAGCCGCCGGGTGGAATCGGGGCCGCCGGTCTCCGCAAAGGCCCCGACCTGCGCCCACCGCGACTGCCATCCGGCGCGAAGCGCCGTGGCGAGTCGCTGATCCCCCCCCTGCGCCCGGAGCCGCGCCGTCCCGCTGAGGTCGAGGCCCCAGCGCCGACCACCGACGGTAAGGAGGTACTGCGTCTGCGCCGCGGCGGTATCGGCGCCCGCGGTGCTGTCCCCCGTCTCCTGATGTCGGATCCCGGCGGCGATCGCCTGCGCCCAGAGCCCGGTGGTATCGGGGGATCCCCAGACGGCCCGCACATACCCGAGGGCATCATCCCCTTCGAAGCGGCCGATGGCATCCCGCTGCAGCGTCCCCGTGATCACATAGCGATCGAGGGGCCGACGGATCCGGCCATAGCGCTGGACCACCGCGTCGACCGAGAGGCGCCCGCGCGCCATGCCGACGCGGCCGAAGGCGCTCAAGGCATCGCCATCGCCCCGCGTGCGCACGCTCGTCGTGGAGAACTGCTGGGCGGCAACCTGAACCACCCCGCCCCCATCGGTGCGCTTGCCGTAGAAGCCGCGGTAGAGGTTCGCCTGCTCCGACCCCGTGAGAATATCGGTGCGCGTCTGCGGCGTGGTGCGGATCACGCGCCACGACCGCAAGTGGACCCTGAGTTCGCCAGCGGCCCGTTCGACGGCGACCTCCTCCAGCGACCAGATGGGGATCGTCGCGACGTCCCGCGTCCCACCCTCGCGCGGATCGAGACCATCCCATTCCACCCCATCGAGGAAGACGCGCACGCGCCCGATGCCACCATACCAGGCGCCTGCCGTCGGGGCCAAGATGAACCCCGAGGCGGATGCGACGAAGCCCGGCACATCGGCGAGGAGATCGGTGAGGGTGACCGCGCCATCGGCGAGGATCGCCTCGCGGTCCCAGACCGTGCGGCGCCCACGCACCTCGGGCAGCGCCCCGCGCGGTGCGACGGCCAACGGGGCCTTGATCGTGTCGCGCACGGTGTCGCGCGGCGCGGCGCGCGACGAATCCGGAGCCGTCCTGCGCGGCCCCTCGCGTGATGGGTCGCGCGACGAATCGCGCGGCGCCTGTTGCGCCGGGAGCGTGACGGCGATGGCGAGCATCGCCGTCACGAGCCAGCGCGTGGCGATCAGCGTGCTCTCCCGCGCACGAATTCGACGAAGGTGCGCACCGGGAGCCCGGTCGGCCCCTTCGGCATCACCACAAGATCCGTCTCCGAATACGCGGTGCCCGCTACATCGAGATGGACCCAGGGCATCCCCTCCGCGAACTCCGCCAGAAAGCACCCCGCCGTGATGCTGCCGCCATCGCGCCCACCGATGTTGCGCAGATCGGCGCAGTCAGAGCGGAGCTGCTCCCTGTACTCATCGAAGAGGGGGAGCTGCCACCCGGTCTCCCCGCCGCGCTTCGACGCGGCGAGGACCTCGTCGATCACCGACTGATCGTTCCCCATCACCCCCATCGCCACATGCCCGAGTGCGATGACGACCGCGCCGGTAAGGGTCGCGGCATCGACCGTCGCCTGCGGACGGAAGCGCTTGGCGAAGTGCAACACATCGGCGAGGACGAGCCGTCCCTCGGCATCGGTGTTCTGGATCTCGATCGTCTTCCCGTTGGAGGCGCGCACGACATCGCCCGGGCGCACCGCATCGCCGTCGACGACGTTCGTGGTGGACCCGATGAGGCCCACGACGTTGATCTTGAGCTTCATCCGCGCGATCGCTTCCATGGCGCCAAGCACACCGGCGGCGCCCGACATATCGAACTTCATGAGCTCCATGCCGGGGGCGGGCTTGATCGAGACGCCGCCGGTGTCGAAGCAGAGTCCCTTCCCGACGAGCGCGACCGGCGCGGCGCCCTTCTTCCCGCCCTTGTACTCGAGGACGATCAGCTTGGGGTCCTGCCGCGTCCCCTGGGCGACCGCGAGGAAGGAGCCCATCTTCATCCGCTTCATCTCGGCGCGGCCATAGGCCTTCACCGTGAGCCGATGTCGCTTCCCGATCTCCTTCGCGGTCTTCACGAGATAGTCGGGGGTGCAGATGTTGCCCGGGAGCATCGCGAGGCGCCGGGCGATCCGCTGGCCCTCGGCGACGGCGATCCCTGCGGTGAGCGCTCGCTTCGCGCCCGCCGCGTCATCGACGAAGAGCGTCACGCTCGTGAGCGCCTTCTTGCGCTTCGCGGCCGGCACCGGCGCGTGGAGCTCCTTGAACTCCCAGCTCCCGAGCGAGAGCCCGACGACCGCGACTTCGAGCGACGCCTCGGTGAGGTCAGCCGCCCAGAAGGTGCAGCTCCTGACGCCGAGCCCCTGCGCGCGACGGCCCGCGAGCGTGGCCGCGCGGGTGAGTCCCTTCACGCGATCGCCTGTCCCGGTGCCGACCAGGAGGAGTCGCTCCGGTCCCCCCGTGCCTGGCGCGAAGAGGAGAAGCGCCTCGTCCTTCCCGCCCTGGAAATCCTTACGACGAAGCGCGCGCCCGAGCGCGCCACCGAACTTCGTGTCGAGGGCGCGGAGCGAAGTCGGGAGACTCGGCTCCGCCGGCAACGCGACCACGAGGAGCGGGGTCGCCGTGCGCGCGGGATCCCCACGCTTCACGCCAAAGGCGATCGACATCACGCCATCCCCTTGATGATCGCGTCAGCGAACCCGGAGGTCGAGACCTCGGTGGCGCCCGACATCTGCCGCGCGAGATCGTAGGTCACCGTCTTCGCGGTGATCGCCTGCTCGAGCCCGCGGATGATGAGCTGCGCCGCCTCATCCCATCCCATCTGCTCAAGCATCATCACGCCGGACAGGATCACCGACCCCGGGTTGATCTTGTCGAGGCCGGCGTACTTCGGCGCGGTGCCGTGCGTGGCCTCGAAGACCGCCGCCTCATCACCCACGTTGCCGCCCGGCGCGATCCCGAGCCCACCGACCTCGGCGGCCAGCGCGTCGGAGATGTAATCGCCGTTGAGATTCGGCGTCGCGACCACCGAGTACTCATCGGGACGGAGGAGGATCTGCTGGAACATCGAGTCGGCGATCCGGTCCTTGAGGAGCACCTGCCCCGCCGGCACGGCGCCCTGCACGTCGTTCTCGGCGATCAACTGGCCGACGAACTTCTCCTTGGCGAGCTCATAGCCCCAGTCACGGAAGCCCCCCTCCGTGAACTTCATGATGTTCCCCTTGTGCATCATCGTGACCGAGGGGCGCTTATGGCGGATCGCGTAGCGGATCGCCATCTCGATGAGACGCTTCGAGCCGAACGCCGACATCGGCTTGATCCCGATCGCCGACTGTGGACGGATCTTCTTGCCGAATTCCTTCTCGATGAAGGCGCGGAGCTTCTCCGCCTCGGGGGTCCCCGCCTTGAACTCGATCCCGGAGTAGACGTCTTCGATGTTCTCGCGGAAGATGACCATGTTCACCTTCCCGGGATCCTTCACCGGGGCCCCGACGCCCTCGAAGTACCGCACCGGGCGGATGCAGGCGTACAGATCGAGCTCCTGCCGCAGCGCCACGTTCAACGAACGGATCCCACCGCCGACCGGCGTCGTGAGCGGGCCCTTGATGGCGATCTTGAACTCGCGCACCGCCTCGAGCGTCTCGGCGGGCATCCACTCCCCGGTGGTGG
>VHBP01000032.1 GCA_016871915.1 Gemmatimonadota bacterium
CCGCGGCGCCGTACTCGGGGATCCCGTGATGCGACTGGATGAAGTGATGGAGCTCGAGTCGCTGGTCGGCGGAGAGGGTGTGCGGCGGGAGGGTCGCGAGCCGCTGCTGCAACATCAGCGAACCCAAGACGATATGCCCGAGGAGATGACCGGCGGGGGCGTAATCGAAGCCGGCGACGTCCACAGAGTAGGCCTGCACCTTCCCGATGTCGTGGAGGAGCGCGCCGGCGGTGACGAGGTGCACATCGCCCTGCATCGCGGCCACGGAGGCGCGAGCGATCTCAGCGACCTCACAGGTGTGTAGGAGGAGCCCACCGACCATGGCGTGGTGCCCGCGCGTGGCGCCGGGTGACTCGGCGAACTGCACGCGGAAGGGATCGTCGCGAAAGACCGACTCGACCGCGGCACGGAGGGTGGTGGGCATCGCGGCGCACCACCCGTCGATCTTGTCCCAGAGCTGCTGCGGGTCCTGCGAGATGCGCGGGACGAACTGCGCGAGGATCTCGTCGCGCGAGAGGTGGCCGGGCGGGAGGGCGGTGACGCGGGTGAGCTTGAGCTGCCGCTTCCCTTCACGGGTCTCGAACTCGCCGATCACCTGCAGCAGCGCACCGGCGCCGATGCCCTGCAGATCGGGGAGGTGCTCCTCCCAGGCATTCGCGGTGATCTCGCCGGAGGCGTTGCCGAGTTTGAGGATGGCGTAGGGCTTGCCGTTCCGCGCGGTCTTGTCGATGCGCTCGCGCAGCATGAGCACATGCTGCACGCGCGGGTCGGCGGGGGGCCGCCGCAGATCGAGCGGCGCGGCGGCGCTCACGCGATCACTTCCACGAGAAGTCGGCGACGAAGACGTTGGTCTCGCCCTCGCTCTTCGCGTTCCGGTTGGAGGCGAAGAGGAGCTTCGTGCCATCCGGGCTGAACATCGGGAAGCCGTCGAAGCTGTCGAAGACGGTGATGCGCTCGAGGCGATCGGCGGTGGCCATCGAATCGCTCGCGTTCACGAGATAGAGCTCGAAGTTGCGGGACCGGGGCGAGGCGAAGTTGGACGAGAAGATGATCTGCTTCCCATTGGGGCTCCACGACGGACCGAAGTTGGCGCCGCCGAGCGCGGTGATCTGCCGCTGATCGGAGCCATCGGCGTTCATGACGAAGAGCTCGACCTTGCTCGGGCGGATGAGTCCTTGAGTGAGCAGCTCCTGGTACTGCTTGAGCTCGGTGGGATCCTTGGGGTGATGCGCGCGGTAGACGATCCGCTTGCTATCGGGGGACCACCAGGGGCCGCCGTCGTAGCCCGGGGTGGTGGTGAGGCGGCGGATGTCGGTGCCGTCGATGTTCATCGTGTAGATGTCGAGATCGCCGTCCTTGAGGGAGGTGAAGACGATCTTCTTGCCGTCGGGCGAGATGACCGCCTCGGCGGTGTAGACATCGTAGTTCGTGAGGCGCTTGAGGTCGGAGCCATCGCGTGAGACGGTGTAGAGGTCGTACTTGTCGAGCGGCCAGACATAGCCCTTGGAGGGATCGGGCTTGGCGGGGCAGGTGGCGTCGTGCGCGGTGCTCGAGGCGAAGAGGACGCGCTCCCCGCCCGGGAGGAACCACCCGCAGGTGGTCTTGCCGCGGCCATCGGAGATCTGCTTGAGGTCGGAGCCGTCAGCGCGCATCACGTACTGCTGATCGCAGCTGCGGCCATCACGGGTGGACTGCATCGTGATAAACTCGCCGTCGGGGCTCCAGTAGGCCTCGGCGTTTTCGCCTCCAAACGTCAGCTGTGTGATGTTGCTGAGGCGTGATTCACCGGGGAAGGCTTCCAGCGAAGCGGCTGAAGGCTGGAGGCTGGAAGCTGGACGTTTGTCGGCCTCGGGTTTGGAGCAGGCAAGGGCAACGGCAAACAACGCAGCGAGGGAGAGCGGGCGGTTCATTCGAGGGATCAGGGGAGTGGAGAGATCGGAGCGTGAGGGTTACTCGCGCGACGACTTCGGCTTCGGCGCATCGGTGGCGAGCGCCAAGAGGTCCTGCGTGGTGCGGGCCTTCTTCAAGAGCTCGAGCGCCTTCTGAAGTTGCGCGTCCTCGGGGACCTCACGACGCTTGGCCACCGAGTCTCCGAAGGCGCGGCGCGCGATACGGTCGCCCAAGAGGCGATCCACATAGCGGCGGCCTTCGTCCCAGACCTTCGCGTCAACGGTGACGCCGCGCGCGATGAGGCGCTGCTTGAGATCGTTGCGCATCGCATCGGTCACGGCGAAGTCGGGCTTGAGGACGCCCTTCTGCGCGAAGGCATACTCGTCCATCGCCAGGTACATGTCCTGCGATTTCGGCACGAGCACCCGCGCGAGGCGCTGCTCGGCGGAGGTGAGGGTGTCGTAGCGGACGATCACATCGGGGGTGATCGCGCCGCCGCCATAGAGCGGACGGCCACCATCGGACTTGAAGATCGGGCGCGCCTTGCGTTGGGCTTCGGTCTCGAGCGACTCGGGGTGGACCTCGATCAGGTTCCCGGTAGCGTCGAGGACGCGCTCCTTTTGGATGGAGCGCCCCGACGGCGTGTACCACTTGCCGGTGGTGAGCTTGATCGCGTAGCCGCCATCGAGGCGATAGACCGACTGCACGAGTCCCTTGCCGAACGAGGTGGTGCCGACGATCAGCGCGCGGTCGTGATCCTGCAGCGCGCCGGCGACGATCTCAGAGGCCGAGGCGGTGTAACCGTCGGTGAGGATCACGATGGGGAGGCGCGGGGCGAAGGGCTCACGCTCCGCCACGTAGCGCTCGTCCGGCGTGTTGCGGCCGCGCACGGTGGCGAGTTCGGCGCCTTTAGGGACGAAGAAGTTCGAGAGGGTGAGGGCCTGTTCGAGGAAGCCTCCGGTGTTGCGACGGAGATCGATCACGAGTCCGGTGGCCCCTTCGCGGAGGAGGCGCTGCAACTCGGCGGCGAACTCGCGAGAGGTGGTCTCGTTGAACTGTTGGAGTGGGATGTACGCCGTCTTCCCTTCGAGCATGAGGGCGAAGGGGATCGCGGGGATGCGGATCGTGCGGCGGGTGAACTCGACCTCGATGACCTCGCTGACGCCTGGGCGTGCGAAGCGGGCCTTCACCTTGGTGCCCGGCGGGCCTTTGAGGCCGGAGGAGACCTGATCGACCTTCCATCCGCGCGTCGATGAGGTGTCGACGCCGATGATGCGATCGCCCTCGCGGATGCCGGCTTCTTCGGCGGGCGTGTTGGGATAGACCTTGGAGATGATGATCGTGCCGTTCTGATCCTCGATCAGCATCCCGATCCCACCGTAGAAGCCACCGGTGGTGGTGTTGAAGGCCTCGAGCTCCTTCGGGGTGTAGAGCTCGGAGTAGGGATCACGGAGCTCCTCGACCATGCCGCGCGCGGCCTTCTCGTACAGGGCGCCGGTGGAGATCGAATCGACGAAGCGATCGCCGACGATCGAGAGGACCTGATCGAAGAGCCGCGCGCTGTTGGCGGTGACGCGTTCCTGCACGGCGAAGGCCCCGGCCCCGATGGGGAGGAGCAGGATGGTGGCGATGGCGAGGCGGCGGGAACGAGGGGTCACGACGGGGTCTCCACGAGTGGCGTCCGAACAGGGAAAGATACGCCGGAGACCCCCCGCAGGTTCAGTCGATGGACAGGGTCCTACCGCCCGTACTCCGCGAACCACTGCTTCCCGTCCTGCTCGATCGTCGCGCGGCGGACGATCCCCGAGGCGAGGAGCATCTCGTGCGCCGGCTGGAGCACGCGCTGGAGATGCGAGGGGAAGCGCTGGGAGAGGGGAAGCAGCTCGGCGAGCCGTTCGAGGGTGGGGCGCCAGGGCATCGCGTCGGCGTGGGCCTCGATCAGCCGGTAGAGCCGCCGCGCGACGGGAGAGGTGAGCGCCACGAAGCGCGCCGACTGGAGCGTGGTGTGATGGCCGGCGGCGATGTTGGCGCGGAGCTGAGGGGCGATCACGACGCGCGCCTCCCCGGGCTCGTTGGAGGCGAGGGCGGGGAAGAGGGCGAGTTGGTCGCGGTCGGTCATCCGGCGCCGGTCGATGGCGACGGCGGAGAGGATGGTGAAACGCGCGGTGGCGCCATCGTTCGCCGCCACTCCTATGCTGGCATCGTGCCAGGCGCCCTCGCTCTCCAAGACGGTGCGCTCGAGTCGCCCGAGGGCGCTCCGGAGCTGTTCATAGGTGCGCCCGTCGACTCGACGCCCCATCGACTTCAAGAAGGCGTGCAGGGTGAACTGGATCGCGCCGTCCTCAGGGCGGCCACCCTCGAGCCAGCGGCGCATGATCTCGACATAGACGTCCTGATCGAAGGTCCCCGGGAGGCGCTCGTCGGGGGCGGGGAGGACGCGCCAGCGGCCGCCGTCATCCGTGGTGCAGGTGACCGCGCCATCGTCGGCGCTGTCGGAGAGACGGAACAGCGGGAGACCCTCGAGCGCGCGGTCGAGGAGGACGGTGCGCGCCGCGGGTCGGCGGGTACTCAGCGGATGTCCTCGCGACCGAGGGCGGCGCGGACGGCCTCGCGCATGGCGACGAGCGCGGCGTCCCGGGCGGCGGGGGAATCACCGCGCACATGGAGCTCGATCCCGTCCGCGACCGAGATCCGCTGCCACCGCTGGGGCTCGGCGTCGTCGCGCGGCTTCATGGCGGCGGGTTCGACCCCCAGCGCCGGGGAGAGGGCGGTGGCGACGCGCCGCTCGAGCTGGTCCCCCTGGAGGTCGGCGAGCTCGGCCTTGATGGTGTCGAGCGTCTGCCCCTCGCGCTGGCGGATCTTGATGGCGAGGAGCTGGAGGAGGTGCTTGTAGTGGTACGTCGCGGCGGTGCCCTTCCCCTCGGGGTGATCGAGGAGGCCGTTGGCCACATAGAAGCGGATGGCGCGGGCACTCAGCGCGGCACGCGCGGAGGCGTTGGTGGGGCGCATCCCGGCGGAGTCGACGAGGGCAGTGGCGTGAGCGGCGAGGCCGCGCGCATTCCATGGGGCATGGCGCGCGTGGACTCGGAGCAGGGCGACCGGGGCGTCCGTCGACATCGTACGGAGTAGACTAACGCGCCCGGGGCGGGGGGGATAGCGGAACGGCGCCCGGTGGCGAGAGCCACCGAGCGCCGAAGGTCCGCGCCGCTGGTCCGGGGGGAACCGAGCGGCGGGGTGAGCGACCTACTTCTTGTTCGCCGGCTTCTTGGCGGGCTTCTTGGCGGGCTTCTTCGGGGCCGCCTTCTTCACCGCTTTCTTGACCGGCTTCTTGGGCGCGACCTTCTTCACGACCTTCTTGGCTGGCTTCACCGGCTTCTTGGCGGGCTTCACCGGCTTCTTGGCCCCCAGCTTGGGCGCCGCCTTCTTGACGACCTTCTTCACCGGCTTGGCCGCCTTCTTCGGAGCGGCCTTCTTCGCCGCCTTGGGGGCGGGCTTAGCGGGCGCTGCCTTGGCGGGCGCTGCCTTCGCTGCCGGCTTGGCCTCCGCCTTCGGCGCAGCCGCCGGCGCGGGCTCCGGGATCGGGTGCTCCCCGGTCTCGTCCATCATCTCGAAGATGCTCTTCACCCGCGGCTTCTCCGCCGGCTTCCGGCCACGCCGCCGCGGGGCGGGGGGCTCACCGAAGAGGTCTCCCTCATCATCGTCCTCGCTCCCCTCGGCGAGCGGGGCCACGCCCCCCTCCTCCTCGTCGTCATCCGACTGGTCGGTCGAGTCCCAGATGGAGTCGGACTGATCCTTCGCGACGGACCATCCCCCCTCCTCGTCCTCCTCATCATCGTACGACCGCCCACGACCGCCACCCGCGCCGTAGCCGAGCTCCTCGTCGTCGTCGCCGTCAGAGAACAGACGGTCGGTCATCCCCTCATCTACGAGCATCGATCCCCCGGGTCATGTTGAATGCGGTGTGTTTTCCGACCGCTGAATACACAGAGAGACCCATGCGCGTCAAGCGGGGTCCGGAAGACGCCCAACAGCATCTCGGGCCGGTTCTGCGTATGGTTCGTGATGTCTCGAGGATGGTGGCTCCGGTCGGTGGTGATCGGGGTGACTGGGGCCCTGCCCTTGGTCACCCCGCTTCGTGCGCAGTCCACGCATGACGGCCGCGCGGGCCAGACCGAGGTCGCGATCCCCCGGTTCGAGGACCAGATCACGATCGACGGACGCCTCGACGAGGCCCCCTGGAGCCGCGCCGCGCGCCTCACCGGGTTCTCCCAGTTCAATCCGACCGACGGCCGCCCGGCGCTCGATTCCACCGAGGCCCTGGTCTGGTATGGCCCCGAGGCGATCTACTTCGCCGTCCGCGCCTTCGCCCCGGCTGGCACGGTGCGCGGGACGCTCGCCGACCGCGACCGGATCCAGAACGACGACCATGTGCAGTTCATCCTCGACACCTTCAACGATCGTCGGCAAGCCTATGTCTTCGCGGTGAACCCGCTCGGGGTGCAGAGCGATGGGATCCGCACCGAGGGAGGCGGGGGTGGTCCCGGGCGTGGCCGAGGGGGCGGTGGGGGCGGCGGTGGGGGCGGCGGTGGGGGCGGCGGCTTCTCCCGCGCGACCCTCGGGAATGCCGATCTCAACCAGGATCTCATCTGGCAGTCCAAGGGAGAGATCACCGAGTGGGGCTATCAGGTGGAGCTCCGCATCCCGTACAAGAGCCTTCGCTTCCGCGCGACCGAGCCGCGTAGCTGGGGGCTCAACGTCGTGCGCGTCACGCAGCGCAACAACTATCAGGACACCTGGACCGTCACGAAGCGCGGGCTCTCCTCGTTCTTGGTGCAATCCGGTCGACTCGTGGGGCTCCGCGATCTCAATCGTGGTCTGGTACTTGACGTCACCCCGGTGGTGACGAGCTCGCTCTCGGGTACGCCCGATGACGTCACGACGCAGTGGCGCTACGGCGAGCTCTCGCAGGCGGGAGCCGATGTGCGGTGGGGGGTGACGCCGAGCCTGACGATGAACGCCACGATCAATCCGGACTTCTCGCAGGTGGAGGCGGATGTCGGCCAGATCCCGGGTGATGTGCGCTTCGCGGTGAACTTCCCGGAGCTCCGGCCCTTCTTCGTCGAAGGGAACGAGCAGATCGACACGCCCAATCAACTGGTCTACACGCGGCGGATCGTCCAGCCGGTCGCCGCCTCGAAGCTCACGGGGAAGGTGGGGCGCTTCGACCTCGGGGTCCTCTCGGCGATCGACAACGCGACCTACAGCGCGAACGGGAGCGATCAGCCGCTTCACAACATCGTGCGCCTACGGCGCGATGTGGGGACGCAGAGCAACATCGGCTTCACCGTCACCGATCGGCGCGAGGGAGGCGACTTCAATCATGTCCTCAACACCGATGGCCGCTTCGTGATCCGGGATCTGTATCAGGCGAGCTACCAGGTGGCGCATGGGCAGACGCGCTCGGGGGCGACGACGCACGATGGGTCGATCTGGGAGATGAGCGTCGATCGGACTGGTCGGAGCTGGGGATTCCGCAACTCGATCGAGGGCGTGAGTCCGGGGTTCGTCTCGCGCTCGGGGTTCGTCCCACGGACCGACTATGCGCAGGGCTCGATGAGCCAACGCTACACCTGGTTCGGCGCGCGCGGGGCGCGCGTGGAGCAGATGACCTTCTTCGGCTCGTGGTCGGGGACCTGGGCGTATCGTGACTTCTTCGAGCGGGATCGTCCGCTGGAACACCGCACCGCCCTCTTCTCGAGCGCGCAGCTCCGTGGCGGGTGGAATGTGAATCTCACCGTGGCCCGCGAGGGGTTCGGCTTCCTCCCCTCGCAGTACGAGCGCTACTACGTCGAGCGGCGGTCGGGGGGCGTGATCACCGATACCGCGAAGTACACGCCGACGGGGCGCGTCCCGGGACGGCAGCTCCAGTTCCGCGTCAGCACGCCGCAGTTCCGGACCTTCGGCCTCTCCGCTGGGACGACGATCGGGCAGGATGCGGAGTTCCTCGAAGGATCGCAGGCGCGCCGGTTCGATTACAACGCCTCACTCGATCTCCGTCCCACCCCGCAGCTGCGCGCGAGCCTGATCCTCCTCCACCAGGGGTTCCGACGCGTCCGCGATGGGTCGACGATCCTGCAGACCGATATCCCGCGGCTTCGCGTGGAGTATCAGCTCTCGCGGGCGATCTTCTTCCGCTTCGTCGGGCAATACGAGGCCCGCGAGCGCGACGCCTATCGGGACCCGACCACGGAGGACGCGATCCTCTTCCGTTCCGACAATGGGACCTTCACGCGGTCGACGGCGTCCCGGACGAATCGTCTCCGCGCCGATTGGCTCTTCTCCTACTTCCCGAGCCCCGGGCGCGTGCTCTATCTGGGCTACGGCGCGAGCCTCGAGGAGCCCGAGGCGTTCCGCTTCCAGCAGGTACAGCGGACGCGCGATGGTTTCTTCGTGAAGTTCAGCTGGCTCTACCGCGTCCCCTGAGCAGGACCTAGCGGGGCGTGGGCGCGGGGGAAATAGCCCCACCGCGCGATTCACGGAGCGCCGCATCGATGTCCGGCCCGTGATCGATGTACTCCGTCAGATTCTTCGCCCGCTCGCGGTCCACGACCGCAGCGAGTCGCGCCGCATGACGGTTCCTGGCGAGGGTGTCGAGCTGCATCCCGGCGGTGCGCATGGCGAGGATGAGCCCCAGCAGGTGATCGGGCGTTGTCATCAGGATCGAATCGGCCTGCGCGCGGGCCATCGCGGCGTCACCGCTGACCATCCCGAGGAGGCCGAGGTCGTAGCGACGATGGGCGTCGAGCGGGGCCAGGGCGAGCATGCTCTGGATCGCCATCGGGGAGAAGAACTGCACCGAGTCGGTCTTCCCCTCGGCCACGTAGGTCATGACGCGCTGGAAGAGGCGGTCGGCCCGCTCCTCGGGGCCCATCTGGGAGATGTCGGGGGCGCGGCCCGGGGTGCCGCCCTGGGCACCGGCGAAGGGGGCGTTGGGGGCGGGCGCCGCGGGAGGCCCCTTCCGGAAGTTCTGTCCGACGATGAAGGCGAGGAGGCAGAGGAGGGCGATCCCCGCGACGGTCCACGGGAGGACGGTGCTCGCCCCCGGCGCGGGGGTAGCCGAGCGCGCGGTTGGGGCGCTCCCATCGGCGGCGGTACCGCAGCGGTGACAGAAACGGGCGGCGGCGTCGAGCGAGGCGCCGCAGGCGGGGCAGAAGCGGGCGGAGGACATCTGTGGAAGATAGCGGGCCACCCGGGTGATGCCGTGGCGCCTACGATGGGGAGGGGTCGATATTCCCCGTGATGACCCTCCCCGTCCCGACCGATCTCTCTGGCGCCTCGCCGCAGGACATCCTGCGCCTCTGCGAGGCGCATCAGGTGCGTTTCCTCCGCCTCCAGTTCACCGATATCCTCGGCATCAACAAGAACGTCGAGGTGCCGGCCTCGCAGTTCAGAAAGGCGCTCTCGGGCGACATCATGTTCGACGGGTCGAGCATCGAGGGGTTCGTGCGGGTCGAGGAGTCGGACATGCTACTGCGACCCGACTGTTCGACCTTTCGGATCTTCCCCTGGGGGGAGCCGGGGCAGCGGGTGGCGCGCGTGATCTGCGATGTGACGACACCTGAGGGAGAGCCGTTTGCGGGGGACCCGCGGCAGGTGCTCAAGCGGCAGGTCGCTCGCGCGAAGGCGATGGGGTACGTGATGAATGCGGGGATGGAGGCGGAGTTCTTCCTCTTCCGTCCCGCGCCTGATGGGGGTGCCGCGACGCTGACGCACGATGTGGGCGGCTACTTCGACCTCGCCCCGGTGGACCAGGGGGAGGAGTGCCGGCGCGAGATCGTCGCGACACTCGAGCAGATGGGGTTCGAGGTGGAGGCGGCGCACCATGAGGTGGCGCATGGCCAGCATGAGATCGACTTCCGCTACGCCGATGCGCTGACGACGGCCGATCACATCACGACCTTCCGCTTTGTGGTGAAACATGTGGCGCAGCGCTTCAACCTCGTGGCGTCGTTCATGCCCAAGCCGGTCTATGGGCAGAACGGAAGCGGGATGCACACGCACCAATCGCTGTTCTCGAATGGCGAGAACGCGTTCTTCGATCCCAAGGGGGCGTATCAGCTGTCTGGGATCGCGCACCACTACATCGGTGGGTTGCTACGCCATGCGCGTGGGATGTCGGCGATCACAAACCCGTTGGTGAACTCGTACAAGCGATTGGTGCCGGGATTCGAGGCGCCGGTGAATGTGGCGTGGTCGATGCGGAATCGGTCGCCGTTGATCCGCGTGCCCGCGCGTCGCGGGACGGGGACGCGCGTGGAACTTCGCTCCCCTGATCCGGCGGCGAATCCCTACCTCGCGCTCGCGGTGATGCTCGCCGCGGGGCTGAGCGGGATCGAGACCGAGGCGACGAGCCGAGAGCCGGTGGACGAGAACATCTGGGAGATGAGCCACCGCGAACGGCGTCGGCTCAGGATCGATGATCTCCCGCATGATCTGAATGAAGCCTGCGATGAGCTCGAGAAGGACGAGGTGATCACGGCGGCGCTGGGCCCGCATGTGACGGAGCAGTTCCTGCATGCGAAGCGGACCGAATGGCGCGAGTACATCTCGCAGGTCTCGGCGTGGGAACTCGAGCAGTATCTGGCTAAGTATTGAAATGATGCGTCGCGTCTGGTTGGTGATCGGGTTCACATTGATGAGCAGCGCCTGTGGTGGTGCGCGCGCGGCGGGATCCGCGAGCACGCCACCTGATAACGTCGAGTTGGTCGCGGAGCGGATCGTCAGCGAGGATGAATGGGCGGGGGTGACCTTCGCTGATGAGTTGAACGTGGTCTTGCTCGCGATGACCAAGCATCCCGCCGGCGTGTACTACCGCGATGTGGAGCTTGGGACCGGCGCGGTGGCGACGGCCGGGCGTGAGGTGGTTGTGACGTACATCGCGTACCTCACCGATGGTCGTGAGGTCGATCGGTCCAATCCCAAGGGGGCGCCGATGGCGTTCGAGGTTGGGAAGGGGACGGTGATCCGTGGATGGGATCTCGGGGTACGAGGGATGAAGGTCGGTGGGACACGGCAGTTGGTGGTGCCAGCGCGGCTCGCGTATGGACGGCGCGCGGTGGGGAAGGTGCCAGCGAATGCACCGATGGTCTTCGTGGTACGGTTGGACGCGGTGCGGTAAGGAGCTTCACCCTCACGCTCGGAGCGGATGATGCGGCGACTTCTTCTCGTGGTCTGTGCCTTCGGTGCGATGCTGCTCGCCCCCACATCCGGTACGGCACAGCAGCCATCCGCGCCGACCACGCGCCCCGCCCCCACCGATACGATCTACGAGATCATCCTCAAGGACGGCTCGACGCTCTTCGGCCGCGTCGTGGAACAGGACGCCGAGCGTCTCGTGGTGGTGACCGCCTCGGGGACACGGGTGGAGGTGAAGCGTACGCAGGTCGAGCGGATGCGGATGACCGCAGGGCGTATGGAGGGAGAGGCGTACTGGAGCAGCGACCCGAATCTCACGCGGCTCCTCTTCACCTCGACGGCGCGGCCGCTTCCCAAGGGGGAGGGGTACTTCTCGAGCTTCATGCTCTTCTTCCCCTTCGCGGCCTACGGCGTGACCGACAAGTTCACGATCGCCGGTGGGACACCGATCATCCCCGAGGCGATCGGGCGCGTGCTCTACTTCGCGCCGAAGTACACGGTCCTGCAGCGTCCCAAGGCGGATTACGCGATCGGCATGCTCGGCTTCGTCGTCCCCGAGAGCATCGAAGGGGGGAGCGCGGGGATCGTCTATGGCGTGGGGACCTGGGGGACGCCCGATCGTGCGATCACCGCTGGCGCCGGGTGGGGGTACTTCACCGATTGGTCCGACGCCGACCTGAGTAGCAATCCGGTGATCGTGCTCGGTGGCGAGCAGCGGATCAGTCGTCGCGTGAAGCTCGTGACGGAGAACTGGCTGCCGGTCACCGCGTCGAGCGTCTTCGCCACGGCGGGGGTGCGCTTCATCGGCGAGCGAATCACCGCCGATCTCGGGATCGGCGGGTTCGGCGAGGCGGGGTGCTGTCTCCCGCTGGTGAACTTCGTCTACAACTTCGGCGGGAAGGCGAAGTAGGATCGGTCCGCTTACGGGGCGCGGCGGCGCGTCCCGGTGAAGGTCGCGCCCCCACCCATCCCGACGAACTCCACCACACCACTGAGGTCGTTCGCGGAACGGATCGCGCCGCGGAAGACCAAGGTGACAGGGGATTCCCCGCCCTCGAGCGCGAAGGCGATCGAATCGCCGGCGATCGTCCCCTTGAGCGTGCGGACGCCCATGCGTCCAGACTCATAGGTTCCGCTCACCTTGGTGCCCTCCTGCTTGAGCACCACCGTGGGGGTCCCGGTCCCGTTCTCCGTCACGACGGCGAAGTCCCAGGTGCCGGAGAGGTCGCGCGCGGCCGTCGCCGCGGTGGTCGCGGGCTTGGCAGCCTGGGCGGTCAGTGTGCCGAACGGCGCGACGACGTTGAGCAGGAGGGCGAGGGTGCGGAGCGGACGGGTCGACATCGTGACGGGTGTACGTAGGGTGAGGATGGGCGTTCTCCTCTAACTTACCCCAGATGAAGACCTTTCTCCGTGTCGGGGCGATCGGCCTGGTCGCCCTCGCCCTCCTCGTGGCCGCCGCCTGGATCGGCGGGCGCCGCTACCTCGCGCGCTCCGTGGCGCCGCTCGCTGGTGAGGTGATCGTCGCCGGCCCCTCGGCCCCGATCGAGATCCTCGTCGATGCGCGAGGCGTCCCGCAGGTCTGGGCGACCACCGATGCCGACGCGCGCTTCGCGCTCGGCTGGCTCCATGCGGCGGAGCGGCTCTTCCAGATGGAGCTCACGCGGCGGATGGCGCGCGGGGAGTTAGCCGAGCTCTTCGGCGAGCAGGCGGCCTCCCTTGATGCGGAGCAGCGGCGGCTAGGCTTCGCCTGGCAGGTCGCGCGCGACTCAGCGACGATGCCCGCGGAGGCGCGTGCGCAGACCGCGCAGTATGTGGCGGGGATCAACGCCTGGATCGCGCAGGCCAAGCCGTTGCCGCCGGAGTTCGTGTTGTTGGGATTCCAACCGCGGCCATGGACGGTGGAGGATGTCGCCGTCGTCGGCTTCTATCAGAGCTGGTTCGCGGTGACGCTGATGGATCGGAGCGCGGATCATCGAGAGATCTATGAACGCCTCGGCGGTGATGCGGGGCGCCTCGCGAATCTGGTGCAGTCGTGGTCGGCGCCGACGGTGCCCGAGATCGCCCGCGCGGTGCCCAAGCTCACCAAGGCGTCGAACAGTTGGGTGGTCGCGCCCAAGCACTCCGCGTCGGGGGCGGCGTTGCATGCGTCCGATCCGCATCTCGAACTCTCGAGCGCGCCCGGGCTCTGGTACGCGGTGGGGCTGCACTCAGCGGAAGGACTCGAGGCGGTCGGCGTCTCGGCGCCGGGCATTCCTTCGATCTCGATGGGGCACAATGGCCAGGTGAGTTGGGCGTTCACCGTAGCGCCGGTGGATCTGGTCGATGACTACTGGGTTCAGGTGTCAGGGGACAGGGGACAGGTTACGACCGTGCGCGGGCTCGAGCCGCTCAGCGTCCAAGTGGAGTCGATCACGGTGAAGGGGGGTGAGTCGCGGGTGGAGCGGATCCTGCGCGCGCCGCTCGGGCCGGTGGTGGAGCTGCGTGGGGATTCGGCGCGGGTGCAGCATTGGGCGGGGTACGACTTCCCCGCCTGGTCGGTGGCGGTGGGGTCGCTCGGGCTCATGCGTGCAACCGACTTCGACAGCTTCCGGCGCACGGTGACGAGCACCGGCGCGCTCAGTGTGAATTGGACTTACGCTGATCGCTCGGGGAACATCGGGTATCAGTTGGGGACGCCGATCCCGATCCGTGATGGGTACGACACCTTCGTCCCACAGTCGGGTGTCGATCCGACGGCTGAGTGGAGAGGATATCGCCCACTTGCGGAGCGACCGTTCGCATTGAATCCCGCGCAGGGATGGTTGGCGAGCACGAACAATCAGGTGGTGGGGCGTGGGTCGCGGTATCCGATCCCCGGTTTCTATGATGTGGCGCGGATGACGCGGGCGACCGAGCTGCTGGATCGGGTGACGGGCGCCGGGACCCCGGTGCCCCGTACCACGACCGCCGATGCGATGCGTGAGATGCAGCGCGACATCGTCTCGGGGATCGGGGTGCGGTGGCGTGGGCTCGCGATCGAGGCGGCGGAGTCGGTGGGGGATACCGCAGCGGTGCGACACCTCCGCCTCTGGCAGGGACGGATGCATATGACCGACACCGCGGCGACGCTCTTCGCCTATTGGTGGCAGCATCTCCCTGAGGCGGTCTTCCGTGATGAGTTGGGGGATGATTGGTCGAAGGCGCGGCACTTGGTGATCGCGGCGCTTGAGGACAGTGCGGAGGCATTCATCGATGATCGTACGACGCCCGCGCGTGAGACGCGGAGTGATGTTGCGACGGCCGCGATGCGAAAGGCGTTGACCGAGCGTTGGGCGCGGCCCTTTGGCGCGGTGCAGACGTTAACGATCAAGCATCCACTCGCGGTGATCGGGGTGCTGGACCGATGGCTGGGGCTCACGCGTGGGCCGTATAGCTCGCGCGGGGATGCGGCGACGCTCGATGCGGCGTTCGTCGAGTTCGATGAGGTACGCCGCGGGTTCAAGACGATCGCCGGGGCGAGCATGCGATTCGTGCTCGACTGGGCCGATGTGGATGGGTTTACGTTGAGTCGACACCTCGGGCAGTCCGGGAATCCCCTAAGTCCGCACTTCGATGACTTCTTGGAGAGTCATCTGATCGGCGAGGCGTGGCCGATGCCGTTCACGCGTGCGAAGGTCGTGGAACGCGCGGTCTCGACCTGGACGTTGCGGCCCCGATGACCGACGCCGTGCTGCATCGGCAACGCGTCCGCGCGATCATCGGCGGGTCGATCGGCAATCTCGTCGAGTGGTACGACTGGTACGCGTACTCCGCCTTCGCGCTCTACTTCGCGGGGGCGTTCTTCCCACGGAGCGATGTCACCGCGCAGCTCCTGCAGACGGCGGCGGTCTTCGCGGTGGGGTTCTTCATGCGGCCGGTGGGGAGTTGGTTGATCGGGTGCTACGCCGATCGGCATGGTCGTCGTGCGGCGCTCACCCTCTCGGTCACGCTGATGTGTGCCGGGTCGCTCCTGATCGCGGTGACGCCGGGGTATGCGACGATCGGGGTGATGGCGCCCGTGCTCCTCGTCGTGGCGCGGTTGCTGCAAGGGATCAGCGTGGGCGGGGAGTACGGCGCGAGCGCGACGTACCTGAGTGAGCGCGCCGGACGCACGCGCCGCGGGTTCTATTCGAGCTTCCAGTACGTGACGCTGATCCTGGGGCAGCTGCTTGCCCTCTCGGTCTTGCTCGTCCTACAGAAGGTGATGAGCGAGGCGGCGCTGATGGCGTGGGGGTGGCGGATCCCCTTCGTTTTGGGCGCCTTTGCGGCGGTAAGTGCGATCTGGATGCGACGAAATCTGGACGAGACGACGAGCTTTACCGTGGCGAAGGCGGCAGGGGTGGTCGCGGAGGCGCCGTCGGGTCTGCGTGGCCTCTTCGCACATGGCCGCGCGGTGGCGACGGTCTTCGGGCTCACCGCGGGCGGCGCGCTCGCCTTCTATGTGTTCACGACCTACGCGCAGAAGTTCCTCGTGAACACCACGGGGTTCAGCAAGGCGACCGCGTCGCAGATCAACGCCGCCACGTTGGTGGTCTTCATGTGCGTACAGCCGGTGATCGGAGCCTGGTCGGACCGGATCGGCCGGCGGCCGATCCTGATGACCTTCGGGGCGGTGGGGGCGCTCGGGACGGTGCCCCTTCTCATCGCACTCGAGACGGCGAGGAGCCCGTTCGTCGCCTTCGCCCTCCTCACCGGGGCCCTCCTCGTGGTCTCCTGCTACACCGCGATCAACGCCGTGGTGAAGGCGGAGCTCTTCCCCACCGAGGTCCGGGCGCTGGGGGTGGCCCTCCCTTACTCCATCGCGGTCTCCCTCTTCGGTGGGACGGCGGAGTACGTTGCCCTCTGGCTCAAGGGAGTGGGGCATGAGCGGTGGTTCTATTGGTATGCGGCGGCGGTGATGGGGGCCTCGTTCGTGGTCTACGCCCTGATGCCGGACACCCGGGACACCTCGCGGATCGTCGAGGAGTAGGGCTGTGACGTAGGTCACGTGACCTCTCCCCTACCTCCTTGGTCTATAGTACGACATAAAAGCGGTCTTTCCTTTCTTGCCCCGCCTCCGATAACCAAGCGCCTCCTTCCCCTCCTCGTCCTCATCTCCCTGATTGCGACCACGTCGTGTATCGATGAGGCCCTCGCCCCCGCCGATGAGGCGGTCGGCAACCTCGAGATCGTGAGCGGGAATAACCAGTCGGGTCGTCTGTCGGGTCAGCTCACCGACGCCGTCGTGGTGAAGGTCACCACCCTGAGTTCGGATCAGCTGAAGGCGCAGGTCCCGACGGCCTCGAGGGTCACTCCCCTCGGGGCCGTCGTGCGATCAGCCCCACCACCGGCCGGTGGTCTGATGCCATGGGTTCGGTGATCACCTCGGCTCGGAGCGGGATCCAGCGCGTCGCCGCGCGCAGGAAGATGTAATCGATCTCCTGGTCGGGCTTGGTCGACGAGAAGGTGAAGTGATCCTCCACCGGCTTGGGGAGCTCCTGCGCTCGCGCACGGAAGAGCGCGAGGGTGCGCGACGCCGGGTCGTCGTTGAAATCCCCGAGGAGGATCACCGGGTGCCGGATGGTATCGAGCGCCGCCGCCACGACCTGCGCCTGCGCATACCGGTAGGCATCGTCCTCGACCCAGTCGAAGTGGACGACGATTGCCACGACGGTGTCCGCGAATGGTGGGATCGCAATCTCCGCCGCCAGTGCGACGCGCGGCTCGTTCCCGTCAGGGAGACGGATCTCCGTCCGACGATGGATCGGGAACCGTGAGAGGATCCCGAGGCCATACCGGCCCCCCTGATACGGCATGAAGGCCCCGAAGGCGGCATGCATCCCGAGGGCGGCGCCGAGGGAATCGGCTTGAGGAACGCCCTCGCTGCGTCGCACACGGTCGTCCACCTCTTGCAGACCGATCAGATCGGCGTCGAGGCGACGTAAGACGCCCGTGGTGCGTGCGAGGTTGACCTGGTCGTCCATCCCGCGGCCATGGCGGATGTTGTAGGAGACGATACGCAGGGGTGGGAGGGCGGCGAGCGCCGCACCCTGACCGATACCGGTCGAGGCGCCGGTGTTCGGCAGGGTGGATGGCCGCGCACAGGCGAGGTTCGAGGCGAGTAGGCTCCCAGCGGTGAGGAGTACGAGGGGGGCGAGTCGGAAGGCCATGGCGCCAAGAATAGCATCGGGCGCCGAACCCGGTATCGTTCACTCGTGCCTGATGCCCTTCCGCCGGATGATCTTGCCTCCCTCGAGCTCCCCCCCGACCTGATGCGTCAGATGGGGGAGATGGTCGTGGCCCGTACCATCGATTATCTCGCGGCCCTCCCGGAACAGCCCAGCTGTGGGACGGTGGATGACGAGCGCTACGTGCGCGCGATGCGCGAGCCGGCGCCGGAGCAGGGGAGTGCGCTCGAGACCCTGCTCGACCCCCTTTTCGACGAGTGGATCCCACGCTCGTTCAATACCGCGAAGTCGGGCTATCTCGCCTACATCCCGGGCGGCGGGGTCTTTCCCGCCGCGCTCGCCGACTTCATCGCGGCAGGCACGAACCGCTTCACTGGGGTCTGGATGGCGGCGCCGGCCCTCGTCCAACTCGAGGCCAATGTGCTCGACTGGCTGCGCGAGTGGATGGGCTTCCCACCGGGCGCGGCGGGGCTGTTCACCACCGGGGGATCGATGGCGATGTTCAACGCCATCTGCTGCGCGCGTGAGCGGCATCTAGGTCCCGAGATCCGTCGTGGGACCATCTACGTGTCCTCGCAGGCGCACCACTGCATCGAGAAGGCGGCGAAGCTCGCGGGGATCCATCACGACCGCGTGCGCACGATTCCCTGCGACGCTGATTTTCGGATGCGGGTCGATGCGCTCGCCGCGGTGATCGCCGCCGATCGCGCGGCGGGGCTCACCCCCTTCATGGTCTTCTCCACCGCGGGGACGACGAACACCGGCGCCGTCGATCCGATCGACGCCGTCGCCGACCTCGCGGCGCACGAAGGGCTCTGGCATCATGTCGATGGCGCGTACGGTGGGTGCTTTCATCTCGTCCCAGAACTCCGGCCGTTGCTCCACGGGCTCCCGCGCGCCGACTCACTGACCCTCGACCCGCATAAGGGGCTCTTCCTCCCGTATGGCACCGGCGCTTTGCTCGTGCGCGACGGATCGGCGCTCCGTGCACTCCACAGCTCGACCGCCGGCTATCTCCCGCCCAATCAGGACGAGTTCTACGATCCGGCGCAGTTCGGCCCCGATCTCTCGCGCGGCTTCCCTGGGCTCCGCCTCTGGCTCACGTTCAAGCTCTTCGGCGCGGCGCGGTATCGCGCGGCGCTCGCGGAGAAGCGTGCGCTGGCGCTCGAGGCGGCGGCCGCGCTGCGCGAGGTCCCCGGGCTCGTG
>VHBP01000033.1 GCA_016871915.1 Gemmatimonadota bacterium
CACAACAAGACGCTCGCCGCGCAGCTGTACGGCGAGCTCAAGGGGTTCTTCCCGCAGCACGCCGTCGAGTACTTCATCTCATACTACGATTACTACCAGCCCGAGGCGTACGTCCCCGCCTCCGATACCTACATCGAGAAGGACGCCTCGATCAACGAGGACATCGATCGCCTCCGGCTGCGCGCCACCTCCTCGCTGATGGAGCGCGAGGACGTGATCATCGTCGCCACCGTCTCCGCGATCTATGGCCTCGGCGATCCCGAAACCTACCGGCAGGCGATGGTGACGTTGCAGGTCGGGCAGACGATCGCGCGCGATGAGATCCTGCGCGCGCTGGTGCGGATCCAGTACGGGCGGAACGACGTGAACTTCGAGCGCGGGACCTTCCGCGTCCGCGGGGACACGGTGGAGATCTTCCCGGCGTACGAGGAGCAGGCGGTGCGGATCGAGATGTTCGGGGATGGCATCGAACGGATCACCAAGATCGACCCGCTCACGGGAGCGACGATCGCGACCTTGCCGCGCACCGCCGTATATCCCGCGAAGCACTTCGTCACCACGCGCCCCACGCTCGAGCGTGCGGTGAAGGAGATCCGGGCCGAGCTCACCGAGCGGCTGGTGGCGTTGAAGGGGGCGGGGAAGCTCCTCGAGGCGCAGCGCCTGGAGTCACGCACGAACTTCGACATCGAGATGATGCTCGAGATCGGGACCTGCCCGGGCATCGAGAACTACTCCCGGATCCTCGCGGGGCGGCAGCCCGGGGCGCGACCCGCCTGCCTGCTCGATTACTTCCCCGACGACTTCCTCGTCGTCGTCGACGAGTCGCATGTGACCCTCCCGCAGATCGGGGCGATGTACAACGGGGATCGCGCGCGGAAGACCACCCTCGTGGAGTATGGATTCCGCCTCCCGAGCGCGCTCGACAACCGGCCGCTGAAGTTCGACGAGTTCCTCGCCCTCACCCCGCGGGCGGTGAATGTCTCCGCGACGCCGGGCGAGCTCGAGCTCTCGCTCTCGGAAGGGGTCGTCGTCGAGCAGGTGATCCGCCCGACGGGGCTCCTCGACCCGATCATCGAGATCCGCTCGGTGCAGGGTCAGGTCGACGATCTGCTGCACGAGATCCGGCTCCGCGAGCGGCGTGGGGAGCGTGTCCTCGTCACGACGCTCACCAAGCGGATGGCGCAGGACCTCTCCGACTATCTCGCGCAGGTCGGCGTGCGCGTCCGCTACATGCATGCCGACATCGACGCCATCGAACGAATGGAGATCAACCGCGGGCTCCGCCTCGGCGAGTTCGACGTGCTGATCGGGATCAACCTCCTCCGTGAGGGGCTCGATCTCCCCGAGGTCTCCCTCGTCGCGATCCTCGATGCGGATCAGGAGGGGTTCCTGCGCTCCGATCGCTCATTGATCCAGACGGTCGGGCGTGCGGCCCGTCATGTCGATGGGCGCGCCATCTTCTACGCCGATCGCATCACGGGTTCGATGCAGCGCTGCTTGGATGAGACCTCGCGGCGCCGCGCGAAGCAGGAGGCGCACAACACCGAGCACGGGATCACGCCGAAGGGGGTAACGAAGAGCACCGATCAGGTGCGGATCGTCACCCGCGTGGCTGATGCGCGCGACGGGACGGCGGCGCGCGAAGGGGAGCGCGCGTCACGCCAGACTCGGAAGAAGGTCGCCGAGGCGGAGCGGACCTACGGCACCGATGACCTGCCGGGGCTGATCGCTCGGCTCGAGGAGGAGATGCGAACCGCGGCCAAGAACCTCGACTTCGAGACGGCGGCGCGGCTCCGCGACGAGCTCTTCGATGTGAAGGCGGCGATGGGGGAGGGGCGTGCGCGGCCAGGCGCCGGTGCGCGACCTGGTGGAGGTCGCCGTGCCCGTCGCTGAGCTGACGGAGACGGCGTTGCGCGAATGGGGTGAGGCCCTCGGCGCCTCGATCGCCCCGGGGTCGATCCTCGCGCTCGAGGGGGACCTGGGCGCTGGGAAGACCACGCTCGCGCAGGCGATCGCTCGCGGGTGGGGCGTGCCGACCGAGGTGACGAGCCCGACCTATGCGATCGTACACGAATACACGTCGCCGCGAGGTCCACTCCATCACCTCGACCTCTATCGGCTTGAGCGCCCCGAGCAGCTCGCGCAGATCGGGTGGGACGAGATCCTGCGCACCCGCGGACTCGTCATCATCGAGTGGGCTGAACGGGTAGGCGATGCGCTCCCGCGAGATATCCAGCGGATCCGGCTCGCGCATCTCGGCGCGGAGCCGTCCCGCCGACAGGTGACCTGGTGAAGAAGCCCGACACGAACGACGCGTCCGCGTCGCCGCGCGGGGGCATCATCGGTCCCCTCCGAGGTTCGGTCCTCGTCATGGACGCGGCGCCGGGACCAGGGACCGTCGCCGTCTTGCGCGCCGGGACGCTCCTCGCCGACACGAGCGTCGAGATGCGCAGCATGGAAGAGGAGCGCTTCTTCCCCGCGGTGCTCGCGACGCTTGAGCGCGCCGGTGTCGCCCTCGGTTCATTGGATGCGATCCTCGTCGGGGCGGGGCCGGGGAGCTTCACCGCGCTCCGCGTGGTGGGCGCGATCGCCAAGGGGCTCGCGGAAGGGCGTGGGATCCCTCTCTTCGCGGTCCCGTCTCTCGCACTCACCGCGACCCCGCCCGGCGTCACCTCGGTACAGCTCGACGCCCTACGCGAGGAGTGCTATCTCGCCACGTTGCATCGCGAGCCGTCGGGAGCGATCTCCGAGGTGGAGCAATTGGGGTGTCGCCCGGCGAGCGAATGCGCCGAGGCCATCGACGCGAGCCCGCACGCGCGCGAGGCCACGCATCTGCTCGCGCTCGCGTCGGCACTCGGCCCGGTCGACCTCGTGTCGTGGGAGCCGCTCTACGGGCGCTTGGCCGAGGCCCAGGTGAAGTGGGAGGCCGCGCATGGACGACCGCTGCGCGCGGCACCCATCGCGTTCCGCCCTGCGACCGCCGAGGATCTTCCGGCGATCGTCTCGATTGAGCGGCGCAGCTTCTCCGATCCCTGGAGTGAGGCGACGGTCAGTGAGGCGATCGCCGCACCGACCGATCACTGTCTCGTCGTCACGCAGGGCGAGTTCGTCGTAGGGTACGGCATCGTGCGGCAGGTGGGGCCGGAGGCCGAGCTCCTGAACCTCGCGGTGCATCCGTCCGCTCGTCGCCAAGGACTCGGGGACGCGCTCCTCGCCGAGCTCCTGCGCGGCCTCGATGTCCAAGGCGGCGTCACCGTCTTTCTCGAGGTCCGGGTCAGCAACCTCGCCGCGGAGACCCTGTACCGTCGTCACGCATTCGTTCCAGTCGGTCGGCGGCGGGACTACTACGAGGCCCCCCGGGAGGACGCCCTCCTGATGCGCCGGGCGCCCGTGGGTGGCGACGATTAGGTTGTGACGAGGTGTTTCCGATGCGACGGCGGCCGCTGGACCGCAGTAGGGTGAGCGCGCGGACCAACCCTAACTAGGAGGCAGCATGAGCCGTAGCGTGAACAAGGTCACCCTCGTGGGCAACGTGGGTGCCGACCCCGAGATCCGCTCGACGAGCGGCGGGAACAAGGTGGCGCAGTTCTCCCTCGCGACCAGCCGGCAGTGGAATTCGGCGAGAGGCGAGAAGCAGGAGAAGACGGAGTGGCACAAGTGCGTGGCGTGGAACGCCAAGGGCTCCGGGCTCGCCGACATCATCGAGCGCTATGTGAAGAAGGGCGACAAGCTCTTCGTCGAAGGGCGTATCGAGTATCGGCAGTACGAGGACAAGGACAAGCAGACGCGCTACGTGACCGAGATCAACGTCCGTGAGATCGTCCTCTTGGGCGGCGGCCGCGGGGGCGATGGGGAAGGGCGCCCGATGCGGGCTGGGGCGGGAGCCAAGTCGGGTGGCGCCTCGGATGGGTTCGAGGAGTTCCCAGCGGCGATGGACGGCGACGACGATCTCCCGTTCTGATCGTATGCGCACGCGACGTCGGCTGCGCGCCTTGCTCCTTGTTGCGTCGGTCCTCTCGACTGGCTCGGCGGACCTCGGAGCGCAGGCGGCGTCCGTGGGCGCATCTCCCCAGCGGGAGATGGCCCCGACCACCCACACCGTGAAGCGTGGCGATACCCTCTGGGATCTCGCGGCACGGTATCTCGGGAATCCGTTTCGATGGCCGGAGCTCTATCGCTGGAACATGGGCCTGATCCAGGATCCCGATCTCACCGAGCCCGGCTGGGTCCTCGTGATCGGAGGCGATCCGCTCCCGGCGGGCGGTGCGGGACAGGCGCCGGGTGAGGACGTGAAGGCCACGGCAGGCGCGGGTGCGGAGCAGGGGGGACGTCGGGTGATGCCTGATGTGACGCCGTCTCCTGAGTCTGGGAGCGCAGCGGCGTCGCTCTGGGCAGCGCGCCGTCGAGCGGCGGAGCGTGTCCCCTATCTGGCCGATCTCGGTGGGGTCGAGGGTGCCGGGCGGATCGTGGCGACACCGACGCGGAACGGGTCGCAGATGGTGGCCACCGTCCCGGGCCTCGTGCAGCGATTCGACCGGGTGCGTCTCGTCCTACCTGAGGGGAGTCGCGTCGCCCCCGGCATGTCGCTCCTGACGCTGCGCTATGGCCCGACCCTCAAGGGAATCGGACGCGTGGCCATCCCCACCGGCATCCTTCGCGTGCTCTCCGACTCCGCCGGTGGCACCGCCGAACTCGTCACCCAATTCGATCAGGTCGCCACCGATCAGGTCGTCGTCCCAGCCTGGACCACGCCCGCGGTGAAGGATTCGATGCCCACCCCCGTGGGTGGGGGCCCGTCGACCGCCGTGCTATGGATCGCGGGCGACGCGCTCCTCCCAGCGCCGGGCGCGGCGATCCTCCTCTCGCGCGGGTCGGGCGAGGGCCTCCGGGTGGGTGATCAGGTCACGCTCGCGAAGCAAGTGCGTCCCTCGAGGCGGCGCGCGCCGATGCCGGAACCGGTCCCCATCGCCGTCGCCCAGGTGGTGCGGGTGACGCGTGCTGGAGCAAGTGCCGAGCTCCTCAGCGAGGTACGGGGGGCGATCGCCGTCGGGATGACGGGGTACGTCACCGCGCGACTCCCCTGAGCGCTCCCCCTGCTCGTGGGTGCGGGCCTATCTTTCCGTGATGACCAACCGACGCGCACTCGTCACCGGAGGAGCCGGGTTCATCGGCTCTCACGTCGCCGACGCCCTCCTCGCTGACGGCTGGGCCGTGACCGTCCTCGATGACCTCTCGAGTGGGAAGCGGAATCAGGTCCCGGCCACGGCCACGTTCGTCCACACCGATATCCGCTCCCCAGAGGCCGCCGCCTGTGTCCGCGATGGCGGGTTCGATCTGATCTGCCACCTCGCCGCGCAGATGGATGTGCGGAAGAGCGTGGTCGATCCGGGCTTCGATGCCGACGTGAACATCAGGGGCTCGCTCAATCTCATCGAGGCGATGCGCGCCTCGGGTCGCCAGACCCGGTTCGTCTTCGCCTCGACCGGCGGGGCGGTCTATGGCGACCTCGTCACCCCACCGAACCTCGAGACCGTCCCGAAGGATCCTGATTCCCCCTACGGCATCGCGAAGTACGCGGTCGAGCTCTATCTCGGCTACTACGCGCGCATCCACGGGCTCGATTATGTCGCGCTCCGATTCGCGAACGTCTACGGGCCGCGGCAGGATCCGCATGGGGAGGCAGGGGTCGTCGCGATCTTCTGTCAACGGCTAAAGGCTGGGACCCCCCTCACCGTCTTCGGGGATGGCGGACAGACGCGTGACTACGTCTACGTCGGGGACGTGGCGCGCGCGCATCTCCGCGCCGCTGCGCTCCCGGCCCTTCCCGCGGGGACGGTCGATGTGAGAGCCTTCAACCTCGGGACGCAGGTCGAGACATCGGTACTCGAACTCGCGGCGGCCTTGATGCGGGGCACCGACCGGCAGGTGGCGATCGAGCACGCGCCACCCCGCGCCGGTGAACAACGCCGGTCCGTGGTGCGTATCGATAGGGCGCGCTCCGTCCTCGGGTGGAACCCAGAGATGCCGTTGGATGAGGGGCTCCGCCATACCTTCGACTGGTTCAACGCTCGGTGATCCTCGCCCAGGTCTCAGCGGCCGTTCCCTCCTCGCCGATCGAGCTGATCCTCTCCAGCTCGGGGGTCACGCTTGCCGTCCTTGCCGTCCTCGCTGTCCTGTCGCTCCTCTCGTGGGCCGTGATGCTCTCCAAGTGGCGGACGTTTCGCGTGGTGGAGCGCACCGGGCGCGAGTTCCATGCCGAGTTCGGACTGTGCCGCTCCTTCGGTGAGGCGGAGGGCCTCCTGCTCGTGCGCGGGGAGGAGGGGGCGTATCCGCGGATCCTGCAGCGGGCGGTGCGCTTCCTCGATGCGTTGCGCATCGGGGCCGCCGGACAGCGCCGCGAGGCGCTCTCCGCCTCGCAGGTCGAGGCGCTGCGCCTCGTGCTCGACGCGGAGACCAATGCGGAGCGCGACCGGCTTGGGACGTACATCCCGTTCCTCGCGATGGTGGGCTCGGTGAGCCCGCTGCTTGGACTCCTTGGCACGGTCCTCGGGGTGATCAGCGCCTTCTTGGGCGTGGCGCGCGGCGGGTCGGGTAATCTCGCGGCGGTCGCGCCCGGCGTGGCGGAAGCGCTCGTCGCGACGGCGTTCGCGCTCGCGGTCGCGATCCCGGCCTACTTCGGCTACAACATCTTTGCGGCGCGGCTCAATCGTCTGGATGGTGAGCTCGATGCCTTCGGTACGGAAGTGATCGCGCTCATCGCGCGCGAGGGGCGGCTCTAGGATGCGTCGTCGCGCCCGCGGAGAGCGGACGCCACTCAATGCGGAGATCAACGTCGTCTCGCTCATCGACGTCATGATGCTCCTCATGATCATCTTCATGATCACCGCCCCGATGATGCAGGGCGGGGTCGATGTCTCCTTGCCGCGGGCGGAGGCGCGCCCCCTCGATGCCAAACGGCCGCTCGTGGTCTCCATCACGCGTGATGGGCGCATCTATCTCGACGAGGTCCGAGTCTCACTCCGAGAGTTCGGCGGGGTGTTCCGCGCCCTGGCGCAGAAGTCGGGGCAGGGGGGCGTCTACCTGCGCGCGGATCAGCGCGCCGACTATGGGCAGGTCGTGCGGGTGCTGGCGATCATGCGTGCCGCCGGGGTCGGCGATGTGGGGCTCGTGACGGAGCCAGAGGACGTCGCGAAGTGAGTGTCGCCCTCCGCGGCCCCTCCGAGCTGCGCGGGCCGCTCATCATCTCGGCGGTCGTGCATGGCATCGCGATGCTGGCGCTCCTCGTCGTGCGCACCGCCGCACCGCCGACACTCCCGATGATGTACGAGGTGAACCTGGTGGCTGCCCCTGCGGGTGAGCGGGCGGTCGGGGTGGTGCGGGAACAGGCCCCCGAGGCCCCGACGCCACCGGCCAAGGCTCCCGTCCCCGTCCGAGCGGAACGCAGCGACCCGGGGAAGACGGCGCCGATCAAGGCGCCGACCGCGAAGGCGCCGATGCGTGCGACCCCCGCGCCGACCCCGCCCGCCAAGGCGGCCCCTGCCTTGCGCGCACCTGCCGCGGGCGGGGGCGCGGTGGGCGGCACGGGAACGGATGTCGCCACGGTGCGCACCGAGGGGATCCAGTTCCCCTTCCCTGGGTACCTGCAGAACATCGTGCGGCAGATCGCGCTCAACTTCCGGCCGCGGAATCCGGGGGCGCTGACCGCCGAGGTGCTCTTCTTCATCCACCAGGATGGCAGCGTGTCGGGATTCCGATTCGTGCAGCGCAGCGGGAACTTCGCGTTCGATGTCGAGGCGGAGGGGGCGGTCGAGGCAGCGCAGGGCCGCTTCGGGCCGCTCCCGTCAGGGTTCGGGGATGACATCCTCCCGGTGTCCTTCCGATTCGACCCCGCGCGACTGCGATGAGCCACGTGTCCAGCTGGTCTCGCGGCATCCTGGTGACGGTGATCGGGATGACGCTCACCATCGCTACGGTGCCGTGCCGACTCCATGCGCAGGAGCCCGGTGTGCGCATCGGGCTCACCTACGCGCCGGGCATGCAGCCGGGGGTCTATCTCCTGCCGGTGGGCGGCGCCGATGGCGATTCGGTCCGTCTCATCATCGCGCGTGACCTCGAGTTCGGGCATCGACTCACCGTGATCTCCCCAGACGCGGATCGGGGGGCACCAACCGGTCGTCTCAACTACCCACTGTACGCGCGTCTTGGTGCGGCGGGCGTCGTGCAGGTGGTGCTCCAAGCGGATGGGAGCGCGCTGGTCACCCTGCACGATGTGGTCGCTGCGCAGGCGCAGGAGACACGCCGCTTCGCCCTGCCGGGGCCACGCCTCTCGCCGGCCTGGCGACTCGCCGTGCATGGCATCGCCGACGTCATCGAGGAGTGGGTGACGGGGACGCGCGGCATCGCGGCCACGCGGGTGCTCTTCGTCCGGAGCGGGGCGCTCTGGCAGATCGACAGCGATGGGGCGAACGAACAGCCGGTGCCGGGTGTGGGGGCGGCCCTCGGACCGGCATGGCATCCCGATGGGCGGTCGATCGCCTTCGCTCGCATGCGCGACGACGGCACCTCGGTGGTGGTGCACGAGCTCGCGAGTGGGGAGGAGCGGCGTGTGCGCACCGGAGCGCCGCTGAGTCTCTCGCCAGCGTTCTCCCCCGATGGGAAGTGGCTCGCCTTCGCGGCGGGGGAGTCGGGGACCGACCTCTACGTCGTCCCCGTGGGCGCCTGGGAGGAATCGCCGTTGCGCGTCACCGTCGGGCGCGGGTCGACCAATGCCCAACCGACCTTCGCGCCCGATGGCCGCCGTATCGCCTTCACCTCCTCGCGTCTCGGGCGCAACGAGATCTATCTCACCGACGCCGATGGGGCGAACCCCGAACTGCTCACGTCGACTGCGTTGACCGATGCCCCCTATCGCGCCGACCCCGCCTGGTCCCCCGATGGGCGGTTCGTCGCCTTCTCGACGCAGATCGATGGGCGGTTCCAGATCGCCACGATCAGTCTGCGCGATCGCGCGGTGCGCCAGTACACGACCGAGGGGATCAACGAGGACCCCTCCTGGGCTCCCGATGGGCGGCACCTCGTCTTCACCTCCTCACGGACCGGAACGCGGCAGTTGTGGGTATTGGATATCGAATCGGGTCGGGTGCGACAGCTGACTCGCGGGGCGCCCGCGCGCATGGGCGCGTGGTCCCCGCGGCTCCTGAGCGTCCCCTGACCCGGTTATCTTTCCCCTCATGCTGGACCCTTCACATCGTAGGAGCGCCCCCCTCATGACGATCTCGCGCACGATCCCCCTGACCTTCGCGATCGCCGGTGTCCTCACGGCGTGCAGTCGCGTGACCCCGACGACGGAACCAGCCCCCGCGACTCCGGCGCCGGTCGCGGCTCCGGCTGCGACACCGGCAGCGGCTCCTGCGCCTGCGCCGGCCCCTGCGTCGGCCCCGAGCGCCGGCGCTCCGGCCGCCGGCACCGCCTCCACCGCCGTCGGCGATCGCCTCGCCGGAGTGACGGGCACCGTCGCCGGCCGCGATCTCGCCACCAGCGATCCGCGCGCTGTCCTCACCGAGATGATCTTCTTCGACTATGACCAGTCGGAGTTGCGCTCGGAGGCGCGCGCCACTCTCGACGCGAAGCTGGCCTTCCTGCAGTCGAATCCATCGATTCGGATCCGCGTGGCGGGGCACACTGACGAGCGCGGGTCGGACGAGTACAACATCGCCCTCGGCATGCGCCGCGCCGCCGCGGCCAAGCGCTATCTCGTCGATCTCGGGATCGCCGAGAGCCGGATCGCCGTCGTCTCATTCGGTGAGGAGCGTCCGCTCAACACCGAGTCCACCGAGGCCGCCTGGGCACAGAATCGCCGCGATGAGTTCGAGATCGTCGCGGGCGGGGCTGGCACCGGCACCAAGTGACCCTGCGCCGGCTCCGTCAGCTGGTCTGGGCGCCGGCCGTCATGATGACGGCCGGCGCCTGCCTTGCCACCCAGCAGGATCTTCGGGTCGTGCAGGGGGACGTCGTCGCGGTGCGCGATGAGTTCCGACGCCTGCAGTCGGCGGAACGGACGCGCGACTCACTTCGCGCCGTGTCGCTCGATAGTGCGCTCGCCCAGATCGCCCTGCTGCTGCGCGCGACGAACGACACCGTGCGCGGCATCAGCACGACAGTGATCCGCCTCCGGGGCGACGTGCGCGAGGATCTGCAGAACGTGCGTGCGCAACTGATCGCCATCCAAGAGCTCACGGGGCAGTCGCAGCGGCGCATCCAAGAGCTCCGCGCCGATCTCGAGTCCGACGCCATCGAGAAGTCGACGGCGCCGATCGCGGGTGCGCCCATCGGTCGGGACACGGCACGCGCGCCGGCGCCCGCGACCCCGGGACCGGCGCAACTCTACCAGATGGGGCAGGATCAGCTCCGCCGGGGGAGCGGTGCTTCGGCACGCAGCGCCTTCTCGGCGCTCCTCGCGCAGTATCCGCGCTCCGACCTCGCGGCCGACGCCCTGTATGGGATGGCTGAGGCGTTCACCGCCGAGGGGAATGCGGCCGCCGCCGATTCCGCCTACGGTCAGGTGGTCGCCCGCTACTCGAATTCGGACCGAGCGCCGACGGCGCTCTACAAGCGGGCGACGGCGTTGCGGGTCGCCGGGAAGGGCGATTCGGCGCGGGAGCTCTATCGTCAGATCATCCAGCGCTATCCTCGCTCTGAGGCTGCGGTCCTCTCCGAGCAGTTCGTCGGGTCTCCGCAGCGCCCCTGAGCCCCGACGTCGAGGCCTCCGCCACATGGCGCACGCGTGACGTCCGGTCCCACCGCGGAGATGCCCTTCCTCGACCATCTCGAGGAGCTGCGCCATCGCTTGATGTGGAGCGCTGGGGCACTCCTGCTCGGTGTGGTCGGTGCGCTCGTCATCGTGATGCGCCCGGAGTTGGATGTGATCGGCTGGTTGGCCGCGCCGGTGATGCCGTTTCTCCCGGAGGGCAAACTCGTCGTCACCCATCCCCTCGATCCCTTTTCGATCAGTCTCAAGGTCGCGTTCGCGGTGGGGCTCGTCGGGGCGCTGCCGGTCATCGGCTATCACCTCTGGTCGTTCCTCGCCCCGGCGCTCCATCCGCACGAGAAGCGACTGATGGTGCCCGTGCTCCTCGGTGCGACGATGCTCTTCGCGTCCGGGGTGTTCGTCGCCTGGCGCTTCGTGCTGCCGATCATCTTCGAGGTGCTGGTGGGGATGCAGTCGGCCTCATTGCAGCCACTCTTCACGGCGCGCGACGTCTTCGGGTTCATGGTCACGACCTGCTTGGCCTTCGGCGCGATCTCGCAGTTGCCGATCGTCGTCCTGGGGCTGACGGCACTCGGGCTCGTGACGCCGGCGGCGATGATGCGGTTTCGCCGCTATGCGATGGCGGCGAGCGTCCTCCTCTCGGCGATCGTGACACCGGGCGACCTGCTCATCATGACGATCCTCATGGCGGTCCCCCTCTACCTCCTCTACGAGGTCAGCATCATCATCTCGTGGCTCGTCCATCGGCGACGGATCCGCCGCATCGGCGTGGCTGCGGTGGTGTTGCTGCTCGGCGGTGGGATGCCGATGCGGCTCGACGCGCAGCCCCCACGGCCGCGACCGGTGCAACCGCGACCGGACCAGCCGGTGCCCGGGGCGGCACCGGGGACGATTCTTCCGGATCCCAGGGTCGGTCCGCAGGGGCGGTCCGACCCGCAAGGTCGTCGCGGTGCGGACGCCACCCCTGCCGCGCGCGGCGCTGGGGCGACGCTCATCGACTGGGCCCCCGACGACAGCGTGATCCGGGCGCTGCTGGCGCGACGCGGGTACACCGCCGTCCGCTACCAGGCCGGACAGGTCCGGTTCGAGGCGACCGGACGCCTGATGACCCTCCTCCGCGACTCCACCGCCCGCGCCGCGGTGCAGCGCGATTCCACCCTCCTCGTCGCCGATCGGATCGCCTACAGCGATAGCCTCAAGCGCGTCGATGCGAGCGGCGACACGATCGTGATGCGCGATCCCTCCCGCGGGGATGACATCATCGGGCATCGCGAGCTCGTGTATGATGTGGAGCGGCGGGAAGGACGCACCCGAGACTTCAGCACCATCGCCAAGGCAGGTGAGGACTGGAAGGTGATGGCGCATCAGGCGGCCTTCGCCTCGGACTCCGTCGCCGATCGGAACACGGTCTACGGTCGAAATGGGGTCATCACCTCCTGTCTCGACAGCGTGCCGCACTACCACTTCCTCGCGAAGGAACTCAAGCGCGTCGGTGGCAGCACCCTCGTCGCCCGTCCTGCCATCCTGTATGTGCAAGACGTCCCGGTGATGTGGCTCCCGTTCATCTTCCAGGACATCCGTTCGGGGCGCCGCTCGGGGATCATCCCCCCGCGCCTCGGCTTCGCCGAGTTGGTGCGGAACAGCCCGACCTATCGGCGCACCGTCGAGAACCTCGGCTACTACTTCGCGATCAACGATTACATCGACGCGCAGGTCTCGATGGATTGGCGGTCGAGTGCCCGCGCGACGGCGCAGGACCCGGGCTGGACGCGGTTCAACGGAGAGATCCGCTATCGCTGGCTCGATCGGTTCACGTCGGGGACGCTCGCGCTCTCGCAGAACACCCTGAGCACCGGGAGCCAGAACACCGCGATCAGTTGGTCCCATGCGCAGGAGTTCTCCTCGCGGACGCGCATCAACACCAATCTCAATTACGTCACCAGTACGCAGATCCAGCGGCAAACGATCATCAATCCCCTGGCCGCCGTGGCGACGATCGCCTCGCAGATGAATCTGGTGCGCCAGCAGGGGCCCTTCTCGGTGAACCTCGGCGGGACCCGGCGGCAGTACCCCGGGCGCGATCAGGTCGACCAGGACTTCCCCTCGCTCAACATCGCCTCCAAGCCGCTCGAGCTCGGCAAATGGTTCGTCCTCAATCCCAGTCTCCAGTTCGGGCAGCGGAACAGTTACAACCTCGATGCCACCGGCGACTTCGCGTATCGCTACCTCCAGACCGCGAGCGGGCTCGATTCGGTGCGTCTCAAGCGCAATACGGGGACCACGACCCTCGCGATCGGGACTCCCTTCAAGATCTTCGACTTCCAGGTCCAGAGCGGGATCCGCTTCAATCAACAGCTCTTCGACTATCCGCAGATCATCACCCTGCGTGATGTGCAGGATAGTTCGGTGCGGGTCGATCGGGTCTACCAGCGCACCTATGAATCGAGCCTCGATGCCGACATCTCGATCGGGCTCCCCCAGTTCCTGCAGGGGACGTGGAACCTGACCCCGTCGGTGACGGCGTCGAACGTCGATCCGGGCGGCTTCGCGGTGCGCACCTTCCGGTCCAATGGTGCGTGGGTCACGCAGCGCAAACGCCTCTCCTATGGGCTCGGGGTCTCGCCAACCATCTATGCGCTCTTCCCGGGCTTTGGTCCGGTGCAACGGTTCCGTCACGCCATCTCGCCCACGGTGAGCTATTCATACTCACCTGAGGCCTCCGTTCCTGATGCCTTCCTTGCCGCGACCGGGCGCACGCGGGCCGGGTACCTCGGCTCCCTCGCGCAGAACCGTGTCTCGCTCGGCCTCACGACGAACATCGAGGCCAAGTTGCGTGTGCCGGAGGATTCCGCCGACCTCTCGACGGACGGTGGGAAGAAGGTGAAGGTGGCGACGATCCAGTTCACCGGGATTGCGTACGATTTCGAACGGCGGCGCGCGACAGGGAAGACCGGGTTCGCGACCGATCGCTTCGGGTACACCTTTCGCTCCGATCTCCTCCCCGGGTTCGACCTCGGCGTCGACTACTCGCTCTTCCAAGGTGATCTCCTGAGCGACACGGCGAGCTTCAAGCCGTACCGGGAGGCGGTGCGGGCCTCGTTCAACCTTGATGCCAACTCCAGTCTCGTCCAAGCGATCGCGCGACTCCTCGGCATCTCAATTGGGGCGTCACGCCAAGGGGCGACGCCGACGATGAACCCCAGCCCGATGGGTGGCGGTCTCATCTCCGCCGCGGGCTCGCTCAACGGCATGGGGGCGACCACCGGGACGCGCACCCGCGGCGGGATCCAGGAGATCCCGACAGGGCAGGGGTTCACCGCGGCCTTCACGGTGAGTTCGCAGCGCCAGCGGCCGCCGGTGGGAGGCCGCATCGTGGACTTCGACCCCACGCTGCAGTGTCAGGCGTTGCTGGGATTCCCGCAGTACGACACCTGCGTCTTCCAGGCCGAGCGATCGGCGGCGACGCAGGTGGCCCAGACGGCGGGTCCCTCGGGCGCGACCTTCTTCCGCGTCCCGCCGACGACCTCAGTGGGCATCCGCACGACCTTCAACCTCACCCCGCGCTGGGCGGGGTCGTGGAGCACCACGTACGATGTCGTGCGGCGCGAGTTCGCGAGCCAGGTGGTCTCGCTCCAGCGCGAGCTCCATGATTGGCGGGCCGTCTTCGGCTTCACCCAGGCGCCGAACGGCAACTTCGCCTTCACCTTCTTCATCTCTCTCAAGGCGCAACCGGAGATCAAGCTCGACTACGATCGCCAGACGTTCCGCCCGCCGGGAGCAGGACTCCGCACCCCATGACGGTTGCCCCGCTGATCCTCGATGGTGCCTCGCTCACCATCGCCGATGTCGTCGCCGTCGCTGTGGGCGGGCGGTCAGTCACCCTCGCACCGTCCGCCGCAGAGCGGATGCGGGCAACGCGCACCGTGGTCGAGGGGCTCGCCGCTCGAGGGGAGGCGGTCTATGGCGTGACGACGGGGTTCGGTAAGCTCTCCGACTTCGCGATCCCCGCCGACCAACTCGCGCAGCTGCAGGTGAATCTCGTGCGGAGTCATGCCGCCGGGGTGGGGCCCCGCCTCCCCGAGGCGGAGGTCCGCGCGATGATGCTCCTCCGTGCGAATGTGCTTGCCAAGGGATTCAGCGGGGCACGCCCCGAGCTCGCCCAGCTGCTCTGCGGGATGTTGAACGCGCGATGCTGGCCGGAGATCCCGGAGCAGGGCTCTGTTGGAGCGAGTGGGGATCTCGCGCCACTCGCCCATCTGGCCCTCGCCCTCATAGGCGAGGGGGAGCTCAATCATCCCGGTGGGCGCGGTCCGGCCAAGGACGTGTTGGCTTCGCAGGGGCTCGCTCCCGTGACGCTGGGCCCCAAGGAGGGGCTCGCGTTGGTCAATGGCACCCAGGCGCACACCGCGGTCGCGGCGCTCGCGGTCACGGCGGCCCGCCGCGCCTGGCTCACCGCGCATGTCGCTGGGGCGATGTCGCTCGAGGCGCTGTTGGGGACGCCGACCGCCTTCGATCCGCGCATCCACGCCGCCCGCGGTCAGCGTGGGCAGCAGACCTCGGCGGCCCTCCTGCTCGCGCTCCTGCGTGACAGCCAGATCCGCGAATCGCATCGCGAGGGTGACTCTCGTGTGCAGGATGCCTACGCGCTCCGCTGCATGCCCCAGGTCCATGGCCCCGTCCTCGAGGCGATCGAATTTGCCGAGAGGCTCATCGCCACCGAGCTGAATGCGGCGACGGATAACCCGCTCGTCTTCGACGACGGGACGATGCTCTCCGGCGGGAACTTTCACGGGCAAGCGGTGGCGCTCGCGCTTGATGTCCTCGCGATCGTGATGACGAACCTCGCCGTCATGAGCGAGCGGCGGATCGATCGCCTCGTGCACCCCGATCTCAATGAAGGACTCCCGCCCTTCCTCACCCCGACGGCGGGCGTCAGCTCCGGCTTCATGATGGCGCAGGTGACCGCGGCGGCGATCACCAGCGAGTGCAAGGGGCTCGCCCATCCCGCGAGCGTCGACTCGATCCCGACCGACGGGAACAAGGAGGACGTGGTCCCGATGGCGATGGGGGCGGCGACCAAGCTGCGGCGCCTGCTCCGCAACGTCGAGCAGGTGCTCGCCGTGGAGCTCATGTGCGCCGCCCAAGGGATCGATTTCCGCCGGCCGCTCCGCGGGAGTCGCGCCGTCGAGGCGGCCCAGGCGGAGGTCCGGTCGCTCGTCTCCTCGCTGACCGCGGACCGTGTCCTGGGTCCCGACATCGAACGGCTCGCCCTCGCCATCACGCAGGGGCGTTTCGCCACCCTCGCGCACTAACTTCCCGATATGTCTCAGCCACGTCCTGTCCGCGCGCCGCGCGGCGCCACGATCTCCTGCAAGGGGTGGGAGCAGGAAGCTGCCCTTCGCATGCTCATGAACAACCTCGATCCCGAGGTCGCTGAGCGTCCCGATGATCTCGTGGTATACGGCGGGACCGGGCGAGCGGCCCGCAATTGGCAGGCCTTCGACGACATCGTGCGCGCCCTGCGCGGGCTCGAGCACGATGAGACCCTGCTCGTCCAGAGCGGGAAGCCGGTCGCGGTCTTCCGCACGCATGCGCATGCGCCGCGCGTCCTGATCGCGAACTCCAATCTTGTCGGACGCTTCGCCACCTGGGACTACTTCCGCGAGATGGAGCGGAAGGGGCTCATGATGTATGGACAGATGACCGCCGGCTCATGGATCTACATCGGCTCGCAGGGGATCGTGCAGGGGACGTACGAGACCTTCGGGGCGGTCGCGCGCCAGCACTTCGGGGGCTCGCTCGCGGGGCGGTTCGTCCTGACGGCCGGTCTGGGTGGCATGGGAGGCGCGCAGCCCCTGGCGGCGACGATGCACGACGCCGCCTTCCTTGGCATCGATGTCGATCCCGCGCGGAGCCAGAAGCGCGTCGATACCGGGTACTGTGATCGCATCACCCACGACCTCGACGAGGCGATGCGCTGGGTCCGCGAGGCGCAGGCCGCCAAGCGCGGCCTCTCCGTCGGGTTGGTCGGCAATGCGGCGGAGGTGCTGCCCGCGCTCATCGCGCGTGGGGATATCCCCGATGTCGTCACCGACCAGACCTCGGCGCACGACATGCTGAACGGGTATGTCCCGCACGGGATGACGCTCGCTGAGGCGAACGCGCTCCGCACCGCCGATCCCGCGACCTATGTACGCCGCTCCACGGAGAGTGCGGTGGTCCATGTGAAGGCGATGCTCGAGATGCAGCGCCGCGGCGCCATCGCCTTCGATTACGGCAACAACATCCGCACCGTCGCCCTCGATGCCGGTGTCACGAACGCCTTCAAGATCCCTGGCTTCGTCCCGGAGTACATCCGCCCGCTGTTCGCCGAGGGGAAGGGGCCGTTCCGATGGGCGGCGCTCTCGGGTGATCCCAAGGATATCGCCCGCACTGATGAACTCGTGCTCGAGATGTTCCCCGAGGATGAGCACCTCAAGCGCTGGATCAACCTCGCGCGCGAACGGATCCACTTCCAAGGACTCCCGGCTCGCATCTGTTGGTTGGGGCAGGGGGCGCGCGCGAAGTTCGGGATGGCGCTCAATGATCTCGTCGCGCGGGGCGAGGTCTCCGCGCCGATCGCCATCGGGCGCGATCATCTCGACACGGGGAGCGTCGCCTCCCCCTTCCGCGAGACCGAGGCGATGCGCGATGGGAGCGACGCTGTTGCGGATTGGGCGATCCTCAACGCGCTGCTCAATGTGGCGAGCGGGGCGAGCTGGGTCTCCTTCCATCATGGCGGGGGTGTCGGGATCGGGAACTCGCTCCACGCGGGGCAGGTGATCGTCGCCGACGGTACCCCGGCGATGCGCGAGCGGCTGCAGCGCGTGCTCACCAATGATCCTGGGATCGGCGTCGCGCGTCATGCGGATGCCGGCTACGAGATCGCGCGCGAGACCGCGGCGCGCGAGGGGATCCAGCTGCCGTCGCTCCGTTGCTGAGCACGCGCTTCCGGCCCTGGCATCTCCTGCCATTCAGCCTGAAGTACGCGCG